>CAYZWO010000108.1:0-14441 GCA_964482215.1 uncultured bacterium
CGTTGGGCAGGCATCCCCTCATCGTCCATATCAATCGTGCCAAAGGCGTTTTCTGATAAACCCTCATCCCAAGCCGTTAAATTTTCGTGAGCAATTTTTTCACCTTTTTTGTCCATAAACGGCGTGGTTTTATGCTCAATTTGAGTGGTTTCGAGTAAATGACCACAGGCTTCATGGAAAATAACCCCACCAAACTCATTAGCCATAATGATGGGATAGTTGCCTGATTCCACATAGTCGGCATAGAGCATTTTTCCTGCTGACTCTGCTACTTCACTAGATGCCGTCTCATAATCCCAGTGGCGGAGATAATTGGGATCGCTGGTACTGCCTGAACGCTTACCGATAGAAGCCCGATTTGCCCCATCGGCACAAAGCAAGGAATAACCAACGGATTGGGTCAAGCGAATATCTCTGGCAAAGGTTCCATCACTAGCCGCCACTAATACTTCTTGCCAATCACGAAAATAGGTAGCGCGACGAGACTGGACATGGTTGGCTTTTTGATTCAGGTGGGCATTGGCTTGCAGCAAAATTTCGCTCATTTCCTGCATGGAACTGCAATTTTTCAACCAATCTTCTTTTCCTTTAGCCGTGGCATAATCCCGTAACATTTCCAAGTTAATTTCGGGAATGTAGGAAAAAGGAGCAGGGAGATTTAAGCCTAGAATCGATAAGGCTTTTTCTAAGGCAGTTTTTAAGCCTGTAAACGATAAGTCATTGGTGCTGACGTAACAATCGGCCTTACCCCGAAACACCCGCACACCGCAACCTGTTGAAAGACGGGGAGAAAGGCTAGTAATGGCATCTTCTTCCGCTAAACAGCTAATATAATTAACTTTTTCCAGAAAAAATTCTACAAAATCTGCCCCCGCTGCCCGTCCTAGCCCTAAAAGGGTCGAGAGGGAAGCTTGCCAACTTTGATCAAAGCGATCGCGGTTGGAGACGTAATCAAGTGTCGGTAATTCTTTTGAAATTAATAGAGTCGGGGACATAAATCTGGTAAAGAATAGGAAAGATTGATAATGTCAGTGTAACGTAACCGTTTGGGATTTTGAATGAAGCGGTTGCACTACTGCGAAAAATAAAGCAATTCTACAGCTTAACCTCATCTATGTAGTAGGAGGCTTCGCAAATTGCTAAGATTAAGGTTATTATTCATTATTAACATCACAATTTAGTTTGGCTATAGTGCTTGTTCTGGCAAGTTTTTAATGCATATCATTAGCAAAAGCTACCTCAAACAATTTTGGGAAAAGCACCCACAAGCAGAAGTTGGTTTAAGATTTTGGTATAAAATCGTCAGTCAACACCGATGGAAGCATTTTGATGATGTCCGTCAATCTTTTCCTCACGTAGATATGGTCGGACAACTGACGGTTTTTAACATTAATGGGAATAAATATAGACTGATCACAAAAATTGTATTTCCGAAAGGGAGAGTTTACATTCGGGCAGTTTTAAGTCATGCAGAATATGATAAAAATCAATGGAAAAATGATACTTGGTTTTCTAGCAGCTAAACTTAAACCTTTTTTTAAGTAAGTCAACCTTATTTTTTATAAAATCCCCCCGCCTATCGGCACCCCCCTTAGTAATGGGGGCAGGGGAGATAAAGCTCAAAAAGATTTGACATTTTATTTAGTTGCTCTACCTATTAAAATCATAGAAAATGTTTTTTAACGTCTTATTACTGATTAATAAATATTATGAAAACAGCAGAAAAATATCTTCAATTATTACAAACATTTCCACCTCGTCCTATTACCTCAGAAACAGAGTTAGCAGCAACTCAATCCATGATTAATCAACTCCTAGATAAGCCTGAACTAACTCCAGATGAAGAAGATTATTTAGAAGTTTTAGGAAGTTTGGTTTATGATTATGAGCAGGAACAAGAAGAGATAATTCCTGATATTTACGGAATAGAACTTTTAAGGGTCTTAATTAAGGAATATGAGTTGAAACAAAAGGATTTAGTTCCTATCTTTAAAAGTGAGTCTATTGTCTCTGATGTTTTAAATGAAAAACGCCAACTAACTGTTCGACATATCCAAGAGCTAGCCGCATTTTTTAAGTTATCTCCTGCGGTCTTTTTCCCCGTCAAAACCTCTTAAACACAATTTGTTATAAATTGTAGACCCATTGCAATTGTTGGGGTAAGCAAATGGTGTTTAAATCGTAGCGTTGGCGAATCAGTTCTCTGGCATTTTGTCCTAACCGTTGCCGTTCTTCGGGGTCTGCTAATAAGGAACACACCGTATCGGCTAAGCCTTGATAGTCAAAAAAATTGACCAATTTTCCTGTTTCATTATCTGTAATCACTTCTTCGACAGGAGCCGTTGAACTAGCCGCGATCGCGCAGCCACAACTCATGGCTTCGAGTAAACTCCAGGATAAAACAAAGGGATAGGTTAAATACACATGAACGGTAGAAATTTGTAATAAAGAAACAAAATATTCGTAGGGAATTCGGCCTAGAAAATAAATGCGGTTTAATGCGTCAGGTGTAAATTTATCTTTGACTTCATTAAAGAAAATATCTCGCCAGGATTGATTATTGGGTGGGGCTTCACCGTAACTGACTTGATTTCCACCGACAATTAACACTTTTGCATTGGGTCTTTCGGCTAAAATTTTAGGTAAAGCTCGCATAAAACTGTGATAACCCCGATAGGGTTCTAAGTTACGATTGACGAAGGTAATAATTTCATCTTGGCGGGTTAATTTCAGTTGATTGTTAATGGTCAAACTGGCGTTGGGATCGGGGCAAATTAAATTTGTATCAATGCCATCGTGGATAACACTAATGCGTTTTCTAAAAGGGTCAGGGAAAGTATCCGCTTGCCATTGGGTGGGGGCAATTCCGCCATCTGCCATATCAAAATGTAAAAAGTGATTGAGGTTTTTCATTTTCAAACGACAGGCTGTAGCTTGGGCAGGGGATTGGCTAGGAAATTCAGGATCAAAGTTTACGTCTGCGCCTTCGGATTGATAGAAAAATTCACAATAAATCCCTAATTTTGCTTGGGGCCAGACTTCTTTTAAAAATAAGCTTTCCCCCCAACCAGGATTGGTAATGATGCGATCAGGCATCAATCCTTCGGCTTTGAGTTGCAAAGCACGATGAAAGACCGCTTCGGCTCGAATGGTTTTGGTTTCAAAATCGATCAGCCAAGGATGAATATTGGGGGTGCTTCTTCGTTGGGGTTGATATTGAATGATTTTTACGCCTTGCCAAACGGCGGGGAGTTCTTGCCTCATCGTCAGGGCATAAACTTCGTGACCTTGAGCCACTAAAACAGGAGCTAAGAATTTAAATTGTCCTGGAAAGTTTTGATGAACAAAGAGAATTTTCATTGTTAAAAAGAGCAAAGTTAATAGTTTAACCTGTGCTGCTAACTTCACGATAAAATAAGCTCTGACGCTAATCACCCTAACCAATTATGTCTGCACCTTTTACGCCCCAAGAAATTGCCTCCGAAGGAATTAAGCCCGAAGAATATGCTGATATTGTCCAACGTTTAGGACGGCATCCCAATAAGGCGGAATTGGGAATGTTTGGGGTAATGTGGTCAGAACATTGTTGTTATAAGAATTCTCGCCCGCTTTTAAAACAATTTCCCACAACAGGCGATCGCATTCTCGTCGGGCCAGGCGAAAATGCAGGCGTAGTCGATTTAGGCGATGGCTTACAACTCGCTTTTAAAATTGAATCTCATAACCATCCTTCTGCCGTAGAACCTTTTCAAGGAGCCGCCACAGGAGTCGGAGGCATTCTGCGGGATATTTTCACAATGGGAGCCAGACCGATCGCGATCTTAAATTCTTTACGGTTTGGCAACTTAGAGGATGCCCGTAATCGCCGTATTTTTATGGGTGTAGTTGATGGGATTTCACATTATGGAAATTGTGTAGGCGTGCCGACGGTTGGCGGTGAAGTCTATTTTGATCCCGCCTATTCGGGCAATCCGCTAGTCAATGCAATGGCGTTGGGCTTAATGGAAACGGAATCCATTGTTAAGTCAGGGGCTTCAGGTATTGGTAATCCTGTGCTTTATGTCGGTTCCACGACGGGGCGCGATGGTATGGGAGGAGCCAGTTTTGCCAGTGCAGAATTAACCGATCAATCAATGGATGATCGCCCTGCGGTACAAGTGGGTGATCCCTTTTTAGAAAAATCTTTAATTGAAGCTTGTTTAGAAGCTTTTAAGACAGGGGCAGTTGTCGCGGCGCAAGATATGGGGGCGGCGGGGATCACTTGCTCAACCTCAGAAATGGCAGCGAAAGGCGGAGTCGGCATTGAATTGGATTTAGATAAAATTCCTGTGCGGGAAACGGGCATGATCCCCTACGAATATTTGCTTTCAGAATCCCAAGAAAGAATGCTATTTGTGGCGCAAAAAGGCCGTGAGCAAGAATTAATTGATATTTTTCATCGTTGGGAATTACAAGCGGTTGTTGCAGGGACTGTAATTGAAGAGCCGATAGTTCGCATTTTATTTAAAGGAGAAATTGCCGCAGAAATCCCAGCTACAGCTTTAGCGGATAATACCCCCATTTATCATCGAGAATTAATGGCTGAACCACCTGCCTATGCCCAAACCGCCTGGCAATGGACGAGTGCTCAGTTAGCGATCGCCGACTTAAATGGAATTGAGATCCAAGGCAAACCCCATAGCTGGAATGCAGTTTTACTGAAATTGTTAGATACACCCTCAATTGCGTCTAAAAAGTGGGTTTATCGACAATACGACCACCAAGTTCAAAATAATACCGTCTTATTGCCTGGTGGAGCCGATGCAGCAGTCGTTCGGGTTCGTCCCATCCATGCCAAGCCCGACAGTTGCACCATTGGAGTTGCAGCAACCACCGATTGCAATCCCCGTTATGTTTACCTCAATCCCTACGAGGGAGCTAAAGCAGCCGTAGCCGAAGCAGCCCGAAATTTAACTTGTGTCGGTGCGGAACCATTAGCCGTGACGGATAACCTTAATTTCGGCAGTCCTGAAAACCCTGTCGGTTATTGGCAATTAGCAACTGCTTGTCAGGGAATTGCCGATGCTTGTCGTCAACTCAGTACACCCGTAACAGGTGGCAATGTCTCTTTATATAATGAAACCCTTGATTCTGACGGCAAACCTCAACCGATTTATCCCACTCCCGTTATCGGCATGGTCGGTTTAATTCCTGATTTAAGAAAAATTGTCGGTCAGGGATGGCAAACATCAGGAGATGTAATCTATCTCTTAGGCAGTTCTGTGAAACCAACACTAGGAGGCTCTGAATATCTAGCTTCTGTTCATGGTGTAGTAGCAGGTCAACCCCCTGTTGTCGATTTTGCCCTAGAAAAACAAGTTCAAGCCGCTTGTCGTCATGGTATCCGTCAAGGTTGGATCAATTCAGCCCATGATGCGGCAGAAGGTGGCTTAGCGATCGCGCTTGCAGAAAGTTCTATTAGTGGCAAACTGGGAGCCGAAATCACCTTACCGACTTCTGAGCAACGACTCGATGAAATCTTATTTGGAGAATCCGCCAGCCGAATTGTGGTTTCCGTTAACCCTCAACATCAAGCCGATTGGGAAAGTTATTTACAACAAAACCTAGATCAAGCTTGGGAAAAATTAGGCGTAGTCGGTACAGCATCAGGGAATTTAACCCTGTTAACTCAAGATAATCAGACTTTAATTGATGTCAATTTAGCTGAGATTACAAAAACTTGGGAAAACGCGATCGCGCGTCGTTTAAAAGTTTAAAATTCATCCCGTAGGGGCGCATCGCGTGCGCCCAAAAATCCCCAATTGTTCATTAATTGCATAAAAAAATCCCCGCTATTTATCTTATTGAGCAGGGATTATAAAACTTTTTATTGATTAACTAAAACCTACAGTTTGACTTCAATATCAACACCCGCAGGTAAATCCAATTTCATCAAAGCATCGATGGTTTTTGAAGAGGGTTGATAAATATCGATGATGCGGCGGTGAGTACGGGTTTCAAAATGCTCCCGTGAATCTTTATCAACGTGGGGCGATCGCAGTAAACAATAAACTTTCCGTTTGGTGGGTAAAGGAATAGGGCCAATCGCAGTGGCATTAGTTCTATTGGCGGTATCGACAATCTTGTCGCAAGAAGTATCTAACAAACGACGATCAAAGGCTTTTAGACGAATACGAATTTTTTGTTGTTGAAGGGCTGCCATAGGTTTAGACTTTTTAAATTTTCAAGGTTCGGAATAATCGAAAATGGATAATTCAACATTAAAACTCAGTGATCCGATCTAATCATCACGTTTCAGTCATGGAATACAGATTAACTATTTCTGACTGATAACCCTTGATCGATCACCGAGTCTTAATGGGATTAGCTCAAATTACTTGAGGATTTTGGACACAACACCCGCACCGATAGTCCGACCACCTTCACGGATCGCAAAGCGCATACCTTGTTCGATCGCGATGGGGTTGATCAATTCTACGGTCATTTTGATACGGTCACCAGGCATAACCATTTCAGCCGCGCTGCCATCATCAGCCGTGAAACTCTTAATGGTTCCTGTTACGTCGGTTGTCCGTACATAGAACTGAGGACGGTAGTTGGGGAAGAAGGGCGTATGACGACCACCTTCTTCTTTTTTGAGAACGTAAACTTCCCCTTCAAATTCGGTATGGGGAGTGATGGAACCAGGTTTTGCGATAACCATTCCACGCTCAATATCGGTTTTTTGGATACCACGGAGAAGAAGACCCGCATTATCTCCAGCCATCCCTTCATCCAAGGATTTTTGGAACATTTCAATCCCTGTTACGGTAGTGCTACGGGTAGGTTTGATACCAACCAACTCAACGTTGTCACCGATTTTGATCTTGCCGCGCTCGATCCGACCTGTAGCAACGGTTCCACGACCAGTGATAGAGAATACGTCTTCAACCGCCATGAGGAAGGGCTTATCAATATCCCGCTCAGGAGTAGGAATGTAGGAATCAACAGCTTCCATTAAGGCATAGATTTGATCAACCCATTCGTTGTCGCCTTTAGCGGTTTTAGGATTCGCGATCATTGCATCTAAGGCTTCTTTGGCAGATCCCGCAACGATGGGGATATCATCACCAGGGAAATCATAGCTGCTTAATAATTCGCGAACTTCTAATTCAACTAATTCTAAAAGTTCTTCGTCATCTACCATGTCTTTTTTATTGAGGAAGACAACGAGGAAAGGAACCCCTACCTGTTTCGCTAACAAAATATGTTCACGGGTTTGGGGCATGGGGCCATCTGCTGCCGAAACAACGAGAATCGCACCGTCCATTTGAGCCGCACCAGTGATCATGTTTTTCACATAGTCAGCGTGTCCGGGGCAGTCAACGTGAGCATAGTGACGGGTTTCAGTTTGATATTCAACGTGAGCCGTATTGATCGTGATACCACGCGCTTTTTCTTCAGGAGCGGCATCAATTTCATCATACTTTTTAGCTTTGGCTTGACCTAAAGCAGCTAAGGTCATGGTGATTGCTGCGGTCAAAGTGGTTTTGCCGTGGTCAACGTGACCGATGGTTCCAATGTTAACGTGGGGTTTTTCCCGTTCAAATTTTGCGCGTGCCATGAATTAATGATTCCTATTTAGTATTCTTCTTGCTTCAGTTATCAATTTTTAAGGTATCAGTTTTCAGCCATGAAATATCAATGAATTTCAGTAACTAAAAACCGATCCTTGAGTTATGCATCCTGATTAGGCGTTCCCTTTGCTTTTAGCAATAATTGCCTCAGCAACGTTGCGGGGGATCTCTTCGTAATGGCTAAATTCCATTGAAAAAATACCCCGACCTTGGGTTTTAGACCGAATATCGGTCGCATAGCCAAACATTTCCGCGAGGGGAACCTTTGCAGAAACTTTAGCTAATCCCTGATCCGTCTCTTGACCTTCAATCTGGCCCCGGCGGGAGTTGAGGTCACCGATGACGTTACCAATAAAGTCTTCAGGAACTTCAACTTCAACTTTCATCATCGGTTCTAAGAGAACGGGAGAAGCTTTCATAACGGCTTCTTTAATCGCCATTGAACCCGCGATCTTAAAGGCCATCTCGGAAGAGTCTACATCGTGGTAAGACCCATCCACTAAGGTTGCCTTCAAGTCAATAACGGGATAACCCGCTAAAATACCGTTTTCGCAGGCTTCTTTCATTCCCTGTTCGGAAGGATTGATGTACTCTTTGGGTACCGCACCGCCGACAATTTTGGAAACGAATTCAAATCCCGATCCTGGTTCACCAGGCTCTAGTTCAATGACAACGTGACCGTATTGACCTTTACCCCCACTCTGACGGATAAATTTCCCTTCAGCGCGGACGGGCTTACGAATGGTTTCCCGATAGGCAACCTGAGGAGCACCAACGTTAGCTTCCACCTTAAATTCCCGCATCATCCGATCCACGAGAATTTCTAAGTGAAGTTCCCCCATCCCCGCAATAACGGTCTGATTGGTTTCAGGGTCAACGTTAACGCGGAAAGTCGGATCTTCCTCAGAGAGGGCTTGCAGGGCTTTGGAAAGTTTTTCCATATCCTGCTTGGTTTTGGGTTCAACCGCAACCGAGATAACAGGCTCAGGGATAAAGAGGGATTCAAGGATAATCGGTGCTGAATCATCACATAGGGTATCACCCGTTAAGGTATCTTTTAACCCTAAAACAGCCCCTAAATCTCCTGCTTGGAGTTCATCGACTTCAATGCGATCATCCGCTTTTAATACGATCAAGCGAGAAATCCGCTCTTTCTTGCCTTTGGTTGAGTTCAGCACGTAGCTTCCTTTTTTCAAGGTGCCTGAGTAAACCCGCACAAAGGTCAGACGACCATAGGGATCGGACATGACTTTGAAGGCTAAAGCAGACATAGGAGCATTGTCATCGGCTTGCCGTTCAGCGGTTTCTCCATTCGATAAAGTTCCTTGAATAGCAGGAACTTCCGTCGGAGAAGGCAAGTAGTCGATAACCGCATCCAGCATAAGCTGTACGCCTTTATTTTTAAAGGCAGAACCACACAACACGGGAACAATAGTTCCGTTGATGGTTCCTGTGCGTAAGCCTTGTTTAATTTCGTCGTTGGTGAGTTCTTCACCCTCTAGGTATTTTTCCATGAGGGTATCATCGGTTTCGGCAACCGCTTCAACCAGTTTCACCCGATATTCTTCGGCTAAGTCTTGTAAATCTCCAGGAATCTCAGTTTCTTGAATATCTGTTCCCAAATCGTTGGTATAGATATAGGCTTTCAGGCCTACGAGATCAACAATGCCTTTAAAATCACTTTCACTGCCAATGGGCAATTGAATCGGAACTGCGTTTGCTCTGAGGCGATCGCGCATCTGGTTATAAACTTTATAAAAGTTCGCACCTGTCCGATCCATTTTATTAATGAACGTAATCCGGGGCACACGATAGCGATCCGCTTGCCGCCAAACTGTCTCAGATTGGGGCTGAACACCACCAACGGAACAGAAGACAGCAATGACTCCGTCTAGTACCCGCATGGAACGTTCAACTTCAATGGTGAAGTCAACGTGACCGGGAGTATCAATAATATTAATGCGATGATCTTTCCAACTGGTGCTAATCGCAGCAGCGGTGATCGTAATCCCCCGTTCTCGTTCTTGTTCCATCCAGTCGGTAACGGCAGTACCATCGTGGACTTCCCCAATTTTATGAACGACACCAGAATAAAATAGGATTCGTTCCGTTGTTGTTGTTTTCCCCGCATCTATATGTGCGGCGATGCCGATATTACGCACTCGCTCTAGCGGGATCGTACGTGCCACAGCTACCTCCTTTTCTTGCCCGGCTAGTCTCGGATAAGTCTTTGTATTGGTTTACACTATTTACAATTCTATACTTTTCTTTGCTAAAAATGCTTCTAAAGAAGGCGGATAACCGCCCAACCTCTAGTAACGGTAATGAGCAAAGGCTTTGTTGGCATCAGCCATACGGTGGGTTTCTTCCCGCTTCTTAATGGCTGCGCCTGTTTCATTGGCCGCGTCTAAGATTTCGTTAGCCAATTTGCTGGACATACTTTTTCCACCCCGCGCACGGGAATAGTGGACTAACCAACGCAGGGCTAACGCGGTTCCTCTGGCTGAACGAACTTCCATCGGCACTTGATAGGTTGCCCCACCGACCCGACGGGCTTTGACTTCAACTAAGGGGGTTAGATTTTTGATGGCTTTTTCAAAGACTTCTAAGGGGTCATTGCCTGTTTTTTGCCCAACGGTTTCGAGAGCATCATAGACAATGCGAGAAGCAAGAGATTTTTTTCCACTTTTCATTACCCGACGAATGGTCATATTAACCAATGTGCTGTTATACACGGGATCGGCGGGAACGGTTCTTCTTTTTATATTTCCGCGACGAGACATAGTAATTGCGCTTTCCTTAAGAAAGGTAGTTAAAACACTTTAATAATCTCCCCTAAATTCTGGATAAATCCGAGGGAGATGGACTGCGATCGCTATCTTTCAGAATGAATAACGATGGCTAGAATGGCAGTATTAGACGAAAAATAGTCTTTGCCAAAAACAATACAAATAGTCAGAAATATTACAGTTTTATTTAACCGCGTTTGGTACCGTACTTAGAACGACCTTGTTTACGGTTTTTAACGCCCGTTGCGTCCAAGGTTCCACGGATGATGTGGTATCTGACCCCAGGTAAATCTTTTACCCGTCCACCGCGAATCAAGACAACAGAGTGTTCTTGTAAATTATGACCAATCCCTGGAATATAAGCGGTTACTTCAAAACCAGAGGTTAAACGAACCCGCGCAACTTTACGCAGGGCAGAGTTAGGCTTTTTCGGCGTGGTGGTATAAACCCGCGTACAAACGCCCCGACGCTGGGGACATTGTTTAAGCGCAGGCGATTTCGTTTTTTTCTTAATTTTTGAGCGTTCGCTACGAATAAGCTGCTGAATAGTGGGCATGGGTTATGACAGGAGGATTATAATAAACTCCCAAGTATCCATAAAAACGTTGACAAATTATCATAGTACCGATATTTAAGAACCTCTGTCAACTCTCCGATGCAAAAAGATTACTGTATACAGAGTCTAGAAGGAAGGAATTCAAGATCCCAGAGGCATTCAGATTAGGGTTTAGGGGGTGATGCTTGGTCTGTTGTGAGATCTTGAGGAACCTGAGATGCTAAGGGCGCGTCTGCATCATAGGCAGAAGGAACTACCCGCCAAATTCCTGTTTCGGGGTCACGATAGGTGACAAATGGGTTTAACTTTAAAGGCTGGCTGGATAATTTAGCCATAATGAACTCAGCAAATAACGAAATCAAAGCAAAGTTTTTTCTATGATAGAGATTTGTCACTAATTTGCAGTGATCTCATCTAGGTTGTGGGCGTGATCTGGATCACAAAACAAGGCTTTTTGAATAGCGTCAGGGATAGAAATCTTTTGTCGATCGCTGGGATTAATACAAACGTGTCGGGTGAGGGCTTGGGCGACAGGCTTAGGGCCAGAGTTGGCCACTGTAATTTGATAGGCAACTTCAAAACTGTGTTCATTCAGCCAGGTCGGAGTTAGACTAATCTGGATGCGATCGCCGCAAAAGAGGGGACGAAAAAAATCAATTTCTCCATGCACGATGGGAATAGCCGTTTCCGAATCCCGAAAAAATTGTTTTAAATTAATGCCTGCTTGGGCTAGTAAATCTTCGTAGGCTTCATGACAAATGGACAAAAGGGTCGCGAAATAAATCACGCCTGCGACATCCGTGTCCGATAAGCGAATGATTCGGGAATATACCATAAATAAAAGACCGCCAGTTCGTTTAAAAGCTGACGGTTAAATTAATTGACAGAAAAAGCCTATACCAGTTTTCTCGATTAACGAATGAATGATCAACTGGATTGGGCGGCCGCTTACATCGAAGAACCTAAACCTGCGTAGGCTCCATAAAAGAACAAACCTAAAATACTCAGCGCACCTAAGCCCGCAATGACACCAACGATCCACAAGGGAATTCTACCTTCTGCAAACATGAATGTTTCCTCGTAATATTTTCTTAAAAAAACTCCATTTAGTTAAAGAAATAACTGGAGAATAAAATACCTAAAACCGCAACCAATAATAGCCCTAAATACAGGGAAGTTCGGTTCAATTCAACAGGCTGACGATTCGGATTGGGCATTCTTTCCATGACGATTAACTCCTATCGTTGAATAAATTGCATCGCGGCGATCGCGCCGATAAAGAAAACCGTTGGGACAGCTAAAGTGTGAACCGCTAACCATCTGACGGTAAAAATGGGATAAGAAATCGGTTGATTAGGATTGTTAGTAGCCATTATTATGTATTACCTGTTTGTAATGAATTATTGGTTAAATTGTTTAATCTCTTCACTCGCTTTATAGCGGCTATCAATAATGGGTAATTCCTGACGATCTTGGGTGAAGTATTGATCAGGACGGGGTGTGCCAAAGGCATCATAGGCCAATCCTGTGCTCACAAATAACCAACCCGCAATAAATAACATCGGAATGGTAATACTGTGGATCACCCAATAACGAATACTCGTAACAATATCTGAAAACGGACGTTCTCCAGTAGTTCCTGACATTAATGTTCTCCTCCAAATTGAACCAAATGGTAAGTTCTAGTTTACTATCGAATGGATCGGACTGAGTTATCGGTAGAGCCGAAACTTAAACGGCTTCTGTTGAAGGATTATATTTCAACAAAACGCCATTTTGCCCAAGTACAAATCCCTTATCAGGATTGAGAAAAACAATTTTATACAAATTAGCGGGAATATTTTCGACATCGCGGTCTTTTTCCCATGTTTGGCCATTATCGTGGCTGACTAATAAGTTGCCACTGCCGCCCGCTACCCAAACTTCTTCAGGGGTACGGTAGGACAAGTCTAATAGCCCCCAACTACTTTTGGCTTCAGGAGAAACCACTTCTCCCCATTCATCGCCCGTTTGATCGGTGCTGAATTGCAGAACGCCTCCCCGTGCTAACAACCAAAGACGACCATCTTCGCTGTAGCCCATCGTTTGTAAACGACGCGAGGAATTACGGTTATGGGGTGTCCATTCGCTTTGTCCTGGTTCCCAGGTGGAATAGAAATTGCCCCGCGCAGAAACGGCAACATAACGCCCATCGTTAGACCGTTGAATGGTACGAGCAACACCCACCGCGCCCTCTACTAGGGCTTTCCAGGTTTTGCCACCGTTATCGGTTTTGTAGATGGCTCCTAGATCCGTGATCATTTCTGCGGATTCTTTCCCTGTCGCAATAATGCCATAGGGCGCACCTGGCAGTTTTTCACTTAAAGGGATACGCGACCAAGTGGTGCCACCATCTTCCGTATGTAACAGAATGGAGGGTTTGCCTGTAATCCACCCTTCTTGTCCTTGAAAGCTCACGGAGGTGAAGCTAACTTTTTCGTCACCGAGATCGAGGACACGTTGCTCCCAACTATCGCCCCCATCTTTGGTTTCAAAAATGGTGGATCGGGTTCCCACTAACCAACCGTGTTGCAAATCATCCGTAAAGGAAATATCAGCAAAGGTAGAGTCGGTATCGAGGGTAATGGCTTCCCAGGGATTGTAGCTGAGGGATGGAACCTTACTACAACTTAAACATAAAAACGAAATGGCAAATAAGATAACAATTTGTTTCAGTTTTTGCCTTAAGAAATTCATCATCATCTGCTAAGGCACTCGACTAAAATAATTCCCAACAATTAACGTTGGGTAATGGACAATTTAAGATATAAAAAGCATTTAAGAGATGAAACACTTAACATCTCCGCAATTAATTTAAGCCATAAAGACTTATAAAAAAGATAAACCCTAAGAATAAGGCCCCAAAAATCAATAGGTTTTTTTGATCGGGGGTCATGCGGTTGAAGCCAAACCCGTAATTGAGGTTTTCTTCAAAACCCGACGGTGCATCAGTGGCACCAATATTGATGAATTGTCTGCGCGGTACACTACACACGGGACATCGCCAATTGTCGGGAAGTTCTTCAAAAGGGGTTCCAGGCGCGATCCCTGCTTTACTGTCGCCTTTACTGGGTACATAGACATACCCACAGGAACGACATTCGTAGCTGGGTGCGGCTGTTTCTGCGAGAGTTTTTTCTTGGGGGCGATCGCTCATTGCCTAAGATAAAGCAAATCTTAAAATGTCTGTAACAAATTATGACATAAAAGCATCCTTGTATCGGGTTTGTCTATCACCCTGCTGAAATATCTGAGAGCCGAGCCAGCGATCGCGTTAATTGGCGAAAAACTTAAACTAAGGTCTGGAGATGCTGGATTAATTGGGGGGCTTGGACTACGCCTTCAATACGGTTAACAGGTTGACCCTTTTTAAACAGCACTAGGGTCGGTAGGGCATGAATTTGATACTGAGAAGCGAGTTGAGGGTATTTATCCGTATCA
>CAYZWO010000109.1:0-14397 GCA_964482215.1 uncultured bacterium
AAACTTAACAGGCGTATCCAAAAACTTTTCCACTTCCGCAAAGTCCACAATCTCATCAAACTTTGCTTGAATCTCCGCCCGACTCATCCCCAAAATCGAACCATTTAGATAAATATTTTCCCGACCCGTCAACTCAGGATGAAACCCCGTTCCAACCTCCAATAAACTCGCCACCCGACCCTTAATCTTTATCCGTCCCGTCGTTGGCTCCGTAATCCGACTCAAAATCTTTAATAACGTAGACTTTCCCGCCCCATTACGCCCAATAATTCCGATAACTTCCCCCTGCTTCACCTCAAACGAAACATCCTTTAACGCCCAAAACTCCTCCGTTGGCTGAAAACTATCCGACTGCCGCCCAGACAGCGATCGCCAAAAAGACTTAACCCCATTCGCCATCACATCTCGTAGCGACTCATAACGCGCCGCACTTTCTCGCTGATGCCCGATAATATATTTTTTGCTAAGATTTTCGACCTCGATTACCGTATCCGACATAAAAATAATTAATAAATTACTGACCTAATCAGTTCTATTTTAAAACTACCCACAACACCAACCCAAGCGATCGCGCCTCCACAAAAATTTACGCATCCTAATTACAGAATTGCTTCTTAGTCAGCAGAATCCAGATAACGTTCTAATCCATCAGGAGCAAGATCTTCTCCTTCTGGCCAACATAGACCGCCCAATGGGTCAATACCAACTTGCTGAAAATATCTGTAATTTTTAAGCCGCCAGTAGCAATCTCGCTTTGCGATCAGTGACGATAAATTTAAAACTTGCTCATTGGAATTTTCAAATAGGACTTTTAATCGATAATTTGGTAAAGGAGTAACAGTTAATACTTTTAACCAAGGGGTTCTAACTCGAAAGCTCATTCCACTTCTCCAATAACTCGGCTTGATTATTCAGTATAAAGTTTTTGATTTTCTTCGCTTGAGTTGGCGGCATCTGTCCTGCTAAGCATTCACCGTTTTCAATAGAAAATGAGCCAGCATAATCTCCATACATAGCATGACAGTGGGGAACACCGTGATCATCCATGTACATATAGATGGAAATTCCAAAAAAGAAGGCAATACGGGGCATATTTATTTTTTGATCTCTAAAATATTAGAACAATTAATATTGAATTATTGAAGTATCGCCTAATTTTAGTGCTAAATTCTGGGCTTACATAATATGTTTCTTTTTTCTGGATTATTCATTCGGCTTCGATTACCGTGTCAGACATAAAAATAATTAATAAATTACTGACCTAATCAGTTCTATTTTAAAACTACCCACAACACCAACCCAAGCGATCGCGCCTCTACAAAAATTAACGAGATCACTCTTTAAAAACTAATTATCAAATGAAAAATCAAGTGACCAATTTTCTGTAATCAGGCTAGGAACTTTTTCAAAATCTTGTAAATTTCTGGTTAATAAAATTGCCTTGTGGGCGATAACGATAGATGCAATTCGTAAATCTTGAGTACCAATACGAAGACGTTGTAATTTGAAATTTTCATAAATTTCATGTGATTTTTCATCGTAAGGAAGGATTTGAAAGTCTGACAAGAGCATCATCGTTTCAACTAGACGTTGATAAGCAACAGAGCGACTTAATCCGTTTTTAGCTTGAGCGACTTGTGCTAAGCGTCCTCTAAGTTGTTCTTCAACGTTAATTACTGTAGTGGTCAACTGCACCTGGGCTGCTATTAAACGAGTCATCAATACTGGATGATTTCGTCCATACAGACTCAAATGATCAGTATCTAAAACATAACGGTTAAGTCTCACTCCTCAACCTCATTCGCTGCTTGACGAATCAATTTTAATTTTTCTTCAAAATCGTCAAATGTTTGATCCTCGATAAATATACCAGCAAATTTCATTTGAGGCAATTTAGTTTCTGATTGAATCTCTACATTAATAAATGTACCTGTAGATAGGGTTGCTTCTAAAATAGATTTAATTTTTAAGATAGCCTCTTCTTCGGTCGTTCCTTCAGCCGTTAAATTAGACATTCCAACGACAGAAGCAAGAAAGCTTTGTTGAGATTGACTTTGGAGAAAAATTTGATATTGCATAATGATTATTAATTTTCATTTAAATAAAATAACTATAGAGCCTTTTAGATCTCTAGGAATTTTCATTGCATTATTTTGTCCCAACCCCCGCGATCGCGCCTCTACGAAAATTTACACATCCTAATTACAGAATTGCTTCTTAGTCAGCAGAATCCAGATAACGTTCTAATCCATCAGGAGCAAGATCTTCTCCTTCTGGCCAACATAGACCGCCCAATGGGTCAATACCAACTTGCTGAAAATATCTGTAATTTTTAAGCCGCCAGTAGCAATCTCGCTTTGCGATCAGTGACGATAAATTTAAAACTTGCTCATTGGAATTTTCAAATAGGACTTTTAATCGATAATTTGGTAAAGGAGTAACAGTTAATACTTTTAACCAAGGGGTTCTAACTCGAAAGCTCATTCCACTTCTCCAATAACTCGGCTTGATTATTCAGTATAAAGTTTTTGATTTTCTTCGCTTGAGTTGGCGGCATCTGTCCTGCTAAGCATTCACCGTTTTCAATAGAAAATGAGCCAGCATAATCTCCATACATAGCATGACAGTGGGGAACACCGTGATCATCCATGTACATATAGATGGAAATTCCAAAAAAGAAGGCAATACGGGGCATATTTATTTTTTGATCTCTAAAATATTAGAACAATTAATATTGAATTATTGAAGTATCGCCTAATTTTAGTGCTAAATTCTGGGCTTACATAATATGTTTCTTTTTTCTGGATTATTCATTCGGCTTCGATTACCGTATCAGACATAAAAATAAATTATAAATTACTGACCTAATCAGTTCTATCCTAAAATTACTCAGAACACCAACCCAAGCGATCGCACCTCCACAAAAATTTACGCAATTATTTCATTACTTATCAAATCTATTGAAAATTATCGGGTAATAATTGAATAACAAAACTTAAAACCGAATCAGCCATCGCCAAAGCCTCTTCCGCTTCCGATCTCTCAGGCTCAAGCACATCACTGGGATATCTAAACTCAACTGCATAGGGAGTTAAAATATTTGCTATTTCTCTTAAATTTTGAAAGCGAGATTCAGACAATGAACAGAGATCTACTAAAACATCTAAATCATGAGTTTTTCTAAAAGGCTGCCCCAAAAAAGTTAAATAGGCTTTTAAGGCTTTCTCTGCTGCTTGTTGACAGTGAAACACAACAGAGTCTAATAACAACTCATCAGTTGCTAATAACACCGATGCAACCCTTAAATCTCGACGGCTTTTGGTTAACCATTGCCGAACCTCTTCATCCTTTCCATCATCCATATAAAACTTTACCCTGGTGAAGTACTTGATAGACTAATGAACTGGTCACATTCGCTTTATGTTCAACTTCTGCGCGAGTCATCACAATAATGTCTTTTGAGATACCGATTCCACTGAGAGATTTATAAGCTTCACGCGATCGCCGATAACGAGGTTGATCCGACTCAGAAACAATTACCAACAGATCAACATCACTATCCTCATTGGGTTCACCATAGGCATGAGAACCAAACAAAATTATCTGCTCAGGATGCAAACTTTCTACTAATCTCTGTACAATTTGAGTCAATAAATCAGGCGTTAACATTTTAAAAGTATCGACCTCAATTACTGTATTAGACATAAAAATGACGATAAATTACTGACTCAATCAGTTCTATCCTATATACTCACAATACCAACCCAAGCGATCGCGCCTCCACAAAAATTTACGCGACCACCTTTAACATGATTCCGACAAAAGAATAGAACGATTTAAAACGTCCTCAATGACATAAGGACACCTCTCTGGAAACGATAACCCTGTTTCTTTAAACGCATCTAACTTCGCATTATCGTAAAGTTCGACTAACCATTCATTGTTTAAATACCGCTTAAGACTAGGACTATCTTTCAAATAAAAGACAATGTTATTGCGTTCTCGCTGAATCGTTACTTGCCAACTACGAGATCGCCGTTGAGGTTGGTAATCCCACTTTAATAAATGATGCAAAATTAATCTTAGGCTGCTGAGTAAACGATCACGCTCCCGTTTGGACAAATCCCTTACCTCTTCGACTAAATTTTCAATATCCAACGCGGCAAAATTTCCTGATTGTAGTAAATCAGCCATCGTTTCTGCCCATTGGCTATAGTCTTGGTCGTATAATTTATCCATAGCTAAAAATTAGTTGAAATTGCTTGCACCGGACAGGTGGGAATACATTGTTCACATACCACACAGCGCGATCGCCGAAAGGTTAATTTAAAAGTTTCAGGATCCAGGATTAATGCTTCAGTGGGACAAACTCCTGTACATAGCCCACAATCCACACAACTTTCCTCATTGATGACAATTTCTCGACTCGCCAAAGACACGTTAATTTCCTGCGATCGCATCCACTCAATGGCCGCTTCAAGCTGGTCAATATCACCCGATAATTCCAGCACCAATTTACCGACTTGATTAGGGGCAACCTGAGCGCGAATAATATTAGCCGCCACATTAAAATCCTTAGCCAACCGATAGGTAATTGGCATCTGAATGGTACGGCGCGGAAAAGACAGCGTAACCCGTTTTTTCATAATTGATTACTAAGCATAACGCTTGCTCAAGATGAGGTATTACCGTTAAAAAATGACTCAAGACGATTGAAAAAGCGACTTTGATTTTTCAGGAAAACTCTGGCACAATTGCGCCCTGGCATCCCTGAAATCGAGCCGCCTGGGTGAGTTCCTGCCCCCGTCAAATAAAGATTTTTAATGGGAGTTTGATAATTGGCAATTTCCGGTAAAGGTCGTAAAAACATCATTTGGTCAAGGGTCATATCTACATGATAGACATTACCTTTATAGGAGCCCAAGCGTTCTGCTAATTCGGCGGGGCTTTCTACCCGACGGGCAATAATCGACTGTTTAATATTGGGGGCATAGTCGGCAATTTTATCAATAATGCGATCAGCTACCTGATTTTTGAGGCTATCTGTCCACCCTGTCCCATTTAAGCCTGTTCCCTCGGCTCCGGCAATTTGATAGGGCGCGAAAAACTCAATCCAGAGGGTATGTTTGCCTTGGGGAGCCATCGACGGATCGAGCATGGTAGGCACATCCATATATAAAGATGGATTCGCATCAGGAATTTTTCCCATTGTTGTCAAGGCGTGAGCTTCTTCTACATGCAGCATTGAATCGGCAATCAAAATTGTTCCCATGTTGTAGTCGTCGCGATCGCCGTATTTTTCAAAGCGTAAAGGTTCGGCTAAAGCACAATCGACCTTTAAAATTGCTTCATTGTTATTGACAATGCGGCGTTCTACCCGTTCTCGTAATTGGGGAGCAGCGTCATCAATCGCGTCAGGCTCAACCAGTTGCAGGAACAACCGTCTCACATCCAGATTAGAAATTACTCCCTTGCTGGCTCGATACACTTGGCCATTTTGGGTTTCAACCCCCACTGCCTTCCCCTTTTCCACGATTACCCGTTTGACTTGCTGCTCGGTTAGAATTTTTCCACCTTTACTCAATACCAACTTGACTAACGCTTGGGTTAAGGCTCCCGTTCCCCCCAACGGTCGAGCAACACCAGGATTGTGACGCATGGCCATCATCATCATGCCGGCGGTTATTCCTTTTTGCGACGGAGCAGCCCCTAATTCTGCGGCTAAACGGGCCAAGGGGGCTTTAACAACTTCCGTATCAAACCATTCATTGAGAATATCTTCGGGAGAACTGATCATTGTCCGCAGCGCGTTTAAGGCTTTATTCGGTGTGCCAACCACTTTTAAGACATCGGGTAAGTGCTTTAAACCATAGACTCGAATCATTTCGAGCAAGGCTTGGGGGGGAACATTAAACATTGGCCCCACTGCCTTCATTAACTGTGTCCAATACTCAATAAATTGTCGATATTTATCTGCATCGTGGTGACTATAACGGGCAATTTCAGCGCAAGTTTTTTCTAAAGAACGGTGGGCTAAAAAATATTTACCATCAGGCTGGGGACAAAAAACAGAGGGGTCGAAAAATAAATATTTTAATCCATATTTTTCTAGCTCTAATTCTTGAATAACGGGGCCAAGAAAAATAAATTCATGATCGATCGCGCAAAGATTAAATTTAAAACCAGGGGCAACATCGGGTAACGTCTCTTCTGTTGTTGCTGCACCGCCAGGAACAGGACGCTTTTCCAACAGCAACACCTTATAACCCGCTTTCAGCAAATAGGCCGCACAAACTAAGCCATTATGACCTGCACCAATAATAATTACATCATAAAATTCCATTATAATAATTACCAATTTTTAATTATTTTTGTCTTGATATTGAATTGAAGTAAAAATATTATATGATATTACCATCATCCAATAAATTTATTCTCTATTTCGCTATTACAAAATAAGTACGAGAGCTTTTATGTCTAATCAGATTGGAATTATTGAACCATCAGGGATTTTAGATGGTGCAAAAGCAGCAAGATTTTATCAAGAGATTGATCAACTCGTCATGAATAAAGCTGAAATTATTATTGTAGATTTTAAAAATGTAACTTTTATGGATAGTTCGGGGCTAGGGGCACTTGTCCAATCTTTAAAAATAACTCGCGAAGCCAATGTTAAATTACTCCTGTGCTCTTTTAATGATCAGATTAAAATGTTATTTGAATTAACCGGAATGGATCGCGTCTTTGACATCTTTGCGGGCCGTGAGGAGCTAGAAGAGAAAATTAAAAGTAATGCATGGAATTAGCTAAAAATTAAAAAAAATAGGCTTCGATAATGGATAAGTCATCAGATAGAGACGGTTTGTAATGAAATTCTTTCAAAGAAGCTAATAATTTATCTAGATTTTGGTCGTTTTGGGCTTGATAATCCTTAAGAAGCGGAATAAAGTTCTGTAATCCTAGGTAATATCCATTCATTTTTTCTACTTCATAAATCCCATCGCTGAAAATATAAAGATTAGATTGTGGGGGGATAAGACAGCTTTTATCCACATATTGAGCATTAGAAAACATGCCGATGGGAAAACCTTGGGTTTTTAATTCTTTTTCAAGAGTATTATGCTGAGTTGGGGATTTTTTTTCTAATAGAATGGCAGGAGGATGGCCGGCACTGGAATAAACCAGTTCTCGATTTTGGCAATTATAAACACCATACCAAATAGTGAAATATTTGTCGTTTCGGGTCGTAATTTGAAAGACTTGATTCAGTTCTTTTAAAACATTACTGGGTTGGTAATAGTTGACTTGATTGAGCTTTTGAGAACGTAATAGATTAATGACTGAAATAGACGGTAAAGCGGCTCTTAGTCCGTGCCCTGCCACATCTAACAGATACATAACTAAATGATTTTCATCTAACCAGAAATAATCAAATCCATCTCCGCCTAAATCTTGAGACGGCAAGAAGCGGACATCAATTGCAAGTTTTTCATGGGTTAGGGGTTCAGGCAAAATTGAGCGGACATAATCAGCGGCTTCTTTTAATTCTGCTTCGAGAAGTTGTTTTTGTACCTTTAAATCCTGACTGAGATTATGTAATCTTAAGCCTGCTCGAACTCTGGCGAGTAATTCACTAATTTGAACGGGTTTAAAGAGAAAGTCATCGGCTCCCGCATCCAAGCCTTGTACCCGATCTTCGATGGAAGAGAGGGAGGTTAACAAAATAAAAAAAGTGGTGGATAGCTCAGGTAGACTTTTAACTTGGCGGCAAACTTCTAGTCCTGTCATTCTCGGCATTAACCAGTCACAAATGATCAAGGCAGGATGTTGTTTCTGGGCTTGAATTAATCCTTCTTCTCCATTACTAGCAACATTGACGGAATAGCCACTGCTGGTCAAGATTCTGGTTAGCCAGCGTTGCATGGCGGGGTCATCATCAATAATTAGGAGTTGTACCATAATGGCAGAATGCAGGGAGGCTAATTCTATTTAAACAATGGGCATGGGTCAGCGATTTTCGGTTATGTTTAAAAGCTCAATCCAAAGACAAGACGGTTGCAGAGAGCGGAAACGCTTGAAGGAAGAGGCAGAAGGTTGTACTGTCTTTGAGTAATTAGCGATCGCGAGAGCAACAGAATTGTTTATTTATTATTAACTAATTGTCTTCGCTTTTGGTATCTATAATCTTAAGTTCTAATGAATAAAGTGATGGCTATGAATCTTGATTCGGCATTAGTAGAGACGGCTTGGTTAGCCCAAAATTTAGACAATCCGTTAATCAAAATTGTAGATTGTAGATTTCAATTGACCCAACCCAATTTAGGGTATCAGCAGTATCAACAGGGGCATATTCCAGGGGCTTTTTATCTCGATTTAGATAAGGATTTATCTGCTCCGGTTGGGCGGCATGGGGGGCGGCATCCGTTACCCAATCTAGAGCGAATTACTGAAAAGTTTACATCTATTGGCATTACAAACGGGGAAACCTGGGTAATTGCCTATGATGATTCCCGCTTTGCCTTTGCGTCTCGTTTATGGTGGTTATTACGCTATTTGGGCCATGATAAGGTCGCCTTATTACAAGGGGGCTGGTCGGGCTGGCTGCGCGATCGCTATCCCATTTCCCAAGTGATTCCCTCTGCTGTACCCGGACGTTTTGTGGCTAATCCCCAAACTGATTGGATTGTAGATATTGAGACGGTTCGGGTTAAACAACATGATCCATCAACGGTTCTAGTGGATTCACGGGAGTGCGATCGCTATTTAGGAGAACGAGAACCCATTGATCCGATTGCGGGACATATTCCTGGGGCCGTTTGTCTGCCTTGGTTAGATGTTACCGATGAACAGGGTTATTGTTTACCCCAAGCACTTCAGCAACAACGCTGGGCTGATTATCAAAATACGGAAGATTTAATTGTTTACTGTGGTTCGGGGGTAACGGCCTGTGTTAATCTTTTTTCTCGCGCGATCGCGGGACTCCCTGCGGCGAAGCTCTACCCAGGGGGATGGAGTGACTGGTGTTCCTATGAAGTCCAACGCTAAACACAAGCTTTTTCATCTTTTCTCTCAACAGGTCTCTTCAATAGAGGTCGAACCTCAGTCGAGTACAATTTAAAAGAATACATTTCTAGAGGTTAACCTTAACAAAATCCTGAAAGACCCTTTTAAGCAAGGGTTAAGTGTTTACGCTAAAATTATTATTTAGTAATAAATTCTCATATTATTTTTAACTCTTAAACTTATTTTTATCTTAAAAATCAAACCTTAATTTGGTATGACAAATAATTATATTTACCCTTACAAGAGGGAACGTTTGTCCATCTTTGTTGATGGCAATAATATGTTTTATGCTCAACAAAAAAATGGCTGGTTTTTTGATCCTCGTCGCGTTCTAGACTATTTTACCAACGATCCCAGTGTTAATTTAATTAATGCGTTTTGGTATACCGGACTTAAAGATTCCCAAGATCAACGGGGTTTTCGGGATGCGCTCATTAGTTTAGGCTACACCGTCAGAACCAAGATTTTAAAAGAATATTATGACGATAGCTCAGGACGCTATTCCCAAAAAGCGAATTTAGATATTGAGATTGTTGTTGATATGTTTAATACGGTTGAACAATATGATCGGGTTATTTTATTTAGTGGAGATGGCGATTTTGAAAGGGCAATTGAACTTCTTCGATCTAAAAATACCCATATTACCGTTGTCTCTACCGAGGGCATGATCGCTAGAGAACTCCGTAATGCAACCGATCGCTATATTGATCTTAATGATATTCGTCAAGATATTGAAAAAATAGAGAATCCCTAGTTTATTTTTATTAAATAGCCTAAAATTTTAAATTTTTATTATTTAATTTTTATTTTTCAATTCCTATCAAGTCAATTATAGTGTTTTCTTAAATCGTGAAGTACCGTAATTCCTTTGAAACGGGGGGAAAGCTTCTTGTCTGTCACTCATTTCAGCAAAAATCGTTATCATGCCTGATTCGTTCTTCTCTTTTTGTGAACCTGACTATGTGCTGATAACGAAATTTTAATCAGACCCTTATACTTAAAAAGAGCATCTTCTCAGTCTACGGGACTGAATCCAATGAATCTATCCGTGAAACAGCTTGGTACTGCCACTATTTTATTGTTGTTGGGAGGAACATTAGGGGTTTTTGGTAGCCGTTATCTGCTCACCTCAATGTCATCTGATCAGCCTACGGTTATTAATTCTGCTAACGTTAAATCTCTTCCTTTTATTCCTCAAACCGTCAATCCGAATGACTTAAATTTCATCGCCAAAGCCGCTCAAAAAGTAGGGCCTGCTGTTGTTCGGATTGATGCCGATCGGCAAATCGCAGATTCAGAAAATAATCCCTTTGACCAACCCTTATTTCGACATTTTTTTGGCCAAGACCGTCCTATTCCAAAGGAAAACATTGAAAAAGGAACGGGATCGGGTTTTATTCTGACGGCGAATGGACGGGTTTTAACCAATGCCCATGTGGTAGAAGGTGCGCGTCAAGTTAAAGTAACCCTCAAAGACGGCAAGGTTTATCAAGGGCGAGTGGTTGGGGTTGATCCCATGACGGATGTGGCCGTTGTGCAAATTGAAGCGACAAATTTACCGACGGTAGCCATTGGAGAATCGGATAATTTATTGCCCGGTGAGTGGGCGATCGCGATCGGCAATCCTTTAGGGCTAGACAATACCGTTACTGTTGGTATTATTAGTGCATTGGGACGCTCTAGTGTAGAAGTGGGTGTTCCCGATAAACGAGTTAAATTTATTCAAACCGATGCGGCCATTAACCCTGGTAATTCGGGCGGGCCATTGCTCAATGCCCAAGGAGAAGTGATTGGGATTAATACCGCTATTCGAGCTGATGCTCAAGGTTTGGGCTTTGCTATTCCGATCCAGACCGCTCAACGGGTTGCCAATCAATTATTTAGCCAAGGAAAAATGGAACATCCCTATCTTGGGATTCAAATGGTAACGCTTAACCCTGAATTAAAACAGGAATTAGACAAGGAAAAAGATTTACCCTTTAAAATTACTGCGGATCAGGGGGTGTTAATTATTCAAATTGTTGATAATTCTCCCGCCTCCCAAGCAGGTCTCAAACCAGGAGACATTATTCTCAAAGTGGGTGGGCAAACCGTAGCAACGGCTGCCGATGTCCAAGAGCGCGTCGAAAACAGCACAATCGGTGAAACTCTACAATTGGAAGTTAATCGTCAGCAAAAGACTGAAATAATTCCGATTCGTCCCCAAGCTTTTCCTGCTCAGTAAATCAGGTTACGCCCTCTTGGATTGAATACCTGATCGCTTACAAACTAGAAATATCCTTGCTTTGGGTAGAATTCACATTCGCTAATTTCGCAACAATCTTGGGTTTAAGCTTTTCAAATTCCTGCTTTAATAACCGTTTCGTAATTTGTGGTTTATCCCCTGGCAAGCTTTGACTGGTTAAGGCCCACTCCTTGAGTAATTTTGCTTGATTGGGAGCAACAGTCGCGGTCATAGCCTGTTGACAGCGTTGGGGATTTTCTAAGGCAAAAAATAAAATCCAATACTGCCCCGCATCTCCCAGCAAATTGGCAAAACGTTGACCCGATGAGGTTTTTAAATCGAGATAACAGGGTAGCCAACGGGGCCCATGATCTTTGTGGTATAGCACCGTAATCCATAAAATCATGGGGTGGGGACTGGTCATCATTAAAAATTGGTTATACCGAATACTACTCATGCGACTGAGAATATCCTGTTGATCCAACATGACCCAGAGTGTAGCAAAATTTCCCTCCGAAGCCCGCATGACGTGGGGAAAAACGATTTTTTGAACGGGCTTATCTTGTGGCCAACCCATTTGCATACAAGCTTCTTTGACCCCTGGTAGGGTTGCACGGGAAAGGGGTTTCCCTGCCACAATGGTCGGGCCAGAATTATCCGGTGTGTTAAAAACCGTTTTATCTAAACGGGATTCCGCACGAGGCAGCGAAGGCGGAGGCGTAACGGGGGCTTGTTGACTGGCTTCAAAGGCATCGATCGCGCGTAAAATTTCCTCAACTTTCTGGGGGCGATTGGCGGGAGACTTCGCCAAACAACTCATAATCAAGGCTTCAATCGGTTGCGGAACCCGATGGCTAGGATGAATGGGTTGGGGTTTTGTGTGGTGATGGGCTTCATACCAACCGCCAAAGGAAGAGTTTTCGGGAAATAGGGGCATGTCTCCTGTGAGCATTTCGTACATCATGATGCCCAAACTATAAATATCGGAGCGATTATCCAGTTCTTTCCCTTCCATTTGTTCAGGCGAACAATAGGCCAGCGTTCCCATAAAAGCTTGGGTTTGGGATTCATCCGATTGCACCAGTTTAGCAATCCCAAAGTCTAAAATTTTGACGAGTTCACCTAAGGCCGCGTCTTCTACCAATAAAACATTACTGGGCTTAATATCTCGGTGGACAATGGGGCAGAGTTCTCCTTGGTACAAGATGCCTTTATGGGCGCATTCTAAACCAAAACAAATTTGACGAATAATTTTAAGAAAACGGTTAACGGGCAGGGGGCGATATTTAATAATTTCACTGACATTTTCCCCCTGTAAATATTCCATTACATAAAAAGGAATTTCTTTTTCATCAACGCCGTAATCTTTTACCCGCACAATATGGCTACTTTTTTCGCCTAAGAGCGCGGAAATGGTTGCTTCTCGTTCAAAGCGTTCTTTCATTTTTTGATTGAGTAACGCTTGGGACAAAAATTTAACGGCAACCGTTACACCGCCTAGAAGTTTATCCTCTGCTCGATAAACCTGTCCCATAGCACCGCTACCAGCCAACTCAATCAATTGATAACGGTTAGCAAGTAAGCGGCGATGTCGGTTATCTGGAGGCATAATCTAACAAATCTGAGTAAGCGTAAGCAGAAAAAAAGTTCAAACAATTAAGCGGATTGATATCGCCATAATTGCTTAAGGTTGACGTTCCAAGGTTGCTTCCATCGTACTAGTTAAATAATGGCCCGCCAAGATCCCACTGGCAAAATGATAGCGGTTGTCGTTGACACGATAAAAGGTTTCAAAGCCACTCCGACGTTGGCGATCGCCGAGAACCCAATATCGCTGAATAATAGAGCTAGGGCCAATCCAACCTTCCCCTTCGACCCGTCCTAATAAACTTTGTTGTAACACGTAAGTGTACTGGCGTTCTTCCCCATTGAGTCGGCCACGATATTGAAAGGAAATTTCTTCGCGGTCATGCTCAGGAAAGACTAATTTCGTCACCATCGTAAACCAATCTTCCTGACTCCAGGCAATAATAGTACGACCCTTCACAGGAATCGGCATTTCATTGCGCTCTAGCCAATAGCCTTCAATGTTCCAACGTCCAGCTTCCATCAAAAAGGTGTGTGTCAAATTACCACTCCTTAAAAAATAGATGTAAGTCAATTACACCTTCTTTAATTAGACTATGCCCATTCAGCGTATCAAAGTTACCAATTTGATAAAAGTTTCAACAATTTCTAACAAATCGATAGGAGATGAGCCTGGTCTTATCCTAAAATCGGGCGATGAATTTCACCCAATAGTTGAGCTTGCTTCGCGCCAGTGACTTGGGGGAAATTCCCCGGAAAGCCGTCATGACAACGCCAGTAAGCCAAAATCGCAAAGGCGATCGCTTCTTTAAAATCGCTATTGAGTCCCACCTCATCGGTTGTTAGTAAACGGGTCTCTGCTGCTAAATGGGTTGTTAAGCGATCCCTTAAGTATAAATTGTGACTTCCCCCGCCACAGAGTAAAATAGCTTGAGGGAAATTACTTAAGAACCGCTCATAACTATCAATAATAGAAACAACCGTCAATTCAGTCAATGTTGCCAAAAAATCGGCTTCACTCAGGTTATAGGATTGGGCTTCTGTCCAACAATTACTTAAGTACATCTCCCCGAATAGTTCTCGCCCCGTGGATTTAGGCGGCGGAGTTTGGAAAAAAGATTGTTGTAGCCAATGCTTAACCAGATCATGGCAGGGGGTTCCTTGGGCGGCCCATTGACCATTGGGATCATAGGTTTGTTGACCGTGGGTAAATTTTTGGACGGCTAAATCGATCAGAACGTTACCGGGGCCCGTATCCCAGCCACAGACGTGGGATTCCCAATTGTCCTGTTGTCGTGGCGGCAGATAGGTCACATTACCGATACCGCCTAAATTTTGAATACAGCGATGCTCGGTTGGATGGCTCAACAGACAGGCATCAATTTTGGGTACTAAGGGCGCGCCCTGACCTCCTGCGGCAATATCAGCCCCACGAAAGTTACTGACGGTCGGAATTCCCGTTAAATGAGCAATCACTTCTCCCCGTCCCAGTTGCCAACTATAGCCTAAGTTCAAACTATCTG
>CAYZWO010000110.1:0-13821 GCA_964482215.1 uncultured bacterium
AATCGGGACGTAGTTTTGGTTTAGGTGGAACCTCCGTCCTGTGGGGGGGGCAGATGATTTCCTTAACACCTTCTGATATGTCCGAGCGTAGTCAACTGGGTATATCTGCCTGGCCAGTTAGTTACGATCAGTTACGAACTTATTTTCCATTGGTTAAACAAGCAGTGGGTTTGCCCTCCGTGGAGTCTCCTACTGCTGACAAGTTACTTTTCCATAAATATTTTCCCGTCTTATCTCAATTTGGTGAGGATTTTGAGCTTCGTCTATCCCAGTGGATACCTTTTGCATCGCGTAATTTTGCTCAAGCTTTTTCGCCTGCTCTGCAAACCGATCCCGAATTAGAAGTTTGGATCAATAGCACCGTTGTCGCACTACACCAATCTTCCGATTGCACTAGTCAAATTAGCAGTATTATTGCCAAAAGTCCTGAAGGCAATGAGCTAATTGTCTACCCCAAAATAGTTGTGATCTGCGCGGGAGCACTGGAATCTACTCGTATATTGTTAGCTCTTGACGACTCATCTAAGGGGTTAATCACTCAAAAGGGTTCTCCTCTAGGACGTTATTTTACAGATCACCTTTCCATTGTATGTGGAAATTTTACTTGTCATGACTGGCGACGATATAATCTTGAAACTGCCCCTATTTTTGATAACGGCATTATGCGGACTCCCCGCTTGGAAGTGTCATCTTCAGCCCAAAATAACTTAGGATTAACTAGTGCTTTTGCCCATTTTACTTTTATTACCCACGGGGAAACTGGTTTTGATATTGTACGCAATGTTTTGCGTAAACGCCAAGGAGAAAAAAGGCTCACAGAACTGAAACCTCAAAATCTAACTACTGTTATCAATGACATTAGTGCGATCGCCTTTTGGCGAGGAGTTTATCGTCGTTTATACATTCCCCGTCAAGCTGAACTTTTATTACAAGTTGATATCGAACAGTTCCCCAATTGGAATAACTGTTTAACCCTAGCAGATGATCTAGATCAGTTTGGAAGAAGACGTTTAGTTATTAATTGGCAGATTACGCCCGAAGATATCCGAGTTGCTAAGACAGTTGCCCAACAAGCTGAAAAATTTTGGAATCTTTCTTCTTTAGGGAAAGTGGCTACTTTACACCTGAATTTACCCGAAGAACTAAACAACTTTAAATCGCTTTATGATGTGTATCATCCAACAGGCACTTTGCGTATAGGAACTAATCCAGCTAATTCCGTCGTCAATTCAGATCTAAGAGTTTGGTGTTTAGATAATGTCTATCTATCCACTACTGCTGTTTTTCCTTCAGCTGGCAGTGCAAATCCAGGTTTGATCCATTTGGCATTAACCGCACGTTTAGCAGATCATCTAGCAAAACAATATTTTTGATAATTTAATTTTGTGAACATTACTGTTATAGTTCTTACTTATAATGAAGAAAGACATCTTACGCGTTGTCTTCAGAGCTTACAAAAAATTGTAGATAAGATTGTGGTCGTCGATTCCTACTCAAATGACCAGACTCTATCTATTGCTGAAACTTATGGTGCTCAAATTCTTCAGCATCCATTTAAAACTCAAGCAAATCAGTTTAACTGGGCTTTATCCCAACTTTCCCCTGACACTGATTGGGTACTTCGTATTGATGCTGATGAATATTTAACACCGGAACTAGTTGAGCAAATCCAACAACAACTTCCCAAAATACCTCCTGAAATTGACGGTATAATCTTTGGACGGCGTATAGCTTTTCAAGGTAAAGTTCTGCGTCATGGAGGCTTATTTCCCTCTAAAGTTTTACGACTTTTTCGTTACGGTCGTGGACAATGTGAAAACCGATGGATGGATGAACATATCAAAATAACTGGGCTTACCCTAGAAATTTCAGGAGAACTTATAGACGATAACCTTAATTCCCTGACTTGGTGGACAGAGAAACATAACCGTTACGCTAGTCGCGAAGCCGTTGATCTGCTCAACCTAGAATATCAGTTTATGCCTCTTGATTCTGTTGCCAGCCTCAATACGAAGTTTAGTGGTAGTATCAAACGTTGGTTCAAAGAAGTTGTTTACGCTCGACTCCCTGGCGGATTCCGCGCTTTTGCCTACTTTTTTTACCGCTATATCTTGCGATTAGGATTTTTAGATGGTCAAGCAGGAACTGTTTTCCATATTCTCCAAGGTTTTTGGTATCGCTATCTTGTTGATGCAAAAGTTACTGAGGTTAAACGTTATCTCCGTAAACATCCAACTGCAAATATCTCTATAGCAATTAAACATGTATTAGGCATTAATATTGAAACAACAAAATATGATTGTTTTTCCTCGTATGAGGTAAATAATAGTTCTCAAAATCTTGCTTGAAGCTTCTAATCTTGCTTTTATGTAAAATCTTATAAGCTCAGATATATTGTTTTCAACTTTTTTTATTTCTGTGAAGGTATCTATTATCACCGTTGTTTACAATAATCAGAAAACAGTTGACTATGCTATACAATCAGTTCTTAGTCAAGATTATCCTAATATTGAATACATTGTAATTGATGGTCAATCTACTGATAAAACTCTAGAGAAAATTAAGCCTTATCAAAATCGAATTGCCCATTTTCTTTCTGAACCAGATCAAGGTATTTACGATGCTATGAACAAAGGCTTAAAATTAGCAACTGGAGATATTATTGGAATACTAAATTCTGATGATTTTTATGCAAATAATAATATAATTTCTGAAATTGTTAATGAATTTCAAAAAAAGCAAGTTGATTTAGTTTTTGGCGATATTGTTTTTGTAAAGCCTGATAACTTAGAAAAAGTTACTCGATATTATAGTTCTGCAAACTTTCATCCTAAAAAGTTTGCTTGGGGATGGATGCCTGCTCATCCTAGCTGCTTTTTGAAAAGAGAAGTTTATGAAAAATATGGCATTTTTAAAATAGATTATAAAATTGCGGCTGATTATGAAATATTAACTCGCTTTATGGCTAAGCATGGTATTTCCTATAGCTATATACCGAAAGTATTTGTCAAAATGCGAACGGGTGGAGTTAGTAGTGCTAATTTAAAAAGTAATTGGATTTTAAATCAGGAAATTGTTCGTGCTTGTCGAGAAAATGATATTAAGACAAATATGGCAAAAGTTCTGCTTAAGTACTTTACTAAAGTTTTTCAATTAATTCGCAAATAAAAGAATGAACATTCTTGTCACTGGTGCAACAGGATTCGTCGGTAAGCCCCTGTGTGATCGCCTTTTACTGAAGAAGCACGATATCTCAGCCACAATTCGCCAGTCAAATGATTTTCAAAAACTGCCGAAGGGAATTACTTCTATCACTATTAACTCTCTCAACGAACCTTTACCCCCTGAATCTTTAAAAGATACTCATGCGATTATTTATTTAGCAGCACGAGTCCATCAACTTAACGATGACCATCCTAATCCTTTAGAGGCTTATCGAGAAATTAATACGCACGCAGCAGTATCTTTAGCAAAACAGGCTATAGAACAGGGAGTTAAACGATTTATTTATTTAAGTTCCATTAAAGTTAATGGTGAAAGCACATCTAATTTAACTCATCCCTATACCGAAGATAATCAAGTTACGACTGTTGATCCCTATGGCAAAAGTAAATGGGAAGCGGAACAAGCATTATTACAATTAGCCCAAGAAACTGGTCTAGAAGTTGTCATTCTTCGTCCTCCTTTAATTTATGGGGCAAATGTTAAAGCTAATTTTTTGCAATTATTTAAAATTGTCAATCGACAAATTCCTCTACCCTTTGCGTTAGTTGATAATTCACGCAGTTTGCTTTATGTTGGTAATCTTGTTGACGCAATTATTACCTGCATTGATCACCCTAATGCTAAAAACCAAATTTTTGTACTAAGTGACGGAGAAGATTTATCAACACCAGATTTAATTCGACGAATTGCTAAATCCTTGAATAAGCCTGCTAATTTGCTACCAATTCCACCAAGCTTATTAAAATTAGTAGGGCAGATTACGGGTAAGTCAGACGCGATCGCGCGCTTGTTGGGTTCATTGCAAGTAGATAGCAGTAAAATTCGTCAGACGCTAGATTGGAAACCACCTTATACTGTAGACGAGGGTTTACAAGCAACAGCAGATTGGTTTAAATCGCGATGAGTTTCTGGTTTCTAATTTTATTTGCATTTACATTCTTCTTGTCTTTAGTGGTAACGGGAGTAGTGCGTAGCTATGCGTTAAAAAAGAGCTTGATTGATATTCCGAATGAACGTAGCTCTCATGTGATCCCGACTCCTAGAGGTGGTGGATTAGGTTTTATTGTTGGGTTTGCTGTTAGTCTTCTGGTTTTACCGTTTTTCCAGATCTCGAATTTATCACCCGACTATTTTTTAGGTTTAATTTTAATTCCGTTAGCCGTTATCGGCTTTCTAGACGATCGCTACAATTTACCCTCTAGTCTGCGCTACACGGTACAGTTAAGTGCGGCAATTATTGCAGTTGTTCATTATGGAAGTTTTCCTCAGCCCTGGTTAGAAAGTTTAGGTACAGGGGGAGCAATTTTAGCAATGGGGCTAACCGCGATTGGGTTAACAGCTTTAATTAATTTCTACAATTTTATGGATGGTTTGGATGGCTTTGTAACGAGTGTTACGGCTATTCAATTTGCTTTTATTGCCTTCTATTTAAATCAACCGATCTGGTATTTACTCATTGCTGCCTTGTTAGGTTTTTTGTGGTGGAATTGGTCGCCTGCAAAGATTTTTATGGGAGATGTGGGCAGTACGGTTTTAGGGGCAGCGATCGCGATCGCGCTAATCCAATCTCCGAATGCGACTATAGGCTGGTCAAGTTTAGCGATTACCTTACCCATTACTGCCGATACAATCTATACCCTAATTGTTCGTTTAAGGCGAAAGGAAAATATTTTTGAAGCTCACAGAAGCCACATTTTTCAACGTTTACAGCAATCAGGCTGGAGCCATGCTCAGGTAACTTTAACCTATTCGACATTAACGGCGATAATTGCAGGATTGATTATCACTTTGGGGTCTGTCGGCGCGATCACGAGTCTTATATTAGCTATTATCGGTATCCTGACTGCCGAGTTATATCTCAAAAATTCCAGCCCTAAAGAAGTTTTGAATTCTTAGGCAAATTCAAGCGGTTATTAAAGCTGTTTTTGAGTTATTTTGAGATTTTTATTGACCAATAATAGTGATTATTACCATAATCCATCAACAGTTACATCACCTGAAACATAACAAGAAATGGAGAACTAAGACCGAGCTTCAAGAATGGCAGATTGAATCACTTGTTTTTGTTCATTATCATAGCCCCAGCGTTCGATAAAGGCTTGATATTCGCCCTGACCGTTCTTTAAGGTTGCTTCGAGGTTTTGAAGTTTGGTTGTAACCACAAGGAGATTTGTCGCCTTGATTAAATTCAGAGTGCGATCGCGGACTTGTTCTGACCCTTTTGCCATTGCTTCATCCTGATTGCGACGGTGAGCCACAGCAGTAGCAGAGGACATGGCTAAATTTTTAACCAAAAGTTCTCCTACAATCTCAGGAGAAGATTGCAAAGCTTGAATAAGGCTTGGGGATGGAGAGTCTACAAAGGGGCGTTCATCGGTTAAGTAGGTCACAAAAAAACCTCTGGCTCCGTTTTCGGTTTTAACGAGATTAGCAATAGCGGTTGCTGCTTCTGTGTCAGAGATGGACTGAGTAGCCATTTTCTCAACCAATGCTTGAGATTGGGCGATCGCGTCTTCAAAGGAAATATTGTCAGCAGTAACTTGAGCCATGATAGTGAGCGAATTAAAGGAGTTTACAAAAGGTAATTGGGTCAAAGAAAACCCAGATTGATAAATATTCGGGATTAATAGAAACAGTGGGATTAAAGAGGACATAACAGTTAAACGTCTATTTTTAAGAGAACCCATTGGTCAGCGATCGCCTTGCCTTAATTTCTCTGATATCGTTAACATAACTTAATATAAATAAAACTGGCTATCAAAACAGATGCTGATTTCAATATAGCTTTACCCTATGCAAACAACTTCTCCGAGTCAGGCAAATACAATTACAGGAACCTATTGGCAGTGGCAGGGACACAATATCTATTATGTCAAAGCAGGCGATCGCGGAGAGAATCGTCCACCGTTGCTGCTGGTACATGGTTTTGGCGCATCTACCGATCACTGGCGGAAAAATATCACAGAATTACAACAAAATTTTGAAGTTTGGGCCATTGACTTACTTGGTTTTGGGCGATCAGCGAAACCCGCCCTGGCCTATGGCGGAGAACTCTGGCGGAATCAACTCCAAAGCTTTATTACGGAAGTCATTCAACAGCCCGCCGTCCTCGCAGGAAATTCTTTAGGGGGGTATTGTTCGCTTTCTGTCGCCTCCTATCATCCTGATTTAGTCAAAGGAGTTGTGTTATTAAACAGTGCGGGCCCCTTTAGCGATACAGTGGCAACCAACAAAACCAGTCCTGTTCAAATTTTTCTGCGTAATTTGTTATTACAACCCTGGGCGAGTTATCTGCTGTTTCAATACATCCGCCGTCCTCGCAATATTCGGAAAACCCTTGAAAAAGTTTACTTAGACAAAACCGCCATTACCGATCAATTAGTTGAAGAAATTTATCGCCCCTCCTGTGATGCTGGTGCAGTCCAAGTTTTTGCTTCTGTCTTTAAAACGCCTCAAGGGGATACGGTTGATACCCTCTTAGCGTCTATGGTCTGCCCTTTGTTACTGCTCTGGGGAGAAGGCGATCCCTGGATGAAAGCGAAGGAAAGAGGCGCAAAATTTAAGCAATATTATCAAAATATTACGGAATATTATCTCAATGCAGGCCATTGTCCGCATGATGAAATTCCTGATCAGGTTAATCAACTGATTCGCGATTGGGTTTTGAATCAAGTGCGTTAAGCTGATTCGAGCGGTTTTTCAGGGAAAAGCAACGGAACATCTATTAGGGGAAGAGATAAAAGCGAATAGATAACATCCCCTAGTTTGTAATTTATGGCTTTTCAGTACAAAACCCCTATCCTAACAAATTCGCTTTAATAAAAGCAAAAGCGTTCGGGAAAGAGGTTTGAAACAGAATCTAGTTTGTCTATGTTTTAACGACAAATATAAAAAAATTAAGACTGGGATTTAACTTTTATCAATCAAGGAAAGTGAAATCGACCAATCTTTTATTTTAAGCTTCTTGATTAACGAAGGGTAATAAAGCAACCAAACGAGCACGCTTAACCGCAGTGGTTAAATCCCGTTGCTGCTTGGCAGTTAAACCTGTAATACGACGGGGGAGAATTTTACCGCGTTCGGTGATAAATTTACGGAGCAGATCGGTATCTTTATAATCAATGGGTTGAGTAGGAGGCAGGGGAGACAGACGTTTGCGGTAGTAATTCATAATCTTTTACAAGAAAGTTTTAGCTAATAAATTTGTTTAGGGATGAAATTATTTAATTTCTTTATGTACAGTATGCGCGTTGCAGTGGGGGCAGAACTTTTTCAGTTCTAAGCGGGCTGTGGTGTTACGACGATTTTTGGTTGTGGTGTAACGGGAAACACCTGGGGAACGTTTGTTGCTATTATTGCGACATTCGGTGCATTCGAGTGTGATAATTAACCGCGCACCTTTTCCTTTTTTGCTGGCCATAGTAATTTCTAGAGGAACAATCTTTTCATTTTAGACGCGATCATTGATTATCTCATAAATGTTTGCGTATTGACAAGTTCTTTAAAATTATGATTCAGACTTCACCATGAGATGAAAAAAGGTTTTTAGTCTTTGACGGGCAAAATGCCCATCCCATATTTTTTTAAATTTCACCAGCTACTTAATCAGCTTTCACTAACAAAACAACGCTGTAGGAGGAAATGCCCTCTTCCCTTCCCTCTGGGCCAAGCTTTTCATTTGTTGTGGCTTTAATGCCAATTAAATCAGAGTCAATGCCCAAGATTTTGGCTAAGGTGGCTTTCATTGTTGCAATGTGGGGTTTTAATTTAGGTTGTTCGGCTACAATCACGGAATCAATATTGCCAATCCGCCAGCCTCGTTCTTGAATTAAACGATGAACTTGTTCCAGTAAATTTAGACTATTCGCTCCTGCCCATTGCGGATCGGTTGGCGGAAAGTAAAGCCCGATATCGCCTAAACTTAAAGCTCCTAGCATCGCATCCATAATGGCATGGGTCAAAACATCGGCATCACTGTGGCCTAATAACCCCAAGCGGTGAGGAATTTTTACCCCCCCTAAAATAAGGTCTCTTCCTTCTACTAAACAATGGATATCGTAACCGTTACCGATGCGAATATTAAACGTCATGATGATGATTAATTAGCCATTAATTGTAGATAAACTATGCTTTAAAAGCTTAATGCTTAGGAATCAACCCTATTTAGATTGAATTACGTTTTCTCTAACAGGTTGTTCTCCATCTGTGCCGATAATTAACTGTTTAGAATCGATGATGAAATTGTTTTTGCCATCAGAACCTCTAAATTTCCTGCCTTCTTTTTGTACAGGAATTTTACGATAGCCTGTTCCATCCCAATAGGTCATCACCATTTGAAAACTGGCTTCTCCTCGGCAAATTGTCACTAAATAGCTCTTGGTTTTAAAGGAGGCTTCTTCTCGGTTAATACCACACACACTAAAGGCGATCGCAGGCTGAGAGAGTGGAGACATTAAACCTGCTGCACCGATAAACCCTAACGTCAGTAAGCAAGATTTAACGAAAGCAGAGAGGGAAAAAGCAGGCCTAACCTTATGATTCATAATGTTGGTTATTTATAAAAAAAACTAGATTATTTTACACTTTATTTTCCCTAACAAAAACTCACCGGATCCCGTAATGAGATGGGTGAGCTTCTGTTGGAATAAGTAAATGAAAGTGACTGAATGTTACTGTTCTGCAACAGCTAATTCGGTTTCTGTGCTGCCTTGGGTACGACGACGGGTAAGGGTATTGAAAAGCATAATGCCGATCGCTTTGATCAGATTACCTTCTAACTCATTAAACATTTTCATGTTCATGCCAAAAGCCGCATTTGCTTCATCCACAATGCGTTCAGCCGTTGCTTGATCAATGGGTAGATCATTCATCGCTTGACGATATTTGTTTTTGAATGCTTTTTCATCGGAAATATCGGCAAATTCATAGAATGCAGTGCCACCATCTTGTAAATTCATGGCATTTTGAGCAATCTTTTTGAGGATTTGACCACCCGATAAGTCGCCTAAGTAACGGGTATAGGAATGGGCAACTAACAGTTCAGGTTCTTTTGCAGCAATTTCATGAATGCGATCAACATAGGCTTGACCCGCTTCAGAGATTTTGACTTCTTGCCGCCAATTGGAGCCGTAGTAATACTGTAAGTCTTGTTCTAGGCTTTGTTTACGATTTAATTCAGGATAATAAATTTGGGAAACGATGGGGTGTTCGCGTAACTTTTCCATCTCTTCTTCAATGGCACTGTAGACGAAGTAGAGATTTCCGACCAACTTGCGATAGGAATTTTTTTCGACAACGCCTTTTAAAAAGCATTTCACAAAACCGACGTTTTCCGCCATTGAGTGGGATTTTTTGGTTCCTTCGCGTAATTGGGTGGCTAAATTGACGCTCATGCTTATAAAGTCCTGTAAAATTTGGGTTAACTAAGGTAGTGGCTTGTTAGAAACGCTTAATAATTTCGCCTAATTTATTAACTTAAACTGGATTGATGAGAATTTTTGTTAAGTTTTCTTACAAAAAAGATGGCAGGATTGTTATCTTTTCGTGGCTCGTGTTGGCGTTGTCTTAGATAGATGAATTCAATAGAAATAAATAAATGGATAGGGATGTTTTCAGAGAATTTGGGTGATTGCGTTAAGTTACCTAAAACTCTTTTAAATTTGGGTTAGCTTCTAGTTTTTGGATTTCATCTTTGACGGCATTATATTCGTGATTCACTTGAATGACGACGGACTGGGGCAATTGGTCAGTTTTTTGTTGTGCCCGTTCAAAATAAAATTGAGAGGCTTTGAGTTGTCCTAAATTTTTATTGGCTCGTCCTTGAATTCTTAATAATTGACCTTTAAGATATTGCAATTCGGGATTCTCTGGTGTTTCCGCGATCGCTTTCTCCAAATATTCCATCGCCTTATCGTATTGTTTCAGATCCCGATAGGTCGTAGTCAAAGCGCGATTTTTAAGATAGGAAGGAGAAGCGTATTTTTCAAAGCGACCAACGACTTTATCCGATTGGGAAAAAGGGGTGTATTTTGACAAAAATAAGTCTAAGTAACCCTGTAATAAATTTAATTCGGGGTCATTGGGATCAATTTTCGCTGCGTTTTCTAGATGGTCAAATACTTGCCCTGTTTTACTGACGGCTTCTAGGTAACTCCCTTTTTTCAGTAAATAGGCTCCTTCTAAAAAGTGACCGACTGCCAGATAAAGATTGCCACGTAGAGGGTCTTGCGCTTTCAATCTTTCTGCCGTTTCTAAGGTTTTAGCTGCATACGCTTTCATTTGTTCTAAATTTGCCGCATCATAGTACATGGACGCTTGCATGGCATAGATTAGGGGTTCGCTACTGCCTTGCTGGATGGCATCATTTAAATACTGACGGGCTTCTTTATAATTACCTTCTCGAAAAATGGCAACAAAAGCCGCTTCTGTGGTGCTATCGATATTACGGGGATTAGCTGAACGGAAAGGATCACCAGCCCAAGCATTATGGCTTCCCAAACCGCTAATTGCCGCGATCGCGAAAGAGACAAAAACAGAGAGACCTTTACTCAATTTTCTGTCAATGACCATCATTATTCTCCTAGAAACTTTAAGATTAAGACTGAAATAGAATATCGGGATTACCTTGGCTTTTCCCATTTTCCGAAAAAGGCAAAGGCGTTAAGCTGTTAACCCTCCAGGGTCTAATCTTTCCCATCCGATGTTAACAAATTCATTTTTGGATGTGTTCCGCAAGACTCGCTAAGGGGAGACTTACAATAAATAATAAAGACAATGGCTTTGCTTGATTGCTCTAACTACCGTAAAAATAGGAATAAGGTAGCTTAAAAAAGCTGCTTTCTAGCGATTATTTCAGGTTGATTCTATAAATTAATGCTCTATTTAAAAAACGTAAGCTATCATCCTCCAGCGACGGAAAATCCTATTTTAAATAAAGTTAATTTAGAATTGGTTCCTCAAGAGTTGGGTTTAATTATTGGCCCTAGTGGATCGGGAAAAACCACGTTATTAGAGATTTTAGCGGGATTAGCCGAAAAAACAAGCGGAGAAATTTTTTGGCGCGATCAGGCTTTAACGTCTTTACATCTTCAACAATTAGGTGGATTAGTCTTCCAATTTCCTGAACGGCATTTTTGTGGTGGCACGATTTTAGAGGAATTACGTTTGGGTCATCCCGAAATTAGCAGTGATCGCCTCAAAGAAGCTTTAATCGAAGTTGGATTAGACCATGTAAGTTTTCAAGATTCCCCCCATGCCCTCAGTGGTGGCCAACAACGGCGACTCTCATTGGCTGTTCAACTAATTCGTCAACCGAACTTATTATTGCTGGATGAACCGACAGCAGGTTTAGATTGGTCAATGCGTCGTCAACTCGCGAAACTATTGCATAAACTCAAAGCCCATTGGACATTGTTAATTGTCAGCCACGATCCCAACGAATTGCTGCATATTGCGGATCGCTGCTGGAAAATTGATCACGGCATTCTCACGGCGGTTGATCCAGTAAGTTTATTAACCCCGAAAATAGGATAGGATTAACCCGATTCCTTCAGCCCCGCGATTATGACCGAGCTTTTACCTCTGCCCCAGACTCCCGATATTTGGCAACAAACGTTAGGGTGGCAACCGAATGAGAAACAATGGCAGCAGTTTCAACAACTTTTTCACTGTATTGTAGAAGGCAATAAACGCTTAAATTTGACCCGTATTACTGATCCCTTGGATTTTTTGGAAAAGCATCTTTGGGATTCTTTAGCAGGCTTGATGTTAACCGATATCCTGAAACGGGATGAGCCTTACCGAGTAATTGATATTGGGACAGGGGCAGGATTTCCTGGTGTACCCACAGCCATTATTTATCCTGACTGGACTGTAACCCTCCTCGATTCCACCCGTAAAAAGATTGATTTTTTATTAACAGTTTTAAAAGAATTAAATTTAGGTAATGGGAAAACTCTACTGGGCCGATCTGAAGTGATTGGCCGCGATCGCCGCAATCGAGAAAAATTTGACCTAGCCTTAATTCGGGCTGTCGGAGAACCCTCAGTTTGTGCCGAATACAGTTTACCGTTACTCAAAATGGGCAGTTTAGCCATTCTCTATCGGGGTCATTGGAGTGAAGAAGATACCGAAAAGCTATTACCGGGTCTTGCAGTATTAGGTGGAACCTTAGAACAAATCAAAACCATTGAAACGCCTTGGAGCCAAGGGACTCGCAACTTTATCTATGTCAGAAAAACTAAATCCACTCCTTCTATTTATCCGCGAGAAACGGGAATCCCCACTCAAAAACCGCTTTAATGTTGCTTTAAGCGTTAATTGCTAAAATTTAGAAAATTTGGACGGTTAACCGATGGAAACTTTTACCCTCAATGTTCCCGCCGCCGTTGCTTTAACGGATGAACAGTTTTATCAACTCGCGATCGCGAATGAGCCTTGGCAACTAGAACTGAGTGAGGCAGGAGAATTAACCATTATGGCCCCGACAGGTGGTGAAAGCGGCATTAGAAATGCAGATTTAATTACAGAATTAACGCTTTGGAACCGTAAAACCAAGCTAGGAAAAGTTTTTGACTCATCAACGGAATTTAAGTTCCCGAATGGAGCCTATCGTTGTCCTGATGCCGCTTGGATTCAGTTAAACCGATGGCAAGCCTTAACCCCAGAACAAAGACAAAAATTTCCCCCGATTTGCCCCGATTTTGTTATTGAGTTGCGTTCAGAGAGTGATTCTCTCAGTAAATTGCGCCAAAAAATGCGAGAGTATCAACAAAATGGAGTCCGTTTAGCCTGGTTAATCGATCCCCAAACGCCTTTAGTTGAGATTTATCGCGATGGTCACGATCCAGAAACATTAGCTTTTTCCATCGATAATCCGCCGATGCTTTCAGGAGAAAACGTTTTACCTGGGTTTATTTTAGATGTTGCCTTAATGTTAAATCCTTAAAATCTTGCTTTCTGCGATCGCGGGGGGATGATTTCTGCTAACTTTTAGCAAGTATTTCTCAACGTTATTCCAATCTATGTATCTTTATCCCAGCCTAATCACCGCTTTAACTGCACTACTGTATCAAGTTCTCAGCGTTAATGTGGGTCGAGCCAGAGCTAAGTATAAAATTATGCCTCCTGCCATGTCTGGTGATCCCAATTTCGAGCGGGTTGTCAGAGTCCAACAGAATACTTTAGAGCAACTGGTTTTCTTTTTACCTGTCCTATGGCTGTTTTCCGTTTATGTTAGCCCGATCTGGGGCGCGGGAATTGGTTCACTTTGGATTATTGGGCGAATTATTTTTGCCTGGGGTTACTACCAAGCAGCTGAAAAGAGAATTGTCGGGTTTGCCATTAGCACTCTCAGTAGTATGTCCTTACTTTTAGGCTCGTTAATTGGCATCGGCTTACAATTGTTGAATCCCCCTATTTCCTGATTAGCTGTCTTTGCTACGGTTCAACCGAACTGGCTGTTTCTACATTCGATCTGACTGCCGGGAAATAAAGCCGTTCCTCACTGGCATCATATTTAAATAATTCTGCCTATCTTCCTCCTAAGTACAGGACAAAAAATGTAAGGAGTCGAGAAAAAGAGAAAAATTGGGTAAA
>CAYZWO010000111.1:0-1202 GCA_964482215.1 uncultured bacterium
CTGGTCGAGACACCATCAAAGCTTATGGTGGTTATAACAAAGTAAAAGGGGGTTGGGATAACGATAATATTCAAGCCTATGGAGGTGGCAATAATATTGATGGAGAAGGGGGAGATGATTACCTCTATGCTGCTGCTGCTGGTAACTGGTTATATGGCGGCGATGGCAATGACACCATGGATGCTAACGGCGGTTATAACCAGATCTATGCAGGTTCGGGGGATAATCGGGTCTATGCTAAAGGAGGCTTTAATACAATTTTTGCAGATAGTGTAGGCAGTTCTAATTATATAGAAGCTTATGGGGGAGGGAATTACATTAAAGGTAGTTCTGTCGGTACATATCAAAAGGTTGTGATAACCTCTTATCGAGGAATAGGATGGATTAAAATTCCAGTTTTTTCTACAGTTACACAAGAATATGGTGGTAATGACGAGATCAAAGCTTATGGTGGGGCAAATCTGGTTGATGCAGGTTCTGGTAACAATAAAATCGAAGGTTATGGTGGATTAAACGTAGTTACTACGGGTTCTGGCAATGATAACATTACTGTCGGTGGTGGTTTAAATGTCATCATTTCTGGCTCTGGAAACGACAAAATTGTGGCTGGTGGTTTAGCCAATGTTCTCTACAGTTCTGGTGGAGATAATGAAATGTGGGGACTTGGTGGAGGTAATGTTTTCCTCAAAACGGGAAATGGAACTGATACCATGCGGGCAGCAGGTGGTGCAAACCTACTGACTAAAATCGGTGATGGTAAAACCACAATGACAGCGGGGGGGTTATATAATGTCCTAACAAAAGTGGGTAATGGTGACGATACTTTTGTGACCTTGGGTAAAGGAAATCTTAACACAAAAGTGGGAGATGGTAGTTCTCTAATGCTGCATGGGGGAATAGCAAAGATATTATTGCGTCTGTTGGTCAAACTAATGTAGCGATCGCTGGGGCTAATGATGACAAGGTGATCTTAGCGGGTGTTGGCAATATTGCTTTTGGTGACTCTCTAGGAATTTCTTTAGATAAATTTAAAAGTCAAGAAAGCTCAAAAGCAGGTAGTCAAGCTAAAATCGATAAAATTAATGCTGGAGTTGATTGGAAAAATGTCCTGAATAATCTCAACACCACTCTTGATGTTAGTGGCAATGATCTTGTTGTTGCTTTAGGTTTGAATAATGCAGTGGTAGGAGGACGAGGGGCTG
>CAYZWO010000111.1:1284-13820 GCA_964482215.1 uncultured bacterium
GGGGCTGACACGCTAGTAACTATTGGTAAAAACAACGTGGCTTTTGGTGACACATTGTCAGATGTTACGATTGATTTACCCAATCTTAAAGACATTAAACAAGAATTCACGAAGCTTTCAAATATAGGGGTTGAAGTAATTTTGCCAGAATGGAATTTAAATATCTTAATTCCCGATTTATCAATTCCTAATCTATCAATTCCCGATCTATCAATTCCTAATCTTGCGGCTCCTCAAATTTCAATTTCTAATACTCCTGTTGTTAATGTTTCACTTTCTGGTACTTTTATTACAGATTTTTCAATTATCAAACCGAATCAAGATACCCTATTTAGCTTCGGTATGAATAACCTAATATCTAGTGGACAAGACAACAGTTTTGTAGTTACTTTCGGCAAGAATAATGTTGTATTAGCAAGTAATCAACAGGATGCTATAATTTCAGCTGGTTCTAACAATATTGTATTCAGTAATTCTGGAAAAGACTCTATTTTGCTCTATGGTACCAATAATTTAGCCTTTGGAAATGAAGGAGACGATACAATTATCTCCTATGGAACGAGTAACTTAGTTATTGGAGGACAAGGAGCAGATAGTATTATTGCTTTTGGCAAAAACAATATTATTTTTGGAGATAATCTACAAATTCCTGATTTAAGTGATGTCAAAATCGATCTATCAGGTTTAGCTCTAGACAATTTTTCTTTTGCAGCCGATCCTTCTTGGTTTAATTTAGACAATTTCAAGCTACCTCCATTCTTAGAACGATTTTTGAACTCTCAAGAATTTGACCTTAATTTGTCAGAGATCAATATAGATTTGTCAAAAATTAATATTGACATTGATATTGATGTTGATATGTCAGATATTACTCTTGATTTATCAAACATAGGTCTTGATTTATCAATTTCATATTATGACGACAAGATATTGACCAATGGAGAGAATGTCTTATCATTTGGTGGTCAGGGCAATGATATTATTGCTACCAAAGGAGAAAAAAGTTTGATCGATGGTGGTGAGGGTAATGATGTTATTTTCAGCAAAGGCAAGAATAATTTTATCTATTCTAATAGTGGAGATGATCGTGTTTTTGGAAAAGGTAACTACAACATTATTTTGACAGGCGAGGGTAATGATGTTATTTCAAGCTCTGGTAATGCTAGTGTCGTCAAAGCTGGGGCAGGAAATGATAAAATATCCATTACTGGAATAGCAGGTATATATAATGGCGGTGAAGGCGATGATCAAATAGAAGTTAGCGGCGGACTTTTGCGTAAAGGTGGTCTTTTAAGTCATTTAAGTGGAGGATCAGGAAATGACACTTATACTATTGATGTGAGGAGTTTTGAGATCGCCAACGTTTTTCAAGCAACTTATATCGACAACAAAGGTGACACTAATAGCACTGATACGCTTTTATTTGGCGGACAACTTAGTGTTGATGAAATTACCTTCCAACAGTTTGATAATGATGGCTTAGCTGTTGGTATTTTGGGGACTAATCGCCATTTTATTCTTCAAGATTGGTATGTCAATGAATTTGAGCGCATTGATGAATTCAAAATTAGCAATGGTTTAACCTTACAACAATCTCAAGTACAAAACTTAGTAACTGCTTGGGATAACTTTAAGGCTGGCACAATCAATCAATCAGAGTTAAGTACTGCGATTAATATATCTTGGATTTAAATTTGTTTTTAAAACCAAAATGATTTGAATAAAGTATCGCCTATTGATCACGTAGAGATAGGTGATCTTTTTCAAAGACACTCATTAAGATTGAGCTACTTCAATTTAAGTAACTCATAAGAAATATAGAGTCAGCGATCGCGTCTTATTCATACTGTCATTAGATCTGTTAGGTGAGGTGGCCCCCAATGGCTAGACAAAAATGAAGCGAAGTAGAGCTCTGGGTTAATGGGTAATGGAACTCTCAATTTTTTCTTCCTCTAGCCTCAAACTTTTTCAATAAATATGCTCTGGTGTTTGATATTCTAGGGCTTGATTAAATCGTTCCTTATTGTAGAAATTAAACCACTCCTTGACTTTCTCTGTCAACTCTTTTCCATCTTTAAATTCATCAAGATAAATGAGTTCATATTTTAAAGAACGCCACAACCGTTCAATAAATATATTGTCATGGTAACGTCCTCTTCCATTCATACTAATGCAGATATTTTCTCTTTTTAAACATTCCGTAAATGCTTTGGATGTAAATTGGCTTCCTTGGTCACTATTAAAAATATCAGGTTTGCCATACCATAATTACATAAAGCTTCCTCCAATGCTGACTGGCAAAAATGCACATCCATTGTGTTGCTTATCCTCCATGACAGTACTTTTCGGCTATACCAATCCATAATGGCTACTAGATAATAGGATCCTTTTCCGACTGGTAAATAGGTGATATCGGTGCACCATACTTGATTTGATTCTTCTACTTTTACCTCCCTTAATAAGTACGGATAAATCTGATGTTCTGGATTACGCACCGTTGTTTTGGGCTTCGGATAAATGCTTTGTAATCCCAGCTTATTCATCAGTCTAATAACCCGTTTCCGATTGATACCATACCCCAATGACCCTAGATATTCTGTCATCTTTCGGCTTCCATAAAAGGGAGTCTTGAGATATTGTTCATCTAACAACCTCAATAACGTGAATTCTTCTGAGCTAGGTTCTTTGGCTTGGTAATAGTAACTTGAACGATTTACTCCTAATCATTCACATTGACGTTGAATACTTAATTTCTTATGGTCAGGGTCTACCAAGGTCTTTCGGTCGGCAGGCCTAATTGTGCCGACCTGTTCGCTAAAAAATCCCGTTCCACTTTTAGCTGTCCTATCTGTCGATATAGTTCATCTATCTGGCTTTGCGTTTTTTCTTGACTTTGTTTGTCTTTTGTTTCTCCCTCAAATATTTGACTAGCTTGTTCCAACATTTTCCGTTTCCATCCATTAATTACTGTTGGATGAATTTGGTATTGACTGGCTAATTCGGGAACCGTTTTCTCTCCTCGAATCGCTTCTAAGGCGACTTTGGCTTTGAACTGGGCATTGTACTGCTTTTTCGGGTTGCTCATTTTTCTCCTTGGCTTTCTTGATTCGAGCTTACCATCCTTCTTTTTTCTGTCCAGTTTTTGGGATCCACTTCATGTCAGATTTTTCAGATGCATCTCTCATTTTTCCAGACTTTTTCCAGACTTTTTTGAACCATGAAATGAAGTATTTCCCAGTATAATTTTTGCAAGCTACTTTTTGGGAGCCTTTGATTTAAAAGTAAATTCAAACTCCGAGCTTTTTTATAAACTCTGTACTAAAAAACCGCTGTTTAAGGGGTCATTTTGTCCTGCTCTCTTTTAAGCATAGGCTACTGCTTCTATCCAACTTCCAATATTTTTTAGGAAAAACTTTATGACGCTTGCACTTTTAAAATCAAAGACCTCCAAACGACAATTTCGTTCAGTTCAGCAGTCAGTTGGGGATGGGGTCGTATTTATTGACTCAGCAGTAGACAACTATAGTGATCTCGTAGCAGGTGTTCTTCAAGGGCTGGAAACTATTGTTCTTAATCCTAATGAAGAGGGGCTTGCTCAAATCGGATGGCATTTATCCTATCGGCAGGAAATTCGCAGCATTCATATCGTGGGTCATGGTAAACCCGGACAAATCCGACTAGGAAGCTCACTATTAACTTTAGAAAATTTAGGAATCGAGGCAGAAAGCTTAGCCCAATGGAAAACAGCCCTTGCCCCTAATGCAGAAATTTTGATTTATGGCTGCGAAGTCGGGGCTACCTTGAAAGGGCTTTCTTTTATCCAATCGTTAAGCCGCTTAACGGGAGCGAAAGTTGCTGCTTCTTTTACTAAGGTTGGCAATCAAACTCTGGGTGGTCATTGGGATCTTGATGTCACTACGGGAATAATCTCCTCCCCCTTGGCGTTTTCAATTAACGCAATGAGTACATATCCAGCAATATTATCTGAAAATTATTTATTTGACACTTTTAACTTTTCAGAATCTTTAAGTCTTGATCCAAACGGAGCACTAAATAGTGCCATTGGTTCTGTCAAAAATTTACTTCAAAATTTATCTCAAGATAGCTCTCGCTTCTACAATACATTGGGACAGGTTTTGGGTAGTACCTTTGATGTCTCTCTTGCAGAAAGTTTTAGAATTCAGTGGTCTAGTGGAGATTTTAGTCAAATTCCAACTATAAAAATTTTAGATAGTGGAATGGCACCTGGAATGCTGGGAGCTTATGCGCGTAGCACTAATAACATTTATCTAGCCCAATCTATTATTGATGCCGAACAACCTAATTTAATTTCCAATATTCTTTTGGAAGAAATTGGTCATTTTCTAGATGCAAAACTTAACGTTAGTGATACACCAGGGGATGAAGGTGAACTTTTTTCTGCCATTGTTCGTGACATCTATCTTAGTCAAGACCAATATGATGGTATTCAAAGTAAAGATGATTCAGATTTTATTACAGTTAATGGAGAGTTAATCTCAGTAGAAGCTCATTCTTCCTATTATGTGTATAATTCTCCGGCTGCCGTAACTTATGGTCCTTATTCTGTCAACGAAGGTTCTTCAGTTTACTTAAATGGTAGCTACAGTTATGACAGAGACGTTTACTACCAAGCCTTACATACCTCGGTTGTCGGAGTGCAATATGATAATGGATATAGTTCTTGGACGGTAACAGATTATATTGTAGGTGGGTATTGGATGGTTGATGGCCAAACTTTGAATGGCACATCTGTTTCTTACTCAACTCCTTATTCAGGCACTAAAACTGCAACCCTTTACGTTCAAGATAATGAAGGTACTTGGGGTAATAGTTCAACTAACGTTTATGTAAATAATGTTGCTCCTTCAATTTCATCATTATGGATGCCAACTGGAATTAATGAAGGAAATAGCTCTTATTTTGATGGCTATCTCTATGATCCTGGTTGGGAATCTAACCACTACGTTAGCTACTCATTAGGAAATGGATACTCAAGAACTTTCAGCTTAGGATCTGGAGGACAGGGATCACGCTATTTTTACGATTATTTTCAATACTCCAACAATGGAACTTATACAGCTCAGTTTTATGTTGGAGATAGTGATGGTGGTACCTCTTCAACGATCTCTCAAACTGTTACTGTTTATAATGTTTCTCCTTCAATCTATAGCAGTTCATCGATTTCTTCTAGTATTACTGAACGTAGTGATGGGGCAATTGATGAGAACTCTTTTAATCATGTAAGTTCAGGTTCACTTTATTTCTACGATCCTGGCAGTCAAGATACCCACACGGTAACGATAACACCGTTAGCAGGAAACTATCTTGGAAATATGACAGCAATGATTAGTGACTCTGCTACTGGAGATCGGTATGGAACAATTAACTGGAACTTTACTGTTTCGGATAGTACTCTTGACTCACTCCGCCACAATCAAACTCTAACCCAGACTTACACAGTTACAGTTAGAGATAATGATGGAGGTACAGGAACTCAAAATGTTACTATCACGTTGATTGGGCAGAATGATGCACCTACTATAGCGAATTCAATTACAGCGCAAAGTGCAAGCGAAGATAATGTCTTTAGTTTTACGGTGCCTGCCAATATTTTTAGTGATGTTGATGCTGGAGATACGCTTAGCTATTCAGCCAGTTTGAGCAATGGGAACGCACTTCCCACTTGGCTCAGCTTCCATCCCACAACACGCACTTTTAGTGGAACACCTACTAACGATGATGTAGGCAGTCTCAACCTACAAGTCACTGCAACAGACTCTTCAGGAGCTTCTGTCAGCAGTACATTTAATGTGGCGATCGCCAATGTCAATGATGCTCCTAGTTTTAGAGGAAATGCAACTTTACCCAGCATCCTAGAAGACACAACCAATCCTGCTGGTCAAAGTATTGCGTCCCTCTTCAGTGGCTTAGTGAGTGATCCTGATGCAGGGGCTAGCCTCAAAGGGATCGCTGTAATCAGCAACCCAGCAAATGAAATAACTCAAGGTAAATGGCAATATTCTGTTAACAATGGAACTAACTGGTTTGATATTTTTTCAGTTAGCTCTTCTGGAATTGCCTTTTCTGCGAGCACTTTGCTCCGTTTCGTTCCAGTTGCCAACTACAATGGAACACCTCCATCTCTAGTTGTTCGAGCCTTGGACGATACTTTCAGTAGTGCTTTTAGTAGTGGTGGTATTCTCAGAAGCGCAGGTATTACTACAACGGGTGGTACAACCTCAATTTCTGCTAATACGGCAACCATTAGCATTGCTGTTACTGAAGTTAATGATATTCCCACAGCGACAAGTTCACTATCTGCTCAAAATGCACTACAAGGTTTTCCGTTTAGCTTTACTGTCCCTACCAATACTTTCAGTGATGTAGACCAAGGAGAAATTCTAACTTATTCTGCAACACTAAGCACTGGCAATCCCTTACCCTCCTGGCTCACATTTAATCCCTCAACCCTGACCTTTAGCGGTACCCCAACAATAGGTGATCTTGGCAATCTTACGATTCAGGTGATTGCTACCGACAGGGCAGGAGCTAGTGCGATCGCTCCCCTTGCCTTAACTATTGCTGCACCTAAACCAGGCAATCTTGATCCAACGTTTGGTACGGGCGGAAAAGTTTCCACTGATTTCAATACATATTCTGACTTTGCTCAAAGCGTTCTTGTTCAACCTGATGGCAAAATTGTAGTGGCAGGCTATTCCTTGATTAGCAGTGGCGACTATGACTTTGCGTTAGCTCGCTACAACAGTAATGGCACCCTCGATCCAACGTTTGGTACAGGTGGAAAAGTCACCACTTTCTTCTATGGCAATGAGTTTGGTAGAAGTCTAATTCAACAAAAAGATGGCAAGCTTGTGGTTGCCGGTGAAACGGGGTATAGCAGTACAGATTTCGCGTTAGCTCGCTACAACAGTAATGGCACCCTTGACACAACCTTTGGCACAGGCGGGAAAGTCACCACCGATTTTAATGCCTCCAACGATTCTGGTTTTAGTATTATTCAACAAAGTGATGAAAAGCTTGTAATAGCAGGTACTGCTACTCGTAGTGGTAACTATGACTTTGCTTTAGCCCGCTATAACAGCAATGGTACTCTCGACACAACCTTTGGCACAGGCGGGAAGGTTACAACTGACTTTAATGGTTTTGATGATATTGCAAAAAGCGTAATTCAGCAAAGTGATGGCAAGCTCTTAGTAACGGGAAGTTCTAATAACGGGACTTTTGCCTTAGCCCGTTATAACAGCAATGGTACTCTTGATACAACTTTTGGAACAGCAGGAAAAGTCATAACTGCTGGTACAGGAGCAAGTTTTAGTGCTACTTTACAATCCGATAACAAGATTATTTTAGTCGGTTCTAATAGCAGTGATTTTGTCATTACTCGCTACCTCAATGATTCACCCAACCAGACTCCAACAGACATTGGACTAAGCAATAATTCAATTGCAGAAAATAGTGCAACAGGTTCTATTGTTGGCATATTCAGTACGATTGACACTGATGCAAATAATACTTTCACCTATAGCCTTGTTTCTGGTACTGGTTCCACCGACAATAGTGCGTTTACTATCAGTGGTAATCAACTACAAATCAACACATCTCCGGACTTTGAAGCTAAATCCAGTTACAGCATTCTGATTCGCACTACCGACCAAGGTGGTTTATTTTACGATAAAACCTTCGCAATTACTGTTAATGACCTCAATGAAGCCCCCTCTTACCTCAGTACTAGTGCTAATGCAGTGAGTGAGAACCTACCCACTGATACAGTCGTTGGCATTCTCAATAGTTGGGATCCTGACCTAAACAACACTTTTACCTACACCCTAGTTTCAGGGGAAGGGGATGCAGATAACAGTGCTTTCAAAATAGTTGGTGATAGTTTACAAACAAGTACCTCCTTCGATTATGAAACCAAGTCAAGCTATAACATTCGGGTTCGTACTACAGATCAAAATGGGCTAAGTTATGAAAAAGCTTTAATTATTAATGTTGTAAATCTCAAGGAAGATGGCGCACCAGATCCCTATCTAGTCAAGAATATTGCTTTCACTTCCAATAGTTCGTTTCCACAGCTATTAACCAAAGTTGGGAATACGCTTTACTTCAGAGCCGTTGGAGATAACACCGGATTTGAGTTGTGGAAGAGTGATGGAACTGAAGCGGGAACATCGCTGGTCAAGGATATTAATCCTGGCTACAGCACCTCTGGTGCATATCAATTTACTGATGTTAATGGCACACTCTTTTTTGTCGCTAATCATCCTACCTATGGCTGGGAATTGTGGAAAAGCGATGGGACTGAAGCAGGGACAGTATTGATTAAAGATATCAATTCTGGTTCTAGTGGCTCTGATCCTTACTTGCTAACCAATGTCAACGGTACTTTGTTCTTCAGAACCTATGACTCTACAAATGGTACTCAATTATGGAAGAGTGATGGAACAGCAGCGGGAACAGTTCTAGTTAAAGATATGGCCCCTGGCTCTGGTGGTTTTATTTCCTATATGACCAACATCAATGACATACTGTACTTTATGGCAGATGATGGTGTAAATGGTTCAGAATTGTGGAAAAGCGACGGTACAAATGCTGGAACAATTTTAGTTAAAAATATCAATCCTTCTGGTTCTTCCAATCCGTCTATTCCCATCTCAGTTAATAATACCCTCTATTTCAATGCCTACCATCCTACAAGTGGTCTTGAGTTATGGAAGAGTGATGGGACAGATACTGGAACGACTCTAGTTAAGGATATTCGACCTGGTACAAGTAGTTCCAATGTTGGCAATTTAACCAATCTGAACAATCTTCTATACTTTAGTGTTAGCAATCCATTGACTGCTGCGCGGGATGAATTATGGAAAAGTGATGGGACAGCGGCTGGTACTGTGTTGATTAAAGACATCAACCTGAACAACAGCGTGTATTCCTATTTTCATGACTTAATTAATGTCAATGGCACACTTTATTTTGTTGTTGAGGATGGTGTAGAAGGTAGCCAGCTATGGAAGAGTGATGGCACGGAAGCTGGGACGGTTTTAGTCAAGGATTTTCAACCTGGTTTGTACAACAATAATGTTTCCAATTTAATTGATGTTAATGGAGTGCTTTACTTCAAGGCTAATGGTGGCAATGGATTTGAATTATGGAAAAGTGATGGAACTGAGGCAGGCACTGTAGTTATCAAAGATCTTTATCCTGGCGCAACTTACATAGGCTCTAATGATTCTTTAAGTGGTTCCAATTTGCTTAATCTAGCTCATGTCAATGGCAAACTCTTTTTCGGAGCTACGGATGGCACCAATGGCTTTGAGTTATGGGCACTAAACACGAATTCTGACCCTGTTGTCGGGAATGCAATCGCCCCACAAACTGCGATAGAAGAACAACCCTTTAGCTTCACTATTCCTGCTGATAGCTTTAGCGATCCCGATGGAGATGCTCTCACCTATACTGCAACTCTGGCCAATGGAAATGCTCTTCCTACTTGGATAACCTTTAATCCCAACACCCGAACTTTTAGTGGTACCCCAGATGATACGGACTTAGCACCTTTGAACATTAAGGTAATTGCTACTGAGTCCTCCGGTGCATTTATCTCTCAAATCTTCCAAGTGAGTATTACACCAGTCAACGATCCCACTATCATTACTGGCCCTACTCAACAAATCATTGACGAGGATACGTCGCTTGTGTTTAGTAGTGCCACAGGAAACGCAATTATCCTTTCAGATCAAGATGCAGGTAATTCCCTGTTCTCGGTCTATTTGATGACTTCTGGTTCCGTATCCCTAGGCGATACCAGTGGACTGAGTAATATTTACGATAACCAATCTTTTACAGGAACGATCGCCGCCATTAATGCTGCTTTAAATGGACTCACTTTTTATCCAGCAAGTAATTTTAATGGCAACGCAAATCTGCAAATCATGGTCTCCGATACAGTTAACATAGCCAGCAGTAGTTTCACGGTTCCTATTCAGGTTAACTCAGTAAACGATGCACCTATTTTATCTTTAGGGATTCAGCCAAGCGTTGATGTGGGTCAATTCTTCAGCTTTAATTTCTTTGAAGCAAGTGATCCAGATGATGGCTATATGGGAACAATCCCACTGACTTATAGTGCTACCTTAGCAGACGGCTCTGCTTTACCCAGTTGGATCAACTTTAATCCTCTTACTCGTACCTTTAGCGGCACACCTAGTATTAGCAATGCGGGTACATTCGATATTAAAGTTACAGTATCTGATGGACAAGCTTCGACTAGTGACATATTCACTCTCACCAGTATCTTGACAGTTATTCCTCCCTCAGTAAGTACAAGCCATATCATTGTTGATGAGGGCGATAGCGGAACCAGTAATGCCGTCTTTACCGTTAACTTATCAGCAGCTTCTTCTCAAACGATTACTCTTAATTACACGACAGCCGATAATACAGCCTTCAAGGGCTATGACTACACCTTAACCAGTGGAATCCTCACCTTTGCTCCCAATGAAACCAGCAAAACAATCACCATTCCGATCATGGGAGACACCTACAACGAATCGAATGAAACGTTCAAACTGCTTTTAAGTAACCCCACTAACGCAGTAATTTCCACACCTGAAGTAACGGCAACTATTATTGATAATGATCCAGTGCCAACTCTTAGTATTAATAACGTCAGTGGTGCGGAAGGAGACAATGGAACTCGCACTCTTACTTTCAATGTCCAACTATCGGCGGCATCGGGTCAAGCTATCACGGTTAACTATGCAACTGCCGATAATACTCTTGGAGCGAATAGTGCAACAGCAGGAGTAGACTATGTCGCAACTAACGGAACCTTAACTTTTGCCCCCGGAAGTACCTTAAATACGATCAAAGTTACGATTAATGGAGATACAACGATAGAGCCAGACGAAACTTTCTTAGTCAATTTGAGCAATCCTACAGGAGGAGCTATCCTTGGGCAAAGTCAAGGAATTGGCACTATTATCAATGATGAATCAGGCATCTCATACAACGGAACGAGTGGCAATGATTCGTTTGTAGGAGGAAACGGGGATGATCAAATTAATGGTAATCAAGGCAATGACACCTTTGATGGTAGCGCTGGCAACGATATCATTAATGGGGGGGCAGGAGCCGATGTTCTAACCGGAGGTCTTGGTGCAGATACATTCCGCTATGGAGCTTTCACTGATTCGTTATTTGGTTCAACAACTCAAGACCGTATTCGTGACTTTAACCTAAGTCAAGGCGATCGTATTGGTCTGTCCATGTTACCAACCGCTACTTACAACGCAGGATTAATTAGTGCTTCCAGCTTAACCGCTGCTGTAAATGCTGTCTACGCAGATGCAGACTCCACTACAACTGGTAATCAAGCTTTAGGAATTAATCAAGCTGTATTTTTCAGTTTTGGTGCAACGGTTGCTACTCGACGGACTTATATGTCCGTCAATGATGGAAATTCTGGTTTTAATGCTAATAGCGACCTCTTTATTGAGATTACGGGTATGGCAGGAACCTTAAATTTGGGTTCTTTGACGACTAGTAACTACTTTTCTCTGTAAATCATTACTTATTTTAATTTGGCTCAATTCTATTATGAAAAACTTTACTTTCCCAACGGCTCATCTTTTTAATCTGGCTGTAACAAGTACTACTATCTTGGGTGTAATCACGGGTATTACCTCACAAGCATCCGCCGCCACCATATCAGGGTTTACTGGGGTTTATGCTCCTAACCAATGGAATTTAGTAGTTAATACAGATACTGATGAAGATATCCCATCAGGTTATGGCATGGTTGATATAACTTCTGCAACAACAGGAGAAATTGCACTTACTGGTGGCAATAATAATGATTCCTCTATGATTGGTACAACTGATTGGACAATTCCCATAAATGTGTTAAGGGTAGGAACGATCAGTTTTAATTGGAGCTATTTTTCTTTAGATGTTAGTATTAATGAGCCTGCAGGCTATTTACTCAATGGAGTTTTTAATCCGATTGCCTTTGCCGATGGGGAGATCAGCCTATCTCCACAGATAATTTCAGTAACGAATGGAGATACTTTTGGTTTCCGGGTTGTTACAGATAATGTGGGTGGCCCTGCTACATTTGTTGTGAGCAATTTTACCGTAACTAATGCTGTTCCCGAACCTTTAACTATTCTCGGTGCTATGACCGCAGCAAGTTTTGGCGTTAGTTTTAAACGCAAATTAGCTAAGAGCAAAAAATAGAAATAAGGTAGTTGAGAAAAATTTATCTCAAATGATTGAATTAAATTGAGGGGTACGTTAACCCCCACTTTTCTTATTTATAGAACCTATTGGAGATCTATTTAACACGACTTGGAAGGTTATAAAATAGGCAAAAGAAAACTCGCTTTAAATAGGCATTAAAACCTCCATAATTTGTTCGACAGACTTCCCTTGAGTCAATAGAGTCTCAGTAGATCGAAAAAGCGATCAGGAAGTGGGTAAGAAGAGCGTGGTAG
>CAYZWO010000112.1:0-13344 GCA_964482215.1 uncultured bacterium
ACTAATAAAGAGTTCCGCTAAAAATCGTAGGGTAATAACTCCTATCGCTCCCCCTGCTAGGATCAGCCACAGATCATCGGCGATCGCGATCGCGGTAGTCACGCTATCCAAGGAAAAAGCCAGATCAGTGACAGCAATCATCGGAATGGCTTGCCAAAAGGAGGTAAAGGCGAGGCCGTGATGATGGGAGTCGGAATCTTCCGTAGACGAAAAATATTTAAAAACTAACCAGAGGAGATAGACTGCGCCGAGTAACTCAAATTGCCAATATTTCATTACCCAAGTTGCCGTTAAAATTAACCCGACCCGAAAGAGATAGGCAATCACTAAACCAATATTGAGAGCTTTTTGCTGTAATTTGCGGTCTCCTAACCCCTGGGCAATGGCTGCCAAGGCGATCGCATTATCGGCGGACAAAATCGCTTCTAACACGATCAAAATAATTAAAACAAGGGGGGTTTTGAGACTAAGTGCAAGGGAAGAGTCAATAATTTGGTCAAGCATTTATTCAAGCACGGCAGTGCCAAGGACAAAAAGAAACAAACTTTTAATAATAGGCTTTCCTTCATTATTATTGATATCGGAATGATTCTGCTAGGGATCTCTATCGCCATCGTTTGAATTTATGTCTAAACCCAAAGCCGTTGTCTTATTATCTGGGGGTCTTGATTCCGCTACAACTGCCGCGATCGCCCAACGAGATGGCTACGAAGTGATTGCTATCTCCTTTCGCTACGGACAACGCCACGAACGAGAACTGAAAGCCGCTAGTCAAATTGTTCAGGCATTAGCGATCGCAGACCATTACGTTGTAGAGGTGAATCTCAGTCAGTGGGGGGGCTCATCCCTAACCGATCCGAGTCTGGCCATTCCTCAAGACGGTATTGATCCGAGTATTATTCCTTCCACTTATGTTCCTGGTCGCAATACGGTTTTTATCGCGATCGCCCTATCGTTGGCCGAAGCGAAAGAAGCCACCGCCATTTATTTAGGCATTAACGCGGTTGATTACTCAGGCTATCCTGATTGCCGTCCCGACTATTTGGCCGCCTATCAAGCTCTCGCCAATCTTTCTTCTAAAGTAGGCGTGGAAGGTAAACCCATTCAATTGGTTGCGCCCCTGGTTACCTCCACAAAAGTCGATATTGTTAAACAAGCGATCACGCTCGGTGTCCCTATTGAACTCACCTGGTCGTGTTATCAAGGCGGAGAAATTCCCTGTGGCGTTTGTGATTCCTGCCGTATACGTGACCAAGCTTTAATCGCAGCAGGCTATTCTGCCCTGGCAACTGCCGTAGGAAGACACAACTCAAAACCGTGTTAAGCCATTCATAGATTAGTGATATTCTGAGGAATAGCGTTTTATATAAATTTTCTTTTACTTTAAGCTTATGTCCCATGCTACCGATCTCCGCACCCTAGCGCGTTGGATGACAGCCGATTTTAGTAATCAGGAACAAGCATTTGAAAATCCACCATTTTTTGCCCATATTCGTGTCGGTATTCGAGCCTTACCCTTATCTCGATTTCCCCAACCGACTCTTTTTCTAGAGCAAGCCTACGATTTTATGCTTAATCGCCCCTATCGCTTACGGGCCTTGCAATTAAAAGTGGTTGATGATCATATTGAAATTGAAAATTTTAAAATTAAAAATGAGGAATCTTTTTACGGAGCTTCTAGAGATTTAGAAAAATTAGCCAAATTAACTCCCGATGAATTAGAAAAAATGAACGGGTGCGACATGATTGTAAGTTGGACAGGGCATAGCTTCAAAGGAGAAGTCCAACCTGGCAAAAACTGCATTATTGTTCGTAATGGCCAAGAAACCTATTTAGATAATAGTTTTGAAATTGATGCCCATAAATTAATTAGTTTAGACCGAGGCTACGATCCGGAAACCAACGAAATGGTCTGGGGCTCGGTGGCTGGGCCGTTTCATTTTCAGCGATGGGCTGATTTTTCCCAGGAAGTTGAATTTTAATTGAGCTACAGCTGAGAAAAAGCGTCTTGATTAACTTAATATTTCTTAAAACTCAACTTTAATCGGACGCTACAAAATCTAGGTTAATGATTACTTTTGTAAAAAATCTTCTTCAAAGTTTGCAATTCTCCCAAAGCAATTTCAACATACTCAATTTGGGAGCATCATGAATTTTTGACTGTTCAGTTTAACACTGATTATCCTGTTAAGAATTGTTGAAATACCCTACTCCCATTAGGAGCTTAAAGCGAATTCTACCAAAATAGTGTATAACTAATAATACGATAAATTTATGTATCGCCTACTACTAAGCTCAAATTTTTTTGTATAAATGCATTAGTAATTATTCCTACTAATTCTAGTTTAGATTAGTAGGCTGCTATTTTCATAGTGAAAAAGTATTATTTTAATTTTTTTCATTAACTTTTTTAGAATTAATCTCATAATATTTAGCCGTTAATCAATATTCCTCTATCCTTAGTCTGAAATTAACTGCCCTAACTACATCAACACTCTCAAAGTAGGATAACAATGTTAACTAGCGATAAAGCGACTAATAAAGCAACATTTCATAAAAATGTTATGGAGACATTGGTTTATGAAGAAATTGATCGGCAATTAAAACATTATCCTAAAGCATTAAGAAGCTATATTAATAAAGTTGAAGTCGCGACCTACTCTTTAAACCGTTTACCTGCTCTCTACGCTTCAAGTCAGCAAGGTCAAAGTCAGCAAATTCAGACAGCCCGTAAAAAATATAAGGAGCAAGTCGTCTCTGCGGTTCGTCGTGCGATCGCTGCTATTGAACGAGATCCATTGCGGAGTTCTGCACCGATTGTTTCGGAAATGGAAATAGAACGGGATACCGCCCAAAAAATGTTAGAGAGTTTACAGGCTTTACTCCAGCAAAGAAACTTATTAGATTATCCCAATCAAGAATTAACTTGGGACAATACGGTTGGAATCATCCAAAGAGCGTTTAATAAAATTGAATGGTCGAGTGCCAATCAGTCTTTTCCTGTGCCACCTCCGCCGCCACTACCTAATAATAAACCTAAGCCATCTCCATACGAGCCATTTGAATCTGCCCAACAACGCCGCGAAGAAATCAGAAATATGGGAACATTGTGGTAACACTGTTTACTCAAGTTCTCTATGACTGCGCGACTTTCTGAACTTTTGCATCCACCTAAATGTTGGAATTGGCAAGGTTTCCCAATTGTCTATCAACAATGGGGAGAGACAGGCCCCGCAGTTGTTTTGGTGCATGGCTTTGGTGCGTCATGGGGACATTGGCGAAAAAATTTACCTGTTTTAGGGGAACAGTGTCGTTGTTACGCGATCGATTTAATCGGCTTTGGGGCATCAGCTAAGCCGCAACCGAGCGATACCCTTCAATATACGTTTGAAACCTGGGGAAAACTTGTTGCTGATTTTTGTCGAGAAGTGGTGCAAAGCCCTGCTTTTTTAGTGGGCAATTCCATTGGTTGTATTGTCGTCATGCAAACTGCCGTAGATTTTCCTGATCGGGTACTTGGGATTGCGGCCTTAAATTGTTCACTACGACTGCTACATGAACGCAAACGGCTTACTTTGCCTTGGTATCGACAACTGGGGGCATCTGTTTTACAAAGCATTTTAAGTAATCCCGCCATTGGGCATTTCTTTTTCCAACAAATTGCTAACCCGAAAACCGTCCGCAAAATTCTATTGCAAGCCTATGCTAAGGCGGATGCGGTAACGGATGAGTTAATAGAGATCTTGATAAAACCGGCTCAAGATGTCGGCGCGGCGGATGTGTTCTTAGCTTTTACGGGTTATTCTCAAGGGCCCTTACCCGAAGATCTATTACCCCATTTAAACTGCCCGACGATTTTACTTTGGGGAACCGAAGATCCCTGGGAAGCGATCGCGCTCGGACGAGAGTTAGCCCAGTATCCCAGTGTTGAGCAATTCATCCCGTTAGAAGGCGTAGGTCATTGCCCACAGGATGAAGCCCCCGAACTAGTGAATCCGATTCTTTTAAATTGGATTAGGCAAAAAAATCATTACCAATTTCGTTCAGACCAAACCGGATGAGAAAAAATTGAAGCCGCCACCCGCACGCCCCGCAATTGATTAAGCAAAGGTAAATGTCCCACTGGCGCGCTCATGTCCCAAATAAACTCTCTGGGATACTTTGTCCAACTATTGCCATTTTTCCAGCCAATTTTCGGCCAAAGTTTGACAAAATCCTTGCCCATGCCTAACCAGAGTTTGCGTTGTACCGAAAAGCCAAATTTTCCTTCCGAATACACCCACCATAGCGAATTAATCGTATGGAGATCATCACTGGGGAATTTTTCAACTTCTGTAAAGTAAAGCCATTTTCGCTGAATCGCGCCTTCTCCTGCTAATTCACACAGCTTTTCACGGGTTAGGTTATCTGCTAATTCAAATTTTTGTTGAGCCAGGGCTTGCTGTAGCGGTGAATAATCAATATTGCGGGCAGAGGTTAAGGGAATGACTCCTTGGGGAAAATGGGTCGCTAAAAAGTTTTGAACCTGAGCGTCCTGAATATTATAAAGAACTACATAGGTTTTTCCTGCGACTAAGTTGGGATGACTCGTCTGGGCAGCCGGCGATCGCAAATAATCCATTAAAACTTGCCAACCTGGTTCCCCGAAAGTTTCCAGCTTAGAAATTAATGGGAGTTGATTTTTTTCCGATTCACTGAAAAACTGACTGGCTAAGGGCGTGATATCGGTTAACGAGTCAGAAGTGGGGATAGGGGGCGAGGAAAGGTCAGTCATCTTAATCGATTAATTATCTGCCATAACTACTAATAGCATTTAATCACGTTAAATTTTGTCTGATTTGGTTGAAAGAAAAAGTAAACTCAGTATTGATAGTTGATTCACTACAGCCTGTTTATAACTCAAAGCCATTGTTTTTGTTGGCGATCGCTATTACCAAATAGATTTAAAATGATGGTCAAAAAGTTTTTTAACATCTATTCAATTTATTTTAACTGATTAAGCGACCGAATTTGGGTTTACTAAAAAGCGTTGATAAATATGGCTTAAAATGTTGCTCCATTCCACCCCCACATTGAACCAGTGGCATTAGTAAATTCAATATAAATACGATTTTTAGGAACTTGTAATTGGCGATTAATTTCATTACAAAAATCTTCACTCATCGCCTTTGTCTGAGTCGGACTCATTGTTCCAATATTTTTAACTTCCAAATAACAAACCGGATCGAAAGTCCCGCCAAAAGTCATTTTAACATTGGGTTCAAAAGTCGTCATGACATAAGTTTCAGGTTTACTGACGTGCTTAGCCAATTTAGCCGATAAACTTTTTAATAACTGATTGATCGTCTCTTCAGAATCCGCGACAGGTGCAGACGTTTGAACTTTAATTAAGGGCATAAATGAACGCGCTGATAAGCTTTGAATTAAATTTAAAAATTAATTGACTATGTAAAATTAATCCATAATTTTACAGTTACTAGCAATTATTAATTATCAATTATTAGTTATTAATTATCCTCCATATTGCCAACCCGTGCTTTCTAATAACAAGGGATTTCCTTCCCGATGAATACCGGCTCCAATGACTTCCCCGACATAAACTGTATGATCGCCGTGTTCTACCTGACCGACAACGCGACATTCCACATAACCTAACGTCTCGGAAATAATCGGACAGCCCGTTTCTGGCCCTTCATAAAATTCAATCTCTTCAAACTTATTACCCACGCGGCGTTTGGGCTTAAAAAACTGAGCAGCTAAATCCTTCTGATTTTCATCCAGAAAACTCAACGCGAAAACCCCACTATTTTTAATCATGGCGTGGGAATGGGAATCGGCTCGGACGCAGTTAATGACGAGGGGCGGAGCGAAAGATCCCTGCATTACCCAACTGGCGGTAAATCCATTGACATCTTCCCCATCTTTTACCCCACAAATGTAGAGTCCATGCGGAATTTTCCGTAGTAAGGTCTTTTTCGCTTGTTCGTCTAACAAAACAATCTCTCCTGAACTGATTAATTGAGTTGGCTCATAGCTAATCATACTCGATCGCCTTATCATTAGAAGCGATTTGTATCGTCCATGCCTCAGAATGAATCAGGCCAATTCTGCCATTGTCGTTAAAGATTTGTGTTTCAACTGGAATCCCGAAACGCCCATTCTTCAATCCTGTTGCTTAGAAGTACCCAGGGGCGAATTTTGGATGTTATTGGGAAATAATGGTAGTGGCAAGTCAACCCTATTGCGGTTATTGGCGGGGTTGCTGTCTCCCCAATCAGGAGAAATTAAAATGGATGAACCTTTGGGCTTTGTGTTCCAAAATCCTGATCATCAATTAGTGATGCCCACCGTTGGAGCCGATATTGCCTTTGGATTAGTTAAAGAAAATTTATCCATTCCAGAAGTGCGGGCTAGGGTCGGGGAAGCTCTAGCGGCTGTTAATTTATTAGAAATGGAACGGCGGCCGATATATGCGCTCAGTGGTGGACAAAAACAACGCATTGCTATTGCTGGCGCGATCGCGCGTCATTGCGAAGTCTTGTTATTAGATGAACCGACGGCCTTACTTGATCCCGATACCCAATTAGAATTAGTGATTCAAGTACAAAAATTAGTTAAAAATCGAGGCATGACGGCCCTGTGGGTAACTCACCGTTTAGAAGAATTGAATTATTGTGATGGGGCCTTTTTATTAGAAGCGGGAAAAGTCGCAGCTCAAGGCGATCCGCACAAATTAAAAGAGCGATTATTAGCAACCGAAAATTAAAAACGAGAAACCCACCTACGGAGGCGGGTTTAAGACATATACAAACGATTTGGACTGTTAATAATTTCAGACAAAGTTAACAACTAAAAGTTTACTAAGCGTCGCAATACCTTTTAAATCAAACCAATCACCAACATATTAACGCTGCAATCGTTATGGCCTAAGCAAACTTAATTAATCGGTATACAAACCAACTAAAAGTGCTAAACCATCGTGTTAAATAGGTGACGTTAAAAGATACTACTGAGAGCAGAGCAGGGTGGTACAGGCTCTAAACTCTGGGGGTTAGGGAAGATTGCGTTGACTTCCTTGTACCTACTTTTTTAGATTAGCATTCTCATTCTTCCTGTGGGGAATTATTGCTTTATTTTTACGATTCTTGATTTGTCTTTACAATCCCTATGACAACGCTTCATATAATGCAATATTTATGCGATCGCGTCTATGGAAAAAATTACAAATTAACCCGAAAAAGCTGCTATCGTTGCTCTATAAATCAGCGCTCGCCTGATACCATACAGGGTAACGTTTATTGTTCTGGTTGTTATGACTCGCCAAATATCCCCCCTCTCTCGTTCAAGAAAACCGTATGTGTTTCCCCTGTGGTTTGAACGATTTATGGCAGTCGTCATTTTATTGAACTATTTATTAGTCCTGTTTGACCTGAGCTATATTCCGCTACGAGATTTTTGGTTACAAGGGAAAGTCCAAACCCTCGTCAAAATCGGCCCCTTTGAACAAAAAATTCCCCCAGAACCCTTTCAAGTTTTACCTTTTTCCATTACGCCTTGGTACGACTGGGTAAAGGGAATTGAACCCTATCGCAGTACAGAACAATATTTAGAAAAAGTTGATAATCTCGTTCAATCTATCGATCCGAGCGATTTACAAACAATTTCAGGTAATAATCCTGCTGTTTTACCAACTCAACCCAATTTAACCGCCCGCTCTGGGGACAATTTAGAGTCAATCTTAGCGGATTTACGACAACGTAGCGAGGATATGATCCGCACCAATCCCTTTCAATTAGCTAATAAAACCGGTGCATTGGAAACTTTAAAAAACAAAATGCGGCTGCACGTTTTTGGAACAACGAGAGCGTCGGCAACCCAAGCATTTCAAACCTTTTGGACAAAGGAATATTTATTGAAAAATGGTTTAGCAGAACAACTTTTATTTTTTAATAATGAAATTCGTCCCTTAATTGAAGTCAATTATTTTCGCGCGATCGCGGAAAATGGGTATCCCGTCGATAATTTTCCACTGCTCGACTTTCCCTTTTTTGCCCTTGTTTTAACCGAATTTTTAGTTCGTACCCGTACTATCAGCCGTCGTTATCAGAATGTCAGTTGGTTAGATGCGATGCTCTGGCGTTGGTACGATGCCCTATTACTATTTCCTTTTTTCCGTTGGTTACGCATTATTCCTTTGGCTATTCGTTTAGATCAGGCAAAGCTCATCAGTTTAAATCAAATTCGAGCGCAATTTGTTCAAGGTTTTGTTGCCATTATTGCCACCGAAATGACAGAGGTATTAATTATTCGCTTAATTGATCAAGTGGAAGAACTAATTCGTCGAGGAAAATTGCGAGAAGTTTTAGAGCAACGCAGTCAACGTTCCTATGTAGATATTAATGATCAAAATGAAATTGTAGAAATTACTCGTTTAGTTTCCCAGGTAATGCTCGATAAAGTTTTGCCCCAAATTCAACCAGATGTGGAAAAGTTTTTAATTTATAATATTGAACAAATTCTGGCTCAATCGACTCCTTATCAACAATTACAAGTTCTGCCTGGTGTGCGATCGCTGCAAACTCAAGTTATGACCCAGGTGATTGGTCAACTATATCAACGAACCCTCGAAACCCTCCAATCCTTTTTAAAAGAAGATCCCGTTTTTGATGAATTATTAGAAAATTTAGTCGTTAATTTAAGCCGAACAACTAATCAAGAATTAAGAATAGGACATAATTTAGAAACGATTGAAAGTTTAATCCTAGATTTATTAGAAGAAGTTAAAATTAATTATGTTAAAGAACTTTCCCAAACCGATATTGAGCGCATTATCGAAGAAACTCGCATTTTACGAAGAGCCGTTCATCTCGACAAAAAAGCTGATTAACTCAGTCAAGCTCTACGCATTAAACCTGAATTAAAATTTCGTTCTGTCATATTCAATACCCCAATCATGCATGGTTTCTAACATGGGCTGTAAACTTTTACCTAAAGGCGTTAAGGAATATTCAACTCTAGGGGGAACTTCAGGATAAACCACCCGATGAATTAAACCATCGACTTCCATTTCCCGTAACTGTTGGGTTAAAACTTTTTGAGTAATATTTGGCAAACTTTTCTGTAATTCATTAAAACGTTTTATATTAGAAAATAGCTGCTGTAAAATCAAAATCTTCCAACGCCCACTAATTAATTCTAAAGTTTTTTCGGCGGGACAAAACGCATCTTTTTTGAGGGAAGAATTCTCTATCATTGCTTAGTATCCTTTAGGTAACTTACTGACAATAAAGTGCGTACTTTCTAATTTAGCAAAAGATCCGCTAGGCTAAGAATAATCAATCGAAAAGGAGGCAAGAACATGTTGCAATTACGCAAATCGAAAGAACGGGGTTACGCCGAACATGGATGGCTCAAGAGTTATCACACCTTTTCCTTTGCGGAATATTACGATCCTAATTTTATGGGCTTTAGAAGCTTACGAGTGATTAATGAAGATTGGATTGATAAGGGGGCAGGTTTTCCTACTCATGGCCATCGAGATATGGAAATTATTACCTACGTTCTAGACGGTGAATTGGAGCATAAGGATAGTTTAGGCAGTGGTTCAGTCATTCGTCACGGTGAAGTTCAACACATGACGGCGGGAACGGGAATTGCTCATAGTGAATTTAATCCTTCTAGAACAGAGCCGACTCATCTGTTGCAAATTTGGATTATGCCGAATAAACAGGGGCTAAAGCCTAGTTATGCGGAACAAAAAGTGGATTTAGACCATGCTTCAGGACGTTTTCAGCTAATGGTTACGCCAGACGGTCGCGATCAAACGATTAAAGTCAATCAGGATATGACCTTATCCGTTGCGTTGTTACAATCGGGTGAAGTATTTAGTCATTCTTTTAACCCTGACCGTTACGGCTGGTTACAAGTGGCCAAAGGGAATTTAACACTCAATGATTTACCCCTTGAACAGGGTGATGGTGTGGCGATCGCGAAGGAATCAGAATTAAAAATTGAAGCAGACAGTGACGCAGAAATTTTACTGTTTGACATGGCTTAAATTTATTAGGCTTTCGTCCTAAAACCAGCTTTAGGAGAGAGCCTCTTTTTATTTTTATCATTCTTCATTCTAAGGATGGGGAGTAATGGCAATAACGGTTATTTCTTGTTGATTCGGCCCATAATGCCAAAAGACGCGAAAAGCAGCAGGTGTTTTATTTTCGACATAGGATTCAAAAACTTCTTCACCGTTTTGACCTTGAATTGCAGTGTATTTATGGGTCTGTAAACTAGGATGGCGAAGATTCGTTTCCATTAAAGCCAATGTCTTTAAAACTTTTTTCAATTTTTTATCATTATGAGCTTCAAGTTCTGTTAAAGCTATTTTGGCTGTAGGTTGAAATATTAAGCGAAAATGCATTGGCATCTCTTTCAATTAGAAGTTGACCCTTTCAATGTAGAGGCTTAAATTCTAAATTTTGCATTTCTTGACTATTTGTATACTTTGAAATGTATTTAGTCATCTTCTATCTCTAAGTCTGCATATTCAGCAAAAGAACCGAGGTACTCCCCTTTTCCTTCAGCAGAGTCCTTTAAACCCTGCTTAACTGCGGCTAAAGCTTCAGGATTTTCAAAAAGCCAATGCTCCCGTTCAGGAATATTTACAATAGGTTCTAATAAAATTTGTCCGAGATCATTCGTTAGAACACGGTAAGTTTTGCTGTTTACGCCAGTCTCAAGAGCAATCTTTCCTTGACTATCGGATTGAACGATGTCTTCCATGACTCGAAATTCGGTATTAGACATAATAATTTTTTCCTTTAACTAAAATTGTAGATTAATTTCCCGTTTATTAAAGGGTAAATCTTGATTAATGGCATCAATTTCTTCCTGCTCCATTTGATTAATCTCATCAATATAATGGAGCAGAATTTGACTCATTTTCTGATTATAAAAGCGGTGTAAGCTGTAATTAGCGGTTGCAGGAAAGCCTCTGCGTCGTTTATGTTGACCCCCTGCGCCTGGATCAAAGAGTTTTATTCCCTGCCCGATCGCCCATTCAATCGGTTGATAATAACAGGCTTCAAAATGGAGACAATCATATTCTTGAAAACTGCCCCAATAACGGCCATAGAGATTTTCTCCTTTCCGCAGACAGAAAGAAAGCCCGACAGGATGTTCGCTATTATTTTCATTAAAAGCCGTGACTAAAACGACGCGATCGCGATAATTAGGATAAAGATTTTCAAAAAATTTACGAGTCAGGTATTTACTCCCCCAATAAAACTTATCGCAAGTGCTACTGTAAAACCGATAAATTAAGGGAAATAAATGATGGGGGATTTCTTCTCCTGTTAAAGTTTTAATCGTTAAGCCTGCTTGATCGACTGCTTTGCGTTCCCGCTTAATATTGCGCCGTTGATTGGCATTAAACATTTTTAGGTAATCATCAAAGCTTTCAAACCCCCGATTTGTCCAGATATAACTATGATGCAACCAGGGCGTAAAACCATAGTTTTCCATTCGTTGTCGCCATTCGGGATTGACAAAGAGAAAATTACAGCTAGATAAACGGTTGCGATCGCAGAAATGATCAATCGCCGAAACCATCATCTCCGTCAGCGCAAACTCATCCTCATCGGGAGCCGTTAAAAACTGATAACCTTCAGCAGGCGTAAAGGGAGTCATGCCCAACAATTTCGGGTAATATTCAATGCCGAGACGGTAGGCTAAATTTGACCATTGATGATCAAAAACAAATTCACCATAACTATGACCTTTGAGATATAAAGGAGCCGCCGCCACTAACGATTGACCTTTCCACACCGTTAAGTGACAGGGTTGCCATCCTGTTTTTGCCGTTGCACTGCCAGAAATTTCTAAATTATTGAGCCATTCCCATTCCAAAAAAGGCGTTTTTAAGGGTTGAGCCAACGCATCCCAAGCTGATTGAGGGATATCTGCCATTCGTTGCTGCCAAGTTACCGTATATTGAGACTTCAAAGATTTAAACATTGCAATGCTTGAGTCACTGTCAGGGGCTTTTTATTAAGTTATCGCAACTATTCTTAATGTTCCACCCGATAGTGGAGAAAAATTTCCTGTTCCTGTTGTTCTACGCTTAGTAACCGTAATTCCTTGGCCTGAGACAGTAACAAACCTTCCCCCTCGACAGGTGTAGGAGCCAACTTTCCGCCGACCAAAAAAGGACAAATGGTTAACCTGATCTCGTCAATGCAATCTGCCGTCAATAAGCCACTGACTAAGGTTCCGCCCCCTAAAATGGCTAATCTTTCCAGCCCTAATTCTGCCAATTGGTTTAAAGTTGCTGGCCAGGCGATCGCGTCTCCTTGCAATTCGGCTTTTATCACTTTCTCAAAACCTGAAGATTGCTGTTGTTGCCAATGATTGACTCCTAACTCAGTGGTTAACAACCAACGGGGAATAGGTTGAGCAAAAAAACGCCATTGGGGATCAAGTTTCCCAGAGGCAGAACAAACAATGTTGACGGGTTGGGAAGGCTGATTACGCTGCTGTCGTTGGGCTATTAACTCAGGGTTTCTAATTGATAGGGTAGTTCCATAGGCTCTTAAGGTGGCGGCTCCGAATAATACCCCATCGGCTAGAGCAATTTGGGCTTCTAAATGCGCCTTATCCCGTTGGGAACCAAATCGGGCAGGAGACGAGGCGCGATCACTGATTTTGCCATCGGCTGTCATTGCTAAAACTACAGTGGTATGGGGGCGTTGCATTCCTAAATTTAAGCTTTAAGAGATTTAATTAAGCAAATTTTCTTGCAAATAAATGTATAAAATAAAATATCTTGCAAAAAATAAGTTTTTCTTTCATAGAAATAGAGATAAAATCTGTTTTAGCTAAAAACTGTACCTAGCTTTACAAAAAGTTCTAGACTGAAAGTGCTAGAAAATGACAGGCTCGCATTATAAATTAAAGACAACGAAACGTGTTTAACGAGGAGTAACAAGTTTGAAAAAAATAGAAGCCATCATCCGTCCCTTTAAATTAGATGATGTAAAAATTGCCTTGGTCAATGCTGGCATTGTTGGGATGACAGTGTTAGAAGTTCGTGGTTTTGGTCGCCAGAAAGGTCAAACAGAACGCTATCGGGGGTCAGAATACACGGTTGAGTTCCTCCAAAAGCTTAAGATCGAAATCGTCGTCGAAGATTCTCAGGTCGATATGGTGGTTGAAAAAATCATTTCTGCTGCCCGTACTGGCGAAATTGGTGACGGTAAAATCTTTATCAGCCCCGTTGACTCCGTTATTCGGATTCGCACCAGTGAAAAAGATAATGAAGCTATCTAAGGCTTGGGTAGACAAACGTTA
>CAYZWO010000113.1:0-12967 GCA_964482215.1 uncultured bacterium
GGCAAATCTTTTGGCGCATTACCTTACCCAATATCCGATGGGGTCTACTTTACGGTGTTTTATTGACCAATGCACGGGCAATGGGAGAATTTGGCGCAGTATCGGTCGTTTCAGGCAGCATTATCGGACAAACAGCAACCTTACCCATTTTCGTGGAGCAGGAATATAAAAACTATCAAACAGAAGCGGCTTTTAGTGCGGCGGTTGTTCTCGCTTTATTGGCAGGTGTGACGTTAATTGTCAAAGAAATTTTAGAACGTTACACAGGCAGAAAAGGACACTAAACAATTAATAATTAATAATTAACAATTATCAATTAACCCATGAGTATTACTATCAAAGACGTTTACAAAAATTTCGGTAGTTTTCAAGCTTTAGAAAACATTAATTTAGAAGTTAAAGAAGGAAAATTAGTAGCTCTTTTGGGCCCCTCAGGTTCAGGAAAGTCAACTTTATTAAGAGCCGTGGCAGGATTAGAACCGCCCGATCAAGGTCACATTATTATTAATGGGCAAGATACAACCCATATTGATATTCGTAAACGCAACATTGGTTTTGTGTTTCAACATTATGCGTTATTTAAACATTTAACGATTCGTCAAAATATTGCTTTTGGCCTAGAAATTCGGAAAAAGCCTGCGAAACAAATTAAGCAACGGGTTGAAGAATTATTAGAACTGATCCAACTCAAAGGACTCGGCGATCGCTATCCTTCCCAACTGTCTGGAGGTCAACGTCAACGGGTTGCCCTAGCCAGAGCTTTAGCCATCCAACCCCAAGTTTTACTCTTAGATGAACCCTTTGGAGCCTTAGATGCCAAGGTGAGAAAGGAATTGCGAGACTGGTTGCGGAATTTACATGATGAAGTACATTTAACCAGTATTTTTGTTACCCACGACCAAGAAGAAGCGATGGGCGTAGCCGATGAAATTGTGGTGATGAATCACGGCAAGATTGAACAAATTGGAACCCCTGCGGAAATTTATGACCATCCCGCCACCCCTTTTGTGATGAGCTTTATCGGAGAAGTGAATGTTCTACCCAGTTCAGCAACGTTATTTCAAAGTAGTAGCAATAATGAAATCATCAAAACTAATGGTTATCACGCTTCCTATTCTGCTTTTGTACGCCCCCACGATCTAGATCTGCAAACCCAAAGCGATGAAGAAACGAGCCAAGCGCAGGTTAAACGCATTACCCATTTAGGTTGGGAAATTCAGGTAGAATTGGTGTTAGCGGATGAGCAAACCGTCATGGCCCACCTTAGCCGTGAACAATTTGCAGAATTAAATTTGCATCTTAATCAAGTTGTTTTTATTAAGCCTCGTCAAACGAAATTCTTTTCTGAAACGAAGGGTTTTCTCAACTACGCTATTTAATTAATGTAAGTTCGGATTGCTGAAACGGTTAAAAACCAAACAAAATCATGAATCGCGATCGCGCACTTAATCCAACCCTAAAAGAAAAACTATCTCAACCTTTAAAGATCGGTTCAGTTAACTTAAAAAGTCGGGTTTTTCAATCTCCCCTTTCTGGTGTTACAGACTTAGTTTTTCGCCGTTTAGTGCGACGGTATGCCCCTGACTCCATGCTTTATACAGAAATGGTGAGCGCGACAGAAATTCACCATCTTCAGCAGTTACCGCAAGTAATGGAAATTGACGCAGACGAGCAACCCATTAGTATTCAATTGTTTGATTGTCGCCCCGATTTTATGGCAGAAGCAGCCCAAAAAGCCGTTAATGAGGGAGCAAAGACGATTGATATTAATATGGGATGTCCCGTTAATAAAATTACGAAAAAAGGCGGTGGTTCCTCCCTGCTGCGACAACCAGAAATTGCTCAAGAGATAGTTAAAACCGTTGTGAAAGCTGTTGAAGTACCTGTAACCGTGAAAACGCGATTAGGTTGGGATGAGCAAGAAATTTCAATTATTGATTTTGCCAAAGGTTTAGAAGATGCAGGCGCGGCGATGCTAACTCTACACGGACGGACTCGCGCTCAAGGTTATAACGGTAAAGCCAATTGGGAGTGGATTAAACGGGTTAAACAGGTGCTTTCCATTCCGGTCATTGCCAATGGCGATATTATGTCGGTGCAAGCAGCCGTTGACTGTTTGGAACTAACGGGAGCCGATGGGGTGATGTGTTCACGGGGTACGCTGGGCTATCCTTTTTTAGTGGGAGAAATTGACCATTATTTACGAACAGGGCATTATTTTCCTACGGTTTCTGTTAAAGATCGTTTGGAATGTGCGAAAGAACATTTATGTCAGTTAGTAGACTACAAAGGGCAACGGGGACTTTATCAATCCCGTAAACATTTAGCTTGGTATTGTACCGATATGCCAGGTGCAGCGGAATTACGCGATCGCTTATCTCGAATTAATAGTGTGGCAGAGGGGGAAGATTTACTAAATTTTATGATTACTAAATTAGAGAAAATAAATAATTATTAATATTTAACTTTTAAATTGTTAATCAATTAAAAACTCTAATTTGATTAGAAATTCACAAAAATTATATATATTTTTAGCAAAATATTGGTAACAAGTGGGCAAATAAATTGCGAGTTAACGGATGCATTTTGGACGCAATTTAAAACGATAACAAGAATTTAAGGTTTTACCTACAACGTTGGGTTGTCGAAAGAACCTTTGCTTGGTTTGGTCGATACCGTCTTCTCAGTAAAGATGATGAATATTTGCCAACTACTAGTGAGAAAATGATTTATGCTGCTATGGTCAATATATATGCTCCGAAGGCTTGTTTAAAATTTTTCAAACACGTTCTAAATGTTTAAATTTAAAATTAAATATTTTGTTCTCCTGTTATTACTGCTTTTTGTTCCGCTTTCGTTCGTGGCAACGCGATCGCATTGGTCAGAAACCAGTATTTTTGTTTTCTCCGCCTTAGCCATCATTCCCCTATCCATCATTTTAAGTAGGGCAACAGAAAAAGTTGCAGTGGTCACAGGGCCATCCTTAGGCGGCCTGATTAATGCGATATTTGGCAGTGCAACGGTTTTAATTATTGCCCTAATTGCCCTGCGAGAAGGCTTAGTTGATATCGTTAAAGCCAGTATTACAGGCAGTATTCTCAGCGATTTACTCTTATTCTTAGGTTTAGCAATGTTTACAGGGGGAATTCGCTACAAAGAACAGGAATTTCAACCCATTTTAGCGCGAGTCAATGGCCTCTCTATGACCCTAGCGGTTATCGCGATCGCTGTACCGACCTTGGTAATTAATACCTCCAACATGGTTGATCCAGAGGTCATTAAGCAATTATCGCGAGTGGTGGCAACGGTTTTGATTATTGTCTATGGATTGACCCTGCTATTTTCCTTGAAAACTCATAGTTATCTCTACGATGTCAGTGTTGCCATTAAACCTGAACCGACCACAGACGAAGATAACGAAGCCAGCGAAAATCCCTATTATTTATGGATTTGGATGGGGGTTTTAATTGCGGCGACCGTTGCCGTGGCTTTTGAATCGGAACTCTTTGTTGATGTGGTAGATTCAGTGATCGATGGTTATGGGTTAACGCCATTGTTTACAGGGGTGATTTTCTTGCCATTGATCAGCGATGTCGCAGGAATTGTCACCGTCATTCAATTAGCCTCCAAAGACAAAATGGATTTAGTCGTTGCCACCGCAACAGGCGATAGTTTATTAATTTCCCTCTTTGTCGCGCCTTTACTGGTTTTTGCTGGAATTATGCTAAATCAAGACATGGATCTGAATTTTAATCCCTTTGAAGTGGTTGCCCTGGCAGTTTCGGTGACAGTAACCAATTTAATTAGTTTTAGTGGTCGTTCTAATTGGTTGGATGGGACGTTGTTATTAGCAACCTATACGATTTTGGGTGTTGCCTTTTTCTATCATCCTGCTTAAAAAATGAGGTGTTGCACATTTGCGATATGTTTTTGCCCCCCTAGCCCCCCAAATTTGGGGGGAACTCAGAAATTACGATACTCAAAGTCCCCCAGTATTGGGGGATTTAGGGGGCGATCCAATTAATTAAACTTTAATGGTACTCGGTTCATTGATCGCTGCAATTACCCGATGACACCCTGATTTCGGTTTAGCCCAATCGTATTGGTGCTCTTGAGGATTTCCCCAACACAGACCTAAATAAAGTTCAGTTCGGGCCGCATCAATTTCCGCCCATTCAGTTTCTAAAATGAGATCTTCTAAGGAATCAGGATTAATGGGACGACGATGGTGAGCATTTAACCAAAATCCCATTCCTTGAGTATTGATTTTCCAGAAATTTAGCACCGCAGCTTTCGCTTCCATCAAGATTTCTTTATCCCCTGGGATGGCAACTAACTGATTATGAATTTCGGGATAACGCAAGGATTGACCCTGAAAATGACATTCTCGCCAAATAATCCCTGAAACGTTATGCGATCGCTGATAGTCATGAATTTGTTGACGGAAATCCTGATAGGCAAAGACTTTGTTAACTTTCTGCATATCGATCGCCTTCGCAACAACGGAATTATCAAACCGTTTATCGGACGATAAAAGAATCCGCTTCCCCTGCCAAGTAGCCCGCAACTCTTCGTCTAAAATGGCAATTAATTGTTGGGTTGTATAGGTCATCGCATCACACCCCATCAGCTAGTAAGCAATAATACTGGTTATGATAATCAATTCTTTAAAAAATTTCCTCTAGTTATTCTCTAATGAGCGTTTATCAAAATATCGTCCACTAAAATTTTGTGAAAGTCGAGACAATGAAACCAAAATTAGACAGTATCAAAAATGAAATTTATCTAAAAATCGGCAAAAATATCATCCTTTTTCAAAGAATTGAGTTTTTATTGAAGTTTTTAATATCTCATCAGAGTTTTTCATCTGAAATTAAAGAAATTAAATTGACGCTAGAGCAACAACATCAACTTTTGGAAAAGACAACACTAGGAAAATTAATAAATCAATTTCTTGGATTAGAACCAACTTTTAAAAATATCAATGATAATCAAAATGTAGATGATACACGGGCATTGATTTCTTTTGAATGGAAAATTCTTGTTGAACCTTCAAGTTATGAAGAAAAAAAGAAATTATTAAAATTGCTTGTTGCTGAAAGAAATGATTTAGTTCATCATTTTTATGAAAAATTTGATTTAACTTCAATCGATGAATTAGAAGAGGCAAACCAGTATCTAGATGAACAATATAGAAAAATCAAGCTAGAGTTTGAAAATTTGCAGGCTTTGACCAAATTTCTCATAGAAGTTTATCAACAAGAACTACCAAATTTAGTAAAAATAGTAATGTTACAAAGTAGTAGGCTTGTACAACAACTATTTGAAATTGCGGAGAAAAAACATAGAGATGATGGCTGGACTATATTGAGTGAAGCAGAAAGATTAATTAGACAAGAAGCACCAGAAGAAATTGATATGCTTAAAAAAACATTTAAACAAAAATCACTCAAAAATTTAATGATCGCAACAGAATTATTTGAATTTATTGAAGAGACAACAACTAAAGGTGGAATGCGCGTTCTATATCGAATAAAATCTGAATAAGTTTAATCACATTTCTCTTCATGTCTAATCTTCCTGACAGTACCGATCAAACGTCACAAGCCATTTTGGATGCGCTGCAACATTTAATTGATGTCGTGGCCAAACTGCGATCGCCGAATGGGGGATGCCCCTGGGATTTAGCCCAAACCCAACAAACCCTGATTCCTCATGTGATTGAAGAAGCCTATGAAGTGGTTCATGCCATTAAAAGTGAAGATCAAGCCGCGATCACGGAAGAATTAGGCGATTTATTATTGCAAGTTGTTTTGCAAGCTCAGGTCGCCCAAGATGAGGGGCATTTTAATTTACAAGACGTTGCCCAAGGCATTGCCGAAAAGCTGATCCGTCGCCATCCCCATGTTTTTGGAGAACTTGAAGTCGATGGTGTTGAAACGGTGCGGGACAATTGGGAAAAAATCAAAGCGGAGGAAAAAGGCATTCATCCCGAAGAACAAAAACGCCTCAGCACCCAATTTAAACGCTACACCCAAACCTTACCGCCACTGATGGCAGGGAGCAAAATTTCTAAAAAAGCGGCTGCCTTTGGTTTTGAATGGGAAAATGCCGAGGGAGTTTGGGAAAAATTTGAAGAAGAGCTCGCTGAATTTAAAGAAGCCCTACAAAGTGACGATAAACACCATCAAGAAGCAGAATTAGGAGATTTATTATTCACGATTATTAATATCGCCCGTTGGTACGACTTAAACCCTTCCGATGCCTTAGACGGAACCAATCAACGCTTTATTCAACGACTGTCCTTAATGGAGCAATTCGCTGAGAAACCTTTGAATAGTTACACCATCAATGAGTTAGAAATGCTCTGGAGAAAGGCCAAAGCTCAACTTAATCATTAAGGCAGGGTGATCGCATAAAATCAAAGACTTAAAATAACATTGTATTTTTAGGCTATGTAGATGGTTTACATCGTATTGGGTATCAATTGTTGGAGCATTTTTCTCAGGGATTCTCGCCAGTAAGGAGGATAATTACCGACGGTCTCGACAAACTTTTTGTTGGATAAAACCGAGTAAGCAGGACGAGTTGCAGGGGTTGGATAATCGGCGGTAGTAATGGGAATAACTTGCTGAACTTTTAGGGGAAATCCTAAAGATCGGGCTTCTTCAAAAATCGCGATCGCGAAATCGTACCAACTGGCCACACCACTATTGGTAAAGTGACAAATTCCGGTTGCATCGGTTTGCAGCAATTGAAGAATACCTTGGGCAATATCCCTCGCCCAAGTGGGACTTCCGACTTGATCTGCTACGACTTTTAATACTTCCCGTTCTTGCCCTAATCGCAGCATGGTTTTGACAAAGTTACTTTTTCCGTAAACCCCATAAACCCAAGCCGTTCTTAAAATTAAATGGCGATCGCTGACTTGTGCGATTCCTGCTTCTCCCGCTAATTTCGTTTGACCGTAAACACTGAGGGGGGCGGTTGGATCGGTTTCTAAGTAAGGGGTATTTTTCTGACCGTTAAATACATAATCTGTAGAAACATGAAATAAAAAGGCCCCTATTTTGGCGGCTTCTTCCGCCATGATCGCTGGAGCAAGACCATTGACCGCTTGAGCGACAGTTGGTTCACTTTCTGCCTTATCAACGGCTGTGTAAGCGGCTGAATTGACAATAATATCCGGTTGAACCTGTTGAATAATTTGACTAATCTGCTCCCCTTGGCTCAAATCTAGCTGAGCGCGAGTAATGCCCATGACTTCACCTAACAGGGGTAAAAACTGCTGTAACTCCTGTCCTAATTGCCCATCGGCTCCCGTCAATAAGATTCGCCTCATTTGTTCTAGACCCAATCAATACTTTGATGCTCATTACTGTATCAGCAACCTTACGTTAAAGATAAGGGATAATGAAGCAATTACCCGTAAAACGTCAAGCCATCTTCCCCGATGAAACAGCCCATCAAGCCTGGCAAACTGATTAATAATCGCTATTTAGTGGAACTTGTCCTCGGTCAGGGAAGATTTAATCGTACCTACTTAACAGAAGATACCCATCGTTTTCATGAAGCTTGTGTGGTTAAAGAATTTGCTCCTCAGCTTCAAGACCCTGTCGTTCTCCAAAAAACCACCGAATTGTTTCAACGTCAGGCGGAAATTCTCTACACCATTTACCATTCTCAGGTTGCTAACTTTCGGGAATTTTTTCGGCTTGTTCAAGATGATCAAACTTCCCTCTTTTTAGTTCAGGATTATGTTGAAGGGGAAACGTACCAGAATCTTCTCAATTTACGACGCAGCCAGAAGAAAACGTTTACGGAAGTGGAAGTTAGATTTCTACTCCAACAGCTCTTACCTGTAGTGCAATATCTCCATGAGCAGGGCATTGTCCATAGGGATATTTCTCCCCAGAATATTATTCAACGGGAGTTTGACCAATTACCTGTTTTAATCGATTTTAGTAGTGTTAAAGAAATTAGTGCGATCGCCGATACAAAATCAACCGCTCAAATTAGTAATCAAAAGCCCGCAACAGTCTCTGTTCAAGAAGATCTCTATAGGCTAGGCGCGACAGCTATTGTATTATTAACAGGCAAAGAGATTTCCCCACCGATCCAGTCGTCCCAGCAGGTAATAGAAAGTTTGCAGCAATGCGCGGTTAGTGCGGAACTATCCAATATTCTGTTAAGGCTGGTCACGGAATCATCAGAAGCCCCTTTTGCCTCTGCTCAGGAAGTTCTCAATTGTTTAACCGTAGTGGCTGATAAGTCGCCCGAATCCTCTTCTGCTCAGGCTCAAGCGGAGACAACTGACAAGAATCGTTCCGTCACTGCCCCCCACCCCGATTCTGTGCCTTCTGTTGATCCTAAAAGTGATATGGCGGTTAAGTCTTCCTCCTCAAAAAATTTCCTTTGGGGCTGTATCGGCAAATTAAGTCTGTTTCTGGTTCTGATTTTGGGATCGGGAACGATGGGCTGGTTTGCGGGGAAAGCATGGCTTGATCAAGTCCTAAAGCCGAAACCTTTACCCAGTTCGGATATTTTAACGTCACCCCAACCGACTGCTTTACCTCCTTCAATGGCTGATAACGGGAAATTGACGGATACACTGCGATCGCGTCTCCAAAGTTTAGGCATTGATCCTTTATGGTTTAATCGTTTGGTAGATCAACGCTTAGCGAGTCAAGTTACTGATAATCAAAATACGACGACTCCCTCCCCTAGCGATGAGCAATGGCGACAAACAGCTAATGATTTATTGGATAAACTTAGTCTCTTGAGCCCAGAAGCCTTACAGGGATTGGGACGTTATAGCTCTGAGCAACGGAATGATTGGATACGCCAAGTAAATCAGTTACGGCTCAGTAGCCGATCGCTGACCAATTTAGTTAATGTGCGCTTTTTTAAAGAGTTTCCTGAATTAGAAAGTCAGAATTTTCAGGGTCAGCCTTTAGAGCAAGTTTGGTACGCGATCGCGCTCGATACGGTTAAAGCGTTACAGCAACAAAAAAACTATGAATTGTTAGCCAGAAATAATAACCAAAGCACTCAACAGGTAACGGGAAAATTAGCACCAGGGGAAGGCAAAGCTTATGTGATTTCCTTGCCTGCTTCTAAACCTATGGAAATCAAGCTAGAAGGCAATCCTGATGCGTTATTGACCATCTATTCCCCTACTGGGCAGCAAACTTTATTAGATAATTCCCGTACCCATCAGTGGTCAGGGGTTTTACCTGAAACGGGCTATTATGAAATTATTGTCGCTTCCAAGGCGAAGGTTCCCTTTGATTACCAGTTAACTCTCAGCGTTTGGTAAGAGATCGATTCGGACGCGATCGCTAAGGAAAGACCCCAACACCTTATAATGACAAAATATTGACAAAAATTTACGGTGAAAATACCGCTCAACGGGATATTGGTGAGACTCGGAGACTATGGCAGAAACCCTTTTATTTAACGCCTTAAGACAAGCAATTGATGAAGAAATGGGTCGGGACGATACTGTCTTCGTTCTCGGAGAAGATGTAGGACAATATGGCGGTTCCTACAAAGTCACAAAAGACCTCTATCAAAAATATGGTGAATGGCGCGTCCTCGATACGCCGATCGCAGAAAATAGCTTTACAGGAATGGCCGTCGGAGCCGCAATGACGGGCCTGCGTCCCATTATCGAAGGGATGAACATGGGCTTTTTACTGCTGGCTTTCAACCAAATCGCCAATAACGCGGGAATGCTCCGTTATACCTCAGGCGGCAACTTTAAAATTCCAATGGTCATTCGCGGGCCTGGCGGTGTGGGTAGACAACTTGGTGCAGAACATTCCCAACGCTTAGAAGCTTATTTCCATGCCGTCCCCGGCTTAAAAATTGTGGCCTGTTCCACACCCTATAACGCCAAAGGTTTATTAAAAGCGGCCATTCGGGATAATAATCCCGTTCTTTTCTTTGAACACGTCTTACTCTACAACCTCAAAGAAAACTTACCCGATGGTGAATATATCGTTCCTCTCGATAAAGCCGAAATCGTGCGTCCAGGAAAAAATGTGACAATCTTGACCTATTCTCGGATGCGTCACCACTGCTTACAGGCATTAAAGCAATTAGAAAAAGACGGTTATGATCCTGAGATTATTGATCTGATTTCCCTCAAACCCTTTGACATGGAAACGATCTCCGCCTCGATACGCAAAACCCATAAGGTGATCATCGTTGAAGAATGTATGAAAACAGGGGGAATTGCGGCTGAATTAATGGCTCTAATCACCGAGCAACTCTTTGATGAATTAGACGCGCCAGTAGTTCGTCTATCTTCTCAGGATATTCCTACCCCTTATAACGGAACCCTGGAACGTCTAACCATTGTTCAACCACCCCAAATTGTCGAAGCCGTCAAAAAAATGATGGATGCCCGTTTCTAAAGGAATCTATCTTTTTAACCTCTTACTTCCCTCTTTCCTATGCAAAAACAGCGTTGGTTAATTGGCCTTATTGTTGCGTTAATTATTGGCTCTTTTGTTGTTCTACTGACCTTACCTTTGCAATTGGGCTTAGACCTGCGAGGTGGTGCTCAATTAACAATGGAAGTACAGCCGACCAAAGATGTGACGCAAATCAAACCCGAAGACCTAGCGGCCGTCAAAACGGTTATTGAAAATCGGGTCAATGCGCTGGGGGTCTCTGAGCCGTTGGTACAAACCGTGGGTCAGGATAAAATTCTGGTGCAATTACCTGGCGTAACTAATCCCGAACAGGCCGAACGAATTTTAGGAGGGACAGCCCAACTCGAATTCCGCCAACAACGTCAGGGAACAGAGGGAGAGTTTCAAGCTGAGTACAGCATTAAACGTCAGCTAGAAACGCAAGCAGCTTTCTTAAGAAAACAGAATGTAGAAGCTAGCAAGCTGGCAGAACTCACCCTATCGTTGGATAAATCCAATCAAGCTTTATTAAATCTTTTTGAATCTGTTGATTTAACAGGAAAAAACTTGAAAGATGCTCGTCCTTCTCCTACTCAATCAGGTAATGCCTGGGAAGTGGCTCTGCGCTTTGATGACGCTGGTGGTCAGAAATTTGCTGAGTTAACCAAAAATTTAGCGGGAACAGGTCGGAGTATTGGGATCTTTTTGGACAATAGCTTGATTAGTGCCCCCGTTGTCGGTGTGGAGTTTGCTAGCACAGGGATTACCGGCGGGAGTGCCGTGATTACAGGCAACTTTACTATTGAATCTGCCAATGAATTAGCCGTTCAATTGCGGGGCGGTTCCTTACCTTTCCCTGTCAAAGTTGTCGAAAACCGAACCGTTGGCGCAACTCTCGGACAAGATAGCATTCGGCGCAGTATTATCGCTGGTATTGCGGGCTTAATCCTGGTTTTGATTTTTATGGGAATTTATTACCGTTTACCTGGATTAATTGCAGATTTATCCCTGTTAATTTATGCCTTGTTAACCTTAGCGGCCTTTGCCTTAGTGGGCGTAACCTTAACCTTGCCTGGGATTGCAGGTTTTATCCTCAGTATCGGGATGGCGGTTGATGCCAATGTTCTGATTTTTGAACGGACTCGTGAGGAATTACGGGCAGGAAATACCCTGTATCGTTCGGTTGAAGGGGGTTTTTATCGCGCCTTTTCCAGTATTTTGGACAGTAACGTGACGACTTTGATTGCTTGTGCTGCCCTCTTTTGGTTTGGGTCGGGCTTGGTAAAAGGGTTTGCGTTGACCCTCGCGATCGGGGTTGCCATTAGTATGTTTACGGCGTTGACCTGTAGCCGAACCCTATTGTTATGGGTTGTATTGGGCGTTCCTGGTGTTCGTCAAAAACCCGAACTATTTTGCCCCAATCTAAACAGTAATACCGTAGCCGCCAAATCATAGGAGAAGGGAAAAGATGAGACTCAATATTATTAAATGGGAAAAGTTTTGGTGGGCAACCTCGGCCTTAATTATTGCCTTTGGCTTGATTTCGATGGCAGTTTCCTGGTCAATTATTGGAACACCGTTAAAACCTGGTTTAGATTTTATTGGGGGAACCCGTCTACAATTGCAACTGGAATGTGCGGCGAATAAAAGCTGTTCAGAACCCATTGATGTGGCTAAGGTTCGGGCAGTTTTAGAAGAGGAAGGCTTGGGCGGCAGTAGTATTCAGATTATTGATAATTACACCCTTTCTATTCGGGCTAAAGCCTTGGATGTGGGAGAGCGAACCGAGTTACAACAGGTTTTGACCGACAGAATCGGTAAATTTGATCCCGAAACTATCCAAATTGATACGGTCGGCCCGACGATTGGACGTGAATTATTTACCTCTGGCGCATTGGCTCTCGTCTTGTCCTTTATTGGGATTGCAGTTTACTTAGGGTTTAGATTTCAGCCCGATTATGCGTTGCTCTTTTTCACGATGTTTTGCTTACCGTTGGTGTTTTCTCCATCTTGGGATTAGTGGCGGGAGTAGAAGTTGATAGTTTATTTTTAGTCGCTTTGTTGACGATTATTGGTTTTTCGGTGAATGATACGGTCGTTATTTATGACCGTATTCGGGAGAATTTAGTAAAATACCCCGATGAATCGATTGATCAGGTTGTGGATGATTCGGTTAATCAAACCCTCACCCGCTCTATTAATACAAGCTTAACGACGATTTTACCCTTGATTGGTATTTTCTTCTTTGGTGGTGAAACCTTAAAATATTTTGCCTTGGCGTTAATTATCGGATTTGCAACGGGAGCCTATTCCAGTATTTTTATTGCAAGTACCCTTTGGGCCTGGTGGCGAAATCGTTCCAACTTAAAAAGAGCTATTTCTTGATTTTTTTAAGTGCAAATTCGCGTAAATTCCTTTTTTTTAATTCAACGTGAGTTTGGGTTAGGCAGAAGCAGATGCGTTCTATCCCTCTAAATCCCATGCCATTAACCTAAGAACGTGTTTGAAAAGTTTTAAGCAAGCCTTCGGAGCATGATATTGACCAT
>CAYZWO010000114.1:0-7167 GCA_964482215.1 uncultured bacterium
GCCACTACCACGCTCTTCTTACCCACTTCCTGATCGCTTTTTCGATCTACTGAATTTACCTCGCTCTTTATTTGAGTGATTTTTATTTTAGGAGCGTAAGGCTTGCGTCCAAACAATTAATTGCTATTAGGCAAATTCAGGCTCTAGCTGCTATAAATCTAGCTTTTAAGCCCTTTGCTGACTCGTGAGCTATTTCTCTCGAAATTTTAGAATGAACCAGTCTTGTTGATAAAGCTTGATAAGATAAAAATAAGTATTTTTAATTCAAAAAAGCTTTAGTAATCACAGCATTAATGAGGAGGTAATCATGGCAGATTCTCAACAAACCATTCTCGTGACCGGCGGAGCGGGCTATATTGGTTCCCATGCGGTTTTGGCACTACAAAAAGCAGGTTATAACGTCATTGTGCTGGATAATCTTTCCTATGGCCATCGGGAGTTAATTGAAGACGGGTTGAAAGTAGAACTTCTGGTTGCCGATACCAGCGATCGCGCCTATTTAGACAATTTATTTGCCACCCGTAAAATCGATGCAGTGATGCACTTTGCGGCTTTTATTGCTGTCGGGGAATCAGTTCACAAACCCGATATCTATTACCATAACAACGTTGTGGGGACATTGACCCTGCTAGAGGCGATGATGGCGGCCGATATCAAAAAATTCGTCTTCTCCTCCACCTGTGCCGTGTATGGAATGCCTAAAGAAGTCCCCATGACGGAAAATCATCCCATTAGCCCCCTCAGTCCCTACGCGGCCAGTAAGCGGATGGTAGAACAGATTCTGACCGATTTTGATCAAGCCTACGGGTTAAAATCTGTTATTTTCCGTTACTTTAATGCGTCAGGGGCCGAACCCACAGGATTATTAGGAGAAGACCACGAACCCGAAACCCATTTGATCCCCTTGGCCTTGCTAACCGTGCTGAAAAAACGGGAATTTTTATCCATTTTTGGGACAGATTACGATACGCCTGATGGAACGGCGGTGCGGGACTATATTCATGTCTGCGATTTAGCCGATGCCCACGTTTTAGGTCTGCAATATTTATTAAAAGGTGGCGACAGTGAGATCTTTAATTTAGGCAATGGCAACGGGTTTTCTGTTCGTGAAGTTATTGAAACGAGCCAACAGGTAACAGGGCAAACGGTAGCCGTGAAAGAAAGCGATCGCCGAGCAGGAGATGCTCCGATATTAGTCGGTAGCAGCAAAAAAGCCAAAGAAATTTTAGGTTGGAATCCCCAATACGCCGATTTAACCAAAATTATTTCCCATGCGTGGCAATGGCATCAACAACGACATGGGGCTTAGGTATCCCATACCAAAAGGGGTAAATCTCTTGCATAATTTGAATCTGATGCCTATCTCAATCCTTGCTAATGTTCAATTCGATTCATCCGATTAACCGTTCTCCTAAATCATTTTCCCTCTTCATGCCCGTTTTTCTCGCGATCGCGGTTTTGCTAAATAGTTGTGCAGAAACCAAAACAGCCCAATGCCAAAAGATTTTCCTGATCACGAAAAAAATGGCCGATGAAAGCGCGAAAAGCCGAGATACCAAAGACACCAAACAGGTTTTGCTCGTAGCCGATGCTTTTGATCAAGCTTCAGAGCAGTTGAAAAAATTGGATTTAAAAGATACCCAACTTGTCCAATATCAACAAGGGTTAGCGGATATTTATCAGGGAAATGCTTCTACCACCCGTAGTTTTGTAAAAGCCATTGAAAATAAAGATATTCCCACCGCTAAACTTGCCCAAGATGAAGTTAAACAAATTGGCAAAAAAGAACAACAACTCGTCACCAAGACGAATCAATATTGTCAACAAAATTAAGCAAGAATTTTTTTATTTTGAAATTCTTACAGTCAATCCTATATAACCATTAAGGGGCCCACTGAGGACGAAAACCAGCTAAGGGCAATTCTTTCAATTCTGGCCCTTTACCCTTTGTATTGTCTAGTGGCGGGATCAATAGCCACAATTTACCGCCTAATACAGGCTCCCCTGAACTGGTGCTTAAACTAGTATTAATTTGACTATTATTACTGGCTAAAACTTGATCAAATAGTAGTGCTAAACCATCAGGCGCAAGGCTAACTTTAGTATCTCGATATTCAGGCAAAGCGGCTAAGGGAATCACTTGTCCTGTTTTCAAATTAATTTTGGTAAAATAGGGCTGTTCTTGGTAATCCTTTCCTTTTACCAAATTGGTTAATAAACAATACAGTTCCGTATTTGTCGTATTAAATTGACAATTAATAATCGATCCTTCTGTATTTAATAATTCCTTTTGCACACCCTGATTGTTGACATAAAAGAGCGATCGCTTAAAGCGCATTTTGGCATTATCCGTGTTGAAGCTAACCACCGCCGCCGCCGAACCATCAGGGGAAAAGCTCAATAATTGTCCAAACTTAGGAAGAAAATCTAAGGGTTTCGAGTCGGGTTGTAAGGGTAAAATGCCGATTCCTTCCCCCCTCGCAACCGCTAAACTTTGGCTATCGGGCGCAATCCGAAAATCTCCGCCGGTTACTTTTAATCGGGCAGGTTCTTCGCCTTCCTTTAACATCCACAGATCAAAATCAGCCGGATTCTCTCGATTAACCCGTTGCACCACAATAATTTTGCCATCTGCTGAAATATCAAATTGATTATTTTGGTATTCTTTATTATCGAGAATAAGCTTAGGGACTAGGGGAATTTCAGGATTATCCGTTCCTTCCGTCGGGATGCTATACAGTTGTAGTTGTCGCAATCCATCAAAACCTAGTGATTTATCAGCAGCCGAAAAGAGAACGCGATCGCCTTCAGGGTAAAACTTGAAATCGACAACCGTTAGATTACTCGGTGTTAAAATTGTTTTTTTCTGTTGGGTTAAATTGTAGAAAATCAGTCGTCCTGCTTCTTCTGCTTGAGTTCCAATATAGGCAAAGGCTCGGTCTCGACTGCGAAACTCCCCGACAAAAGGCTTCATCACTTTTCCTTCCTTGTTTCTACCAAAAAACTGTTCCTTGGCATCGGATAATTGCACTTGATACCTTTCACCGTAGGGAATGGGGGTGTCTAAGGTATAGGCTAATTTACGACCTGCCCAACTGATTTTTCCAGGCAAGGGGGGATTAATAACTAAATTTTTTTCAACTTCTTGATGATCCATTGGTCGGTCAAAGGTCAAGATAAAGGCTTTATCTTCCGAGCCGATGACTTGATCTTGCCAGCTAAACTGTTGGACTCGTGGCTGATTCTCAAACCAACAATTGCGATCGCAGGCTTTGTTGCCAATAATTAATCCCCCCATAACTACTGTTAATCCCGCAATAAGGCTCAGCGCAACTTTATCAACAGGTTGTAAGCTCTGTTTATCAATCATGGGAATAATTTCAAAGGAGTGTGGGAGGACAATTTGCTTTTCTACTATATCCCACAGAAGGCGATCTCGTTGGTTAACGGCTTATAAATGCAAGATTTTTGATAAAAATTGTTGTGCTCTCGGCGATCGCGGACTGTTAAAGAACTCATCTTTTGGTTGATCTTCCACAATTAAACCTTGATCCATAAAGATCACCCGATCCGCAACCTTGCGAGCAAAACCCATTTCGTGAGTCACTACCATCATCGTCATGCCTTCTTGGGCTAACTCCACCATAACGTCTAACACTTCGCTCACCATTTCGGGATCAAGGGCTGAAGTCGGTTCATCAAATAACATGACAATGGGATTCATGGCTAAGGCACGAACAATGGCGACCCGTTGTTGTTGCCCGCCCGATAGTTGTCCTGGATATTTTTGGGCTTGGGACTCTAAACCCACCCGTTTGAGTAGCTCCATTCCCTGTTGCGTTGCTTCCGCTTTGGATCGTTTCAAGATCTTGGTCGGCCCGATGGTTAAATTTTCAATAACGGATAAATGGGGAAATAATTCAAAGTGCTGAAATACCATTCCCACCCGCGATCGCAGTTTTGGCAGATTGGATTTTAATTTACCCACCGAAAGCTGATCAACGAGAATTTCACCTTCTTGGAAACTTTCTAACCCATTAATACATTTAATTAAGGTGGACTTGCCCGAACCGGATGGCCCGCAAATGACGACCACTTCTCCTTCATTGACCTGAGTGGTGCAATCTTTGAGAACCTGAAATTGACCGTACCATTTGGAAACTTGATTAATTGCGATCATTATTTTTAGGGAAATTCAGAGAAATCAATTCAAAATCCGATTTGCCGTCAATATCACCTTAAATGCTATTTCCAAATTAAGCTATGGTGAGAGTTAATAGCCACTTTTGTGACTTTCAATCTGTTATTTGTCGGGATGCTGAGCAATTTCTAGATGTCTTTTAGTTTATCGCCTAAACAGATCTATGCGTGGTTTAAATCCCGCCATTTTGGGCGTAATTCCATTGATAGCCGTTATGCCCTGTTAGAAGCCTGTATTATTGGGGTCTTTTCCGCGATCGCGGCCTTGATTATCAAAGAAGGGGTCGGTTGGTTAGGGGGATGGCGATTGCACACGGCCAATACCTACGGGGCCCATTGGGTTTTGCCCTTAGCCGGTTTAAGTTTTGGATGGTTAGCGGGTTGGATTATTGAACGCTTTTCTCCCGCAGCCGCAGGAGGGGGCATTCCCCAAGTTAAAGCGGCATTGGCTCGTTATCCCATTGAATTGTCCTGGCGAGTGGCGATCGCGAAATTAGTGGGAACGGTTTTAATTTTAGGAGGAGGCTTCACCCTCGGCCGTCGCGCCCCGACCGTGCATATAGGAGCCGCTTTAGCCGCCCAGTTGAGCCGATGGTTACCGACTTCTCCTGAACATCGTCGTCAGATGATTGCAGCCGGAGCCGCCGCAGGACTGGCCGCAGGATTTACCACACCCATTGCGGGGGTATTGTTTGTGGTTGAAGAACTAATGCGGGATGTTTCGGGTTTAACCTTAGAAACGGCTATTGTTGCCTCCTTTGTGGGTGCGGTGGTTTCCCTCTTTTTACAAACAGCCGACCTCAATTTTTCCCATAAAACTGCGGAATTATTAGCAATTCAATTTTCTTTGGCCGAAATCCCCCTATATATGCTGTTAGGAGCCTTAGCAGGAAGCTTAGGCGCGTTATTTAATCGAGGCGTTTTATTCGGACAAATTATCCATCGTCGCTTGAATTTTTCTATGCCCTGGCGTGTTGGGCTATCAGGGCTAATTTCAGGTAGTTTTATTGCTTTAATGCCGACTTTTTTTCGGGATAATGCGGGGTTAAAGGATTTTGTGATGATGGGAGACCTGAGTTGGCAAAATATTGTGCTGGCCTTTTTTGCCCATTTTTTCTTAACAATGTTGGCCTATAGCTCCGACGCGCCTGGGGGGTTGTTTGCACCGGCCTTAGTGATGGGGGCAGCGTTAGGTTATCTCGTGGGCGATGCGGGAATGCTATTTTCCATTACCCAATCCACATCAGCCTTTGCTCTAGCAGGAATGGGAGCTTTTTTTACTGGGGTCGTGCGGGTTCCTGTCACAGCAATCATCATTGTTTTTGAGTTAACAGGCAATTTTAATATCGTTTTACCGTTAATGGTGTCCTGTGCAGTTTCCTATATCGTGGCGGAAAGTATTTTTAAGCGATCGCTGTACGAACATTTATTAGAAGCCAAGGGAATTAGCCTTACTGAAGAAAATCCTGAACGCAATTTTCTGCTGACTCTCCACGCTTCCCAGGTTATGCAAACTCAGGTGGAAAGTTTACCAAGTTCCCTCACGCTAGGGGAAGTCCTGCCAATTATGTCTCGCTCCCATCATCGAGGCTTTCCCGTCATTGAAGAAGGCAAATTAGTTGGCGTTTTTACCCAAACCGATTTAGCCAATGCAACCCAGCGTTCCGAAAAGACGCTCCTGCGAGATATCATGACTCCAAATCCAGTTACAGTAAGCCCAAATGCTCCTCTGAGTGATGTGTTATATCTGTTGAACCGTTATCAGCTTTCCCGTTTACCCGTTGTGCAGGATGCTAGGTTAGTTGGGATTATTACCCGTACCGATATTATTCGTGAGGAAGCTACCCAATTAGGAGGAGGATTGAGTATTAAGCCTACGCCTTCCTATGTGGCCTATCAAACTCGCGCGCCAGCTACAGGTGAAGGCCGAATTTTACTGCCTTTAGTGAATCCCTACACGGCTTCAGCTTTGTTTCAAATTGCAGCAGCGATCGCGGCAGATAAGCAATACGAAATTGATTGTCTACAAGTTTTACAAACGCCGAAACACCGTCCTCCGTCTGAATTTCCCCTATCAACGCTTGATGGCCGTAAGTTAATGCAACGCATGGAACGCTTGGGTCGTCATCGTCAACTATCCGTCCATACCCAAATTTTATTAGCCCATAATATTGCTGAAACCCTATTAGATACCATCCGAGAACGTCAAATTAATTTGTTAATCATGGGTTGGAAAGGCAATACGAGCAGTCAGGGGGCAATTTTTGGCAATGTGGTTGATAGGATGATCGAAAAAGCTCCTTGTGATCTCCTCTTAGTAAAATTAGGTTCTAGCCCAACCGCATTTCCGAAAGGATTACAACAAAAAGCGACTTGGTTAATTCCGATGGCAGGCGGCCCAAATATTCAGCGATCGCTAGAATTTTTACCTGGAATGTTATCGCTTTATAACCCCAACAATTCCCCTGAATTATTATTATCAAAAGTCTACTTACAAAATAAACCATTAGAAGATTATGCTGATTTAATACAAGCTGCTAAATTCGTAGAAAATCAATTATCCCAAACCATTACACCTATTCCTTTATGTGCGCGATCAGTCTCAGATGCCATTATCAATTTAGCCGAAAGCCAACGGTGTGATGCCATTCTTTTGGGAGCCAGCCGCGAAGGACTTTTACAAAATGTAATTCACGGTAATATTCCTGCTATGATTGCCAGCCAAGTTCCTAGTACGGTTATATTAATTAGAAAAGCTTTGAATGAGGAGATATAGAGGAAAGAAATTTCGCAAAAGTAGAGAATAAAATAGGAGTACATCTCAGTTAGCAATCAGAAGTTATTGCTAGAAACTAATAGATGTAGAACCAATGCTAGAAATTGAATTCCATCTTACAAATCATTTCAGATTGCTATATTCCCTACTAATTCATAACTTGATTCAGGATGTTAGTAACGCCTAATTAT
>CAYZWO010000114.1:7236-12964 GCA_964482215.1 uncultured bacterium
TCCACCACCACAGCCTCCACTACTACTACTACTATTACTAGCAGTTAAGATGCTGTGTAGTGCAATTAACGGCTCGTTGGCTAAAATCACTGCTCCAAATAACGCAAAGCCTTCAGGACTATACGGAAGTGTTTTTAAATATTCACCATCTGCTTGTAAATGCTTAAAAATGCGATCGCCATAACGGCTGCGATGAACGGGGACAAGTAGAAATAAACTCATGATAAACAGAACAATACAGAACGTAATCAAAAAGCCAACTGGTTTATCACGGGAGATCCCAACATAAATTTTGGCAATGCCTAATAGTAGTAATAATCCAGTTAATATTAAGGGATAAATTCCCGCTTTAATCTTGGCTTTGGGAGAGACTAAAAGCTCTAGAGATTCAAGTTTTTTTTGTAATAATTTAATGGGTTCTAAGTCCAAAGTTTCAAGTTTACTAAGTTCTATGTCAGTTACGGTAGCTTGAGTGATCGCTATTTCTAAGGGATCGGACAGGCTGTTAATATCTCCATCAAATCTAATCGTTTTTTGATAACGATCAACCATAATATAGTTTTGTTTTGTTAACTTGGTGATTACGGTCTGAATGAGTCGATTTTTTCTGCCAGCAAGATAGGCTATTTCATAAGGATTTAATAAAACGGATTGGGGCTTTCCTTGGCTAGTCGGTAGACGTAACAACCAACGCAAACCAAGAGCAATGACAAAGGTAATACAAGATAATTTAAGATAAAAGAAAAGAAACTCTGGGCCACGCATATCCAAAGGATTGGTAATTTTCGTCAAACTTTGGCAACCTGTCACTAAAATTGAGCAAGTAAATAAAACCAATAAAAAAGATAATGATTGAGGTTTAATAGGGGGGAATTTTTGCCAATTTAATTTGGGAATCAACCAATATTTTTGAGCATTAATCCGTAAAAAATTTAAATCCTGTTCAAAACGTGTTTTTGCATTTGGCCAAATGGTTGCAGGTGGCTTTTCGCCAAAAAACAATTCATAACTCGCTAAGGTTTGCTCATAGTATTGGCGATATTTAGCTTGTTCTTGGTATCCTCCACGAGTTGGTTGATGGTGTAATGGCGTTTGTAAAATGTTTTGGCAAAATTCCTGCCAATAAGAGCGAGTATACGTTAGGTGCAAGTGCCAAACCTGATCCACTTGATCCGAGGGAGTTACTACATGGCCAGCAACCACTGCTAAAAAGACAAATTTTTTGTATTCCGCGATCGCCTGTTGCGCGTAAGAAAGTGACCAATTATTTTCTCTTGCGAGTCTTTGACTAAATGGAAATGAAGTTTCGGCTTGATCTAAAGAATAATCTTGAATCTGTTGGTAAAGTTTTTGCTGTTGTTTATTCATCGGATTAATTATTTTGTCCAGTAGTAGGATTAATATTGATCAATGGAATATTATTTCCGCTCGTGACCGTAGGCAACTTGCCATCCCATTTATCAATTAGCTGCTTTTGAAGAAGTTGAGACGTTAAAGTTTGTTGAAGGATTTTTTGAGATTCAGCAGTACCTTTTGCTTTGATAATTAATGCCTCGGCTTGTTTTTTAGCGGTAATTACTTCCTGTTCAGCAACTTGTCGCGCTTCCGTTGCTTTAGTAAATTCTTCTGAAGCGATTAAGTTAATAATTGAAACATCTGCTACTAGTACACCGAAAGGAGCAAGACGTTTTTGGATTTTAGCAGTGACTTCTTCCCGAAGTTGTTCGCGTTGAGCAAGAGCATTATCTAGTGATCTTGAAGGAATTGAGGATTTAACTATTTCCTCAAAAGCAGGAGTAATAATTTTAATATCAATATCTTGCTCACTGCCTATTGTTTGATAAATATCCTGTACCTTGAGTGGATCAATTTTCCAATTTAAAGCCATTTCCGTTTCAAGGCGTTGTAAATCTTTAGTTCGCGCAGTTGATTTAACAACTGTTTTTTGGATTCTAACATTTATTTTTTTTCCAGAAGAAACATAGGGAATAATAAAGTGAAATCCTTCATCAAGAGGTTTATTTTGTAGCTTACCTAAATTGATAATGAGTCCTCTTTCTCCTGGATAAACAATAAATATGGAACGTTTTAATATACTTGAGATACTTATTAAAGCAATTATTGACATAATTGCATAGGCATAATATTTAACTGGAATATTTTGAAAGAAATTGTTGGAAGTAGGAGATCTCATAGATAATACTCTTCTCTTTTTAGATGTACACTTTGTTAGAAATTCACGATCTAATTTTTTTCATTGAGCCTGATAAAACCAATAAGATAAGGCTTTTTTTTAGTTATCAATAAACTCAATTAATGCAACGAATTGCTAGAATTCATTCAACTTTATTTTTGTCTTGATAAAGCTCATTATTAATAACTGCTTTGATCACGAAATTCTACCATGATTGACTTCATTGCTTCTTCTAGTTTTTTCAATTGAGATTCAAGCTCTTTAGCTTGTGAGAAATCTCCTTGCTGTTGTAAAAGCATCATAGATTTTTCTAAATCTTTCTTAGCTTCAGTCATGCCTAAAAACATAGAATTCATTCCGCGGAGACTATAAGCTGTGGTGTTATGAGGACTAATACGGATAGCATAATTAAAGTCTTCTTTAGCTTTTTCAAAATTTTCTAAGAAGAAATAGGATAATCCCCGTAAAAGATAGTTTTCAGGATTATTGGACTCAAGATGAATGGCTTTTGTAAAGTTTTGAATGGCAGCTTGATAATTTCCTTGAGAATATTGGACAAAGCCAGCTTCCGCAATACCTATGCTAGTCTCTTGAGCCTGTGCGGGTTGAGATAAATTTGGAAGAATTTTTGAAGGGACAATTCCCAACACACTACTTATAATGATTAACCCTGTTGTTAGGGGAATTAAGTGACACAAAGAAGAATACTTTTTCATGATTTTCAAGCGTTTATATTTGACGGTGAATAATGGGCGTTTACTGTTTAGCTATCAACCACCACAACCAGAATTTCGCAATTTTTAACATTTCTTTATATTGCAGTCGCGATCGCTAAAACATCTGTCTTTGATCAAGGTGATTGTAAAGATTTGTAACAAAATGCGAAAACCTAGCTAAAACCCCTGTTAATCCTTTGTCGTTATCAAGGTTTTAACGTTGCTATGTTGAACAAACGATTGGTAAAACGCTTTATTTATTGGTTTATAGGCAAACGGGCAGGAACAACACTCTTTGGTGCGTGGCATTGGATCTGGGGCGTTCCTGTCGAAAGAGGGGGTAAAGTAGCGGTGGAAGTTGCGAAGGAATCCGTAGAATCCATGCAATTAGCGGTTGCTAATTTAACGGATGCGGCGGCACGAGTTATCGCGGCTCAGGAAACAGCTAAAGCTAAATATGAGGATAAACGCAAGGAATTTGACCAATATCAACAACAAGCTTTACTCGCCAATCAACAAGGAAATCAGGAGATGGCTCGTTTGGCGATGACTAAGGCGATCATGACGGAAAAATTATTACCGACTTTAGCGGGACAACTGGAACAAGCGGAAAAAATGGCGATCGCTGTTAAGGAAAAATTAAGTCGAGAACGAGAAAAATTAGAAACCTACAAATTTGAAATGCAAAACTTAAAAGTGATTGCCGAAGTCAATGAAGCGTTGGGAGGAATTAGTGACATTGACAATCAACTGAATCTCGAAATTTTACAAGATCAATTTGCAGTTGCCCAGTCCGCTATTGAACGCAAAAGCCATCATGTGTCTGCTAAAGCCGAATTAACAGAAAATCCAACCGAAAAATTAGAATACATGATGAACAAAATGACCATTAATGATGAAGTTGAACGTCGCCTCAAGGAATTGCCCATTGCTGATTAAAATTAAACTTTTTGAGTTACTGATTGCCTCGTATTTTCTACTATTTATAATTCAGGAAAATCAACATGAAATCTACTCTTAATTTACCTCCTGTTGTTTGGTTTGGTATTAGCCTGTTTTTAATCATCGGTTTGAGTAATTTTACTAACCCTTTTAAAAATAAAAATACTCAAGATATGAGTGAAGGGGATACTCAATTAATTCAGTCAAAATCTACACCTGAAAAAGAAAATGGCATTCAATTAATGCAAAAAGAAGAGTACGAAAAAGCGGCTAGTCAATTTCAAGCTTCTTTAGCCAAAGATCGTAATGATCCAGAAACCTTGATTTATCTTAATAATGCTAAAGCGAATCAAGACTTTGTAAAAATTGCGGTCGTTGTCCCGATTAGTAGCAATCCCAATATTGCTCAGGAGATTTTGCGGGGTGTCGCTCAAGCTCAAGATGAAATTAATCGGCAAGGAGGAATTCACGGTAAACCTTTAAAAATCGTTATTGCAGATGATGGTAATCAACCCGAAAAATCTCAAGCGATCGCTACCCAATTAGTTAACGATGATCAAGTCCTAGCTGTAGTCGGTCACAATGCCTCGAATGCCTCTTTAGCAGCGGCTCCTATTTATCAAAAAAAAGGAGTAGTGATGATTACCCCGACTAGTTTTGCCAATAATCTGTCGGGTTTGGGCGATTATATTTTTCGAGTCGTGCCTTCAACGAAAGAGATGGTTCAGCCCCTAGCAAGTTACTTTATCAATCAGTCAAAAAATGCCAAGCTAGCGATTTGTTATGATTCTGAAGCTCCTGATAATGTCTCTTTTAAAGATGAATTTTTAGCAAGTTTTTTGGCACAGGGAGGAACCCTTGCTCCTTTAGTGTGTGATCTTTCTAGCCCTAATTTTGATCCACAAATAATGATTAATCAAGCCCTGAAGCAAGGAGCAAAAGGCTTATTAATGACTCCCCATATTGATCGTTTAGATCAGGCAATTTCACTTGCTCAAGCCAATCGTAATCGATTAATCTTATTAAGCAGTCCAACACTTTATACTATTAAAACTTTAGAACAAGGAAAAAATCAGGTTAAAGGTTTATTACTTTCGATTCCTTGGTATCCTCAAGATCAAGGAAATAATGATTTTCTAGCCGATAGTTATCATTATTGGGGAGCAAGAGTTAATTGGCGGACGGCAATGGCTTATGATGCAACCTTGGCGATCGCTAGAGGATTAGAACAAAATTCAACACGAGAAGGTTTAAAAAATACTTTACACAGTCCAAAATTTAAGGTACCTGGTGCAACGGGGACTTTTAAATTTTTACCCAGTGGCGATCGCGTTGGTTCAGTTTATCTAGCTCAAATTCAACCGACAAGTCATGGCAATGATTTTGTTTTAGTTAAATCTCCTTAATGTTTTTTCTAACAACTTAGTTAGAGGATGATAAAGTATTAGGTTTTTGGGTCTTTACTATGGAAAATTGACTATGTTAACAGATGACAATTTAGATGAAAACTTATTAGAATTAATTCAAGAAACCTGTGGAAAAGCACCTAATACTTTAGAACGACAACGGGGTTTAAATAAATTAGTATCATTAATTCAGAAATCAGGAAAAATTTATTTAGATCCTCAATTATCTAAGGTAGACTACGAAGAAGCATTACAAAAAACTTGGCTTTATTTTTGCCGTAATCTTTGTGAAGCTGTAACAGCAATTAATGGGCCCTATGACGCAACACAAGGCAGTATTTTTACATGGTTAAATGCCTATCTTAAACAACGAATTAAAGATGCTTATCTTGCTAATCAAAAAGCAAAAATCATGATTAATCCACTTCGGATAGATGATGAAGTTAATGTTATTGATATTGATCAAATAA
>CAYZWO010000115.1:0-12929 GCA_964482215.1 uncultured bacterium
ATCTACACCAATCTGAATTATTGGAGAACTGGGAAAATGCGTGTCAAAGAAAACCGCTTAACAGAATCGATCCCCTTCCCTAAAAAGGATCTATTTCTTCATGTTATCTGTGTGGAATATGTGGATAACTACCAATTAAAGCTAACTTTTAATAATGGAATAGAAGGGATTGTAGATTTAGAACAAGAATTGTATGGAGAAATCTTTGAACCCTTAAAAGATAAAAATTTATTTCAAAAAGTATATGTAACTAGTCGGACAATAGAATGGCCAAACGGAGCAGACTTTGCCCCTGAATTTTTATTTGAAATTGCTCTCGACAAACAACCGATTACTATGATCGGCGATAGTGTAGGTCACGTTAATGAAATGTAACGTACCAAATTGTTTTTTTTAATTATGATGATCTGATTTACGATTATTTTGGACTTTAGAAAATACAATCAGGTTTTCTTCTCATGGTGCGATCGCTGTTCTCTGCCACTTCATTTCTGCCATACTTGGATAAGAGGGGCAACATTTAGATGAGTTGCAAAAGTTAGTATGAGTCAATCCAGTTCAATAAAGAAAATAAAAAATTACTTAGCTAGTTTGACAAAGGAAGAACTTATCAACTTGATTTTGAAGTTTGCTCCTCAGAGTTTCTTCGATGCTATTGAAAGTCAATTTGCTAACCAGGGCGAAGCTATAGAAATCTTTAATAGAGTGACAGAAGGCATTAGAGCCATATTTTCTGATGATACTTTGCTGTATAGCCCTAAAAAATTTGAAAACCAATTATTTGGGCAATTCAATAAACTTAGTGGTTTGTGGGCCAAGTTACCATTGGAAATTAGCGAATTAATCCTAAAAACAATAGAAGATATTGAAGAGGCATTTGAGGAAGGTTACTTATATATTGAAAATTATGACAGGGAAGATGAGTATTTTGAATCAGAAGATATTAATGATTACATCATCCGCTTTGTTAGAAGTCTTCCTAGCGATATACAAGCGGACTATCTAAAGAGGCTTATGCAAGTACTTGAAAATTCTGGATACTCAACCTTCATGAGTGTTCAGGAACAGTTATCTCGATGAGTCATGCTTAGTATAAAGGAGTTTGTCGATGCAAGCCTTGAAACTCTTACTGTGTCTTGCATGGAAACACAAATAAAAAAAATGTGTCCATCATTCTAGGTTAAAAAGGCTTACTTTAAGCTAGAAAAACAGATTACGCAAAAAACTGATCATTAGGAACAGAAATTTAAAACTGACTAAGGCTAGTCAACCATGTCCTAAGCCTTGTATTATTACTGATTACCCTCTATTGTTCCCTCGTTATGCAATCTTCACCGTTACCCCGTCGCACGAAAATTGTCGCTACCATCGGCCCCGCCACTCAAAATAAAGAAGTTCTGCGTCAATTAATTCAAGCTGGGGCAACGACATTTCGCTTAAATTTTTCCCACGGCGATCACGATTATCATCACCACAGTATTCGCCTGATCCGCCAAACGGCTTTTGAACTGAATCAGCCCGTTGGTATTTTGCAGGATTTACAAGGCCCTAAAATTCGGGTGGGCAAATTTACCAATGCGACCCAATCCATTGAACTTAAAAACGGTGATTCTTTTATTTTAACCAGCCGTAAAGTAGAGTGCTGTCAGGAAATTAGCTCGATTTCCTACGACAAGTTAATTGAGGAAGTTCCCGACGGTGCGCGGATTTTGCTGGATGATGGCAAATTGGAAATGGTGGTCGAAAAAATTGACTACGATAAACAGGATTTACATTGTCGGGTCGTTGTTGGGGGGACATTATCGAGTAATAAAGGGGTTAATTTCCCAGGCGTTTATCTCTCCATTCGCGCCTTAACGGAAAAAGACAAAGAAGATTTGATGTTTGGCCTAGATCAGGGCGTGGATTGGGTTGCTCTGAGTTTCGTGCGAAATCCAGGGGATATTGATGAAATTAAAAACCTGATTGCCAGTGCAGGAAAATCGGTTCCTGTGATTGCTAAGATTGAAAAACACGAAGCGATCGAAGATATGCAAGCCATCTTAGAAAAATGTGATGGTGTCATGGTGGCCAGAGGGGATCTAGGGGTAGAGTTACCTGCCGAAGATGTCCCTATTTTGCAGAAGAAATTAATTGCGACTGCTAACCAATTGGGGATTCCTGTTATTACCGCAACTCAGATGCTCGATAGCATGGTCAACAATCCTCGACCAACCCGTGCAGAAGTTTCCGACGTTGCTAATGCCATTCTCGATGGAACTGATGCGGTGATGTTGTCCAATGAAACCGCAATCGGGAAGTTTGCCGTTGAGGCCGTTGCAACCATGGCCAAAATTGCGGAACGGATTGAACTCGAACAAATTAACACCCAAGCCGCTTCCAATCCTCGGATCTCGATTCCTAATGCGATTTCGTCAGCAGTCAGCAATATTGCTGAACAACTCAATGCGGCGGCAATTATGACCTTAACGAAAACGGGATCAACGGCTCGTAATGTTTCTAAATTCCGCCCCAAAACCCCGATTTTAGCGGTTACTCCCCATGTGGATGTTTCCCGTCAATTACAGTTAGTGTGGGGGGTTAAACCCTTATTAGTGCTAGACCTGCCATCAACCAGCCAGACCTTCCAAGCGGCAATGAATGTGGCTCAGGAAAATGGTTATCTCCACGATGGTGATTTAGTTGTTATGACCGCAGGGACACTCCAAGGTGTAGCGGGTTCAACGGATTTAATCAAAGTCGAAGTTGTAAAAGCTGTTTTGGGTCGCGGTGTGGGAATTGGTCAAGGAGCCATTAGTGGACGCGCTAGGGTTGCCAACAATCCCCGTGAGTTGAGCCAATTTAATGCTGGGGAAATTCTCGTCGCGCCTTCTACCAGTGCAGAATTTGTAGAAGTAATGCGTAAAGCCGCAGGAATTATTACCGAAGAATCGAGCCTAACTAGCCATGCAGCAGTGATTGGTTTACGGTTAGGGGTTCCTGTTATTGTCGGTTTTAAACAAGCGACCCAACTCATTCGAGAAGGCGCGATTTTGACGCTGGATGCTCAAAAAGGTCTGGTTTATTCAGGCGCGATGCAAAGTTCTCAAGTTAGTCCTCCTGGAACCTTATTGTAAGGGGCAGAAATTCGTAAAATTTCGACAAGATACAATGGAATTAAGCCTATTAGTGGGTAATAGTTCTAAAAACTAAACAAAAATGACTATGGCTGTTTTATTGCAAGAATCGATTAAGACTATTGATGATAAATTATCCAATCGCTATATTGACCTAGATCCAGGCGGTTATTGGATTATTTATGTAGACAAGGAAGCCCAATTGCTCTGTGTGAAACACTTTACCAATAGCATTAATGAGCAGGGGTTAGCGGTTGATCCCGAAACGGGAGAGGTCATTCCCTGTAAAGGCCCAGTAGAACGGAAGCCGACGGTGATTTTAAAAGCGAAGACCGCTAAAGAAATGTGTGTTCAGCTATTTGAAAGTGAGACAAGCTATCCGATCACGATGTTAAATCATGCGGCCTATCTGGGTCGGGAATTGGTGCGGGCTGAGTATGCGTTGATGAACGGAACGGAATATATTCAGGATTAATTTAGGATTAATTTAGGATTAATTTAAATGTCCTTATGTGCCAAAGCGTCCTCGTAATTCGGGATCTAAATGAGCGCGATCGCCCATGACATGGATTAAGGGGCCATTTTCGGCCATTTCTACAATGCTTACTGAAGCAACGGGCATTCCAATGCGATCGCGGTAACGACCAATATCGATCCCTAAGAGGGTGCTTAAAATAATACGGATGGTGGCTTTATGGGAAACCACTAAAATATTGCCGTCATCAAAGGTTTGCTCAATTTCTTCTAAGACTTCCGAACTGCGCCGCGCAATATCGATGCCCTTTTCGCCACCTGTAGGCGCATTCCAGCCTGGGTCAGCTAACCAGCGCACATAATCATCATGAAATTCTAGGTTAACTTCTGCGGGCGTTTTGCCTTCCCATTTCCCGTAGGCGATTTCCTTTAACCCTTCTCGTCGTTGAATTTTTAAGCCTACGCGATCGCTTAAGGGTTGAGCCGTGGCCATAGTGCGATGTAAGGGGCTAGCAAAGATCGCTTTCCATTTGAGGTGTTGATAAGCTTCTGCAAATTGCTCTGCCATGCGATAGCCTTCTTCGGTTAGATCAATATCAATGCGACCGCAGTAGGTTCCTGTTTGGCTAGAAGTCGTTTCACCGTGACGCAAAAAATACAGGTTCAGGGTCATAAAAAAGCTCGAAAGGCTAAAACAATTAGGATAAACTACATTATATCGGCTGCTTTTGTTAAAGTTTGGTCGATTTGTTTTTCTTAAGAAATTTTTCAAAAAACGTTTAATTATGGTTTTAACACCTTCGACGATGTTAGCTTTGGGCACTCAAGCTCCTGATATCCATCTGCCTGATGTTGTGTCAGGAACAACCATCTCTTTAGAAACTTTTCAGCACAAAAAAGCCTTATTGGTAATGTTTATCTGTCGGCATTGCCCCTTTGTTAAACATGTCCAACAGCAATTAGCCCAACTCGGTCAAGATTACGCCAACACGGGCCTCGGTATCGTTGCGATTAGTTCCAATGATGCGGAAAAATATCCCGACGATGCACCAGAGAGCTTAAAAACAATGGCTACCGAATTGGGCTTTACTTTCCCTGTCTGTTACGACGAAACCCAAGCGATCGCGAAAGCCTATACTGCTGCTTGTACGCCTGATTTTTTCCTATTTGATGCTCAACGCCATTTAGTTTATCGAGGCCAACTGGATGAGAGTCGGCCTAGCAATGGTTTACCTGTAACAGGTTCCGATCTTCGTCAAGCGATCGCTGCCGTTTTAGCCGATCAACCGATTGACCCTAATCAAAAGCCCAGTATTGGTTGCAACATCAAATGGAAAGTTGGCAACGAACCCAATTATTTTGGTTAACCTTGCCAATTAACCCAATCTTGAGAAACTAAAAAGCGTTCCGTTAATTTGGCTTTAGGGCTATTCGCGATCGCTACTTTTTATGAGCCGAGAAGATTTGACACAATTCTAAAACCTTAGTTTGTAAACAGGATAGGGGATCGGCTCCTCGCTTGAGTTGAAATTCTAAGGCTAATAACAGATGTAGACTGGCTAATAACTGTTTCCCTGTAATCGTTTGTAATTCTTTGCGTAAAAAATACAGGCGTTTGGGATTGGATAATTCTGCTGTGGCTGCAATGACTTTTTCATCCTTTTCTCCCGATTCGAGACAAACTTTAATGGCTGTCCACGTCCGAAATTGACCGACTAAGGTAGCCACAATTTTTAAAGCAGGTTCATTACGGGCCAGTAATTCTGCCACTAAACGCAGCGATTTTTCGCCATTGCCCTGACGAATCGCCTCAGCCAGTTGTAGGCTATTTTGCGTACTGGCATTAATTAATAAAGTGATAGTATCGGTATCTAAGGTTTGATTTTTTCCCTCGTTATATAGCTTTAATTTTTTTAACTCATTCCAAATTTGCCGTGTATTATTTCCTAATGACTCAGCCAATAATTGTTGAGCATTGGGCGTTAATTTTAGCTCTAAATCCTGCGCGATCTGTTGAATTTGCAAGACTAATTCTTCAGTTTTCCAAGGGGAAATGAGAGAAAATTCTTTTACCTGAGCCAAATCTTGAAATAGCTTAGTAGATTTAAGGCGGCCATCGGGTTTCTTGCTAGAAGTAAATAATAAATGGCTATTAGTTGGAATCGTAGCAAAAATATCTTTTAATTTAGCCAGTAACGAGTCAGGGCATTGTTGGGCTAAAGTGGATTCTACAACCCACACCAAGCGATCGCCGAAACCAAAGGGAGGAGTCATCGCCTGATTTAAGGCCTGTTGAGTTGCGTCTGCTTGCTCTCCTGGGATTTTCTCAAAATTAAAAGAAGCCCAGTTCGGATCTAGAACGCGATCGCGCAAATGAGACACCGCTTGATTTAAGGTAAAATCATCCTCTCCCCAAAAAAAATAAACTGGCATTAGTAATTAAAAATTATTAAAAGCTTATTTTTATCTACCTTTTAAAGCCTTTTGAAAGTTTTTGCGATAGGCAGGATTAATAACCAAAAGTGCAGGCCAAAGTAAAGAAAGCATTAACTTAGTCGGTAAACCACGATTGAAATTAGTGCGAGAATAACCCGATAAAAAACGCCAAATTCCGCCGACATAAACAACCGCTACAATGAATCCAATAATTCCACCCATAATATCCAAAGGTCAATTGAAAGACAGAAAACAGCTTAAGCTTATTGTATCAGTAGGTCTTTAATTCCTCTAAAGGAATGACTTGATTGAGTAATGATTGTAACTCATCGCCTTCAAGAACTTCCGTTTTTAATAAGCGACTGGTCATTGTTTCTAATAAATCTCGATTATTTTGCAGGATTTGAAGAGCTTGATCATAACCGCAATTAACAATTTGTTTGACTTCCTCATCGATCGCTTTACCCGTCTCCTCACTCAAGGAACGTCTAGGATTGCCCTGACCATTCCCTAAAAAGTTATTAGCTGACCGCTTTTCATAGGCTAGCGGACCCAAAGCCTTACTCATGCCATAGAGCGTTACCATTTGCTCAGCAATATCCGTTGCCCGTTGCAGATCATCAGAAGCTCCATTGGTTACTTGTTGGAAAATCAATTCTTCTGCGGCTCGTCCCCCTAATAACATGGCAATTTGTTGGCGAAACTCTTGCTCGGTCATTAAAAATCGATCCTCTGTCGGTAACTTGAGGGTATAACCTAACGCCGCTAAACCACGAGGCACAATAGAAATTTTGGACACCTTACCTCCGCCAGGCATTACAGCCCCTACAATTGCGTGGCCAACTTCGTGATAAGCGACAATCTTTTTCTCCTGCTCCGATAAAACACGACTTTTCTTTTCTAAACCCGCCACAATGCGTTCAATCGCCTCTTGAAAATCATGTAAAGCTACTTTTTCTCGTTGATTTCTGGCGGCCAACAACGCCGCCTCATTCACCAAATTTGCTAAATCAGCCCCTGCAAATCCTGGGGTTTGAGTCGCAATACTTTTTAAATCTACGCCTTCTTCAAGCTGAATCTTTTTAGCATAAATCTCTAAAATCGCTAACCTTCCTGCCAGATCAGGGCGATCCACTAAAACTTGTCGATCAAAACGGCCTGGCCTTAGTAAAGCAGGATCAAGGGTTTCAGGTCGATTAGTAGCTGCTAAAACAATCACTGTCGAATCCCCTGCACTAAATCCATCCATCTCTGTCAAAAGTTGATTAAGGGTCTGTTCTCGCTCATCGTTGCTCCCACTAGAACTTTGCCCCCCACTGCGGGATTTGCCGATCGCATCCAACTCGTCAATAAAAATAATGCAAGGAGCTTGTTGCTTGGCCTGCTCAAATAAATCCCGTACTCGTGCGGCCCCTGTCCCAACAAATAATTCGACAAATTCCGAAGCCGAAATACTAAAAAACGTTACTCCTGCTTCCCCCGCAACGGCTTTAGCTAATAAGGTTTTTCCCGTTCCAGGCGGCCCGACCAATAACACTCCTTTGGGAATTCTCGCCCCAATTTTACTAAATCGTTCAGGATTTTTTAAAAATTCAACAATTTCTACTAATTCCGCCTTTGCTTCCTCTGCACCTGCCACATCCACAAAGGTAATTTTTTCCGATTCTCCTTCGATATAAATTTTGGCTTTACTTTTCCCAAAGGCCAAAGAGTGCTTTTCTTCGCCGCGATAGAGTAAAAACTGCATGGCAAAGACCAAAATTAAGGGCGGAATCACCCAAGCTAGTAAGGTCACTAACCAACTGGGTTCAGGAGTCGGTTGCGCTTCAAAAATCACGCCTTTTTTCTGCAATCGCTCAGGTAATTGGGGATCATTAATCGGAATGGTTCCTAATATTTGCCCTTGGTCGTTGTCTAAATTCGGTTGAGAGGGCTGTCCCATTTTTCCAATCGAATGAAAAGGATTATTGGATTCATCTGTGGGGCTCAGAGGACTTTGGGGAAGCTTTAATAAATCGCCTGTTGGTTGGAGCGGCGATCGCTTCAGTTGATACAAAATTAATTTATCACCCACTTTCACTCGATTGACTCGACCCTGTTCCACTTCCGTTAAAAACTGACTGTAGGGTTGGAGCGGAATTTGTGATGAGGAACGCGGCCAAAACAGCCCAATTAAAAAGAGAACCCCCGCCCCTGCTAAGAGTAAACTCCCAAAAGGCGGCAAACTAAATGGTTTAAAGTTACTTTTCCTGTTTAAATTCATAAAACTTTTTCGAGTTCTCTTTTTTTAACTTTCTGGCTAGAAAACAAGCATTTAGCGCAATTATAAAACCATCTTAGCGTAAGCCTCCAGCGCAGTTTCTTTTCCATTTATTGCTATCTTTCAAGGAAAATGCCTTTGAGTAGAGCTTCTTCTAACGTAGTACGAGGGAAGCAAAACGGGATCAATCTGGTAGAGGAAAAGAGGCCAGAATTTACGTGGACAAAAAACAAATTAGAAATTATTAAAAATTAAGTCTTGTCAAATACGGCTATCTTTGTTATGCTGATTAAGCATGAAAAAACGCCGGGATAGCTCAGTTGGTAGAGCAGAGGACTGAAAATCCTCGTGTCACGAGTTCAAGTCTCGTTCCTGGCATATTGTGAGACAAATGAAACGCTGACAGAAAGCAGTTTTAAACTCTTTCTTTACGTTCTGTGCTACAAGCGATTTGTAATCATTGGAAGTGATTTGTTGTAAATTTTACGCCAGTGCCCAACCGTTCTTAGTCATTGGATGTCAATTACAGAGTTAGCTCTTGTTCATGCAGAAGTTTAAGCTATTAAACGTTCAGCCGCACTCGCCAAATCCCTAGCTACTCGATCTGAATAGGGTTTAATCAACCACCAAATAAACGGGGATAACCAACCGCGCAGGGTCACCGAATAGGAAATATAAGTCCCGCAGACAGTAGATTCGATCTGATAGGTGATCTTCTGCTCCATCCCTGGAATGGCCAAGACCCGTAAACTCAATAACTCTCCAGGTCGAACATTCTCCACAAACAAACGAATCGGGATCGGTGTCAGTCGGGTTACAGCCTGATAAATTAAGCCAGGTTTAGGAAGTAATCCTAACGGAACGTAAGTTTTAGAAAAAAGCGGATGCCAAGACACATCGGCTAAATTGACAATTTTTCGCCAAAGAACATCGACTGGGGCAGTGCTAACAACTCGATAGGTTTTATACAGGGAAAAGGTGCAAAATAATTTCCCATGCGCTGCAATTAATTTAAAGGAAAAATTTAGAATCAAATTGACTCTCCTGATAAGCTATCCAAACAAACGTACTACAACAGGAAACCACCAAGAATTCTCGATCATTATATTAAGATTACTTTGACCTGGTTTACGGAATCGTTAAACTAATCGTAAAGTATTAAAAGTGACCATTTGCCTTTATCGAGCATAAAGCGAATCTTCGATAAAGAACAAGCTAAATATTACGATTAATTACAAAAAACATTTGATATTATGACCGTTTCCCTCACTGATAACCCGTCTTCAACTCAAGCTTTTCTTCCGCCTGCTGATGCTAAACAACGAGTCAGCAACTTCATGAAAAGTATTCAGGATGAAATTTGTCAGGGATTAGAAAAACTCGATGGTGTCGGCAAGTTTCGGGAAGATAGTTGGGAGCGGGAAGAAGGTGGTGGTGGTCGATCGCGAGTTTTACGAGATGGCGATTTTTTAGAACAAGGTGGCGTTAACTTTTCGGAAGTTTGGGGAAAAGAGTTACCCCCCTCTATTCTAAAACAACGTCCTGAAGCGGCAGGTCATGGGTTCTATGCAACGGGTACTTCAATGGTGTTACATCCCCGTAATCCCTATGTACCAACGGTTCACTTAAATTATCGTTACTTTGAAGCGGGCCCCGTTTGGTGGTTTGGTGGTGGCATTGATTTAACGCCCTATTACCCATTTGCAGAAGATGCGGCTCATTTTCACCGTACTTTAAAAGCGGCTTGTGATAAAACCAATCCTGAATTTTATCCCGTCTTTAAGCGTTGGTGTGATGAATATTTTTATCTAAATCACCGTCAGGAAATGCGGGGGATTGGCGGGATTTTCTTTGATTACCAAGATGGTAAATCTCCTATTTATCGTGGCCCCCATTCCGACAAAGCGGCTGCCCTGTACAGCAAGGAATTACCACCCATTAAACCCTTGACCTGGGAAGATTTGTTTTCCTTTGTTCAAGATTGTGGTCGTGCTTTTTTACCAGCCTATTCTCCCATTGTAGAAAAACGTCGCAACAAAGAATACGGCGATCGCGAACGGAATTTCCAACTCTATCGACGGGGGCGGTATGTAGAATTTAACTTGGTCTATGACCGAGGAACCATCTTTGGGCTACAAACCAATGGCCGCACTGAATCGATTTTAATGTCTCTGCCCCCCTTAGTTCGTTGGGAATATTGCTATACTCCTGAAGCAAATAGCCCTGAAGCCGAATTAACCGAACGCTTTTTAGTCCCTCAAGATTGGGCAAATTGGCAAGAATAAAAATCTTTTAGTTTTAGTTAAGTTTGAAAAGAGGCGATCAGTTAATAACTCATGGTCGTCTTTTTTCAGTTAATTAAGAGCTTAAGCACAGGATACTGTCTGCACTGTAATTGCATTATCACAATTTTTCTGCCAAGTGATCGCGGTTTTGTTGTTTATCAGTAATAAGGTGCAAATTGATATAACAACAATTAAAGGGGGCGAGTTCTGGATGGCCGAAATGCCTTTTACTCTACCCAAATTGACAAAAAAATATCCCATCTGAATTATGCGCTCCAGTTGAGATATCTTTAATATGTATTAATATTGATCAGCTTATAATATAAATTTTCCGTTTTTCTCGTTAAGAGCTAGCGGGCACTACCAGCGGCCACTGGAGTCTTGGCGGGAGGAACGGCAGGTTGATATTCTTTTAAACTGGGGAAGAGAAAATGATTTTCTTCAACATACTGAGCACCGAACAAACCTTTCTCGGCCCAAAAATATCTGTCGGTAGTGTGCTCGTTTCGTTTTACAATAAGTAGCGCAGGAGGTTGAATCCCTACTGATTGAATGTACTTGCGAGCTGCGGTTACGGGTTTGTCTTCACCGCTTTCAATGCTATATTGGGGAACGAGTTCTAAAATTTTGCGTCCTTCCTGACGACGACGGCTTTTACGTTTACGTTTTCTTGCCAACCCAATTACCTCCTGTTCCAGCTACATGCTGTAATTATAGTTACAAAATTCGTTACGATTGTATCCGTTCTGGTCAGGAAAATCAAGGGGATCGCTCTAATTTTCTAGAAGATCAGGGATCTTGAAAATGCCTGTTCCTGGTGGAGTTCTGGGATATTCCCTACGGTATACATGCCTAAGATCCGTTAAAAACTTTATTAACATTTCTTAATATTTGTTGGTTTTAGCCCTCACTTCTTACCTTACAAATCTTTATGTCTGCCGTTGATCCGTTGCCGAATGTCTCTAGCCCCGAATTTATCAGCTTATGTGAGGCTCAGGTTAGGATGGTACAACAGGGAATTCAGGTGGATTGGTGTGGGGTCTATCTCTCGCGATCGCCGACGCAAACTGATGAACCTGAGTTAATCCCCATTGTTCTCTATCCCTCCAGCAAATCCAGCATTTATTCCGAAACAACATTTCCCAATTTACTGCAAATTCCCCGTCCTGATTCCTCAGTGAGTTTATTACCTTCTGCCCCCGATACCTTAGATATCGTGGATTTAGAGGATGTTGTTCCCTACGGAGCCAGCGATGAAATTCAATCCCATCAACAATTGGTTTTTCCTTTGGTATATCAAGAAATTATGTTGGGTGTATTGGTGGCAGGACGGCAATCGGCCCAGTGGCAAAGTTCAGAAATTGCTCAATTAGAAGAAGTTGCCCATACCTTAGCGATCGCCTCGGTGTTGGATCAACGGCAGGGGTGGTACTTGCAACAACTCCGACAACAACAACTACGGCAGGAATGGGAACGGGATCATTTAGATAATTTATTTCATCAGTTGCGAAATCCCTTAACTGCGTTGCGGACGTTTAGTAAATTATTGCTAAAACGCTTTTGGGGCGATGAGAAAACCCAATCAGTCATTGAAGGGATCAGTCGAGAAAGTAATCATTTACAGGAATTGTTACAAGCCTTTGAAGCAGATCTTGCCCAGTCCGAGGCAGAGGTAACAGTTCCCATTTGGGAGACAGAAACGCTACAGGAACCTGCAATTCCCGCCCTATTACCCAGTTCGAGCCTGGTATTAACGCCCATTGTGTTGAAGGAAATTTTAGAGCCGATTTTGCTCTCGGAACAGGCGATCGCGCAGGAACGACAGATTCAACTTGATGCAAGTTTGCCCAATAATTTACCCTCCATTCAAGGCAATGCTGCTGCATTACGGGAAATTTTTAGTAATTTAATTGATAATGCGCTTAAATATACGCCTAGTGGCGGATTAGTTCAAGTTACTTTGGGGTTAACCACCATTACTGAAACAGGACAATGGCAAGGCGTGGAAATTGCCGATACAGGTTATGGCATCCCCTTGAGCGATCAAGAGCATATTTTTGAACGGCATTATCGCGGAGTCCAAGCAGACGGGGAGATTCCAGGCACAGGGTTAGGGTTAGCGATCGTTAAAGAATTTGTGGAAAAAATGCGCGGCAGAATTGAGCTTCTTAGCCCGAATCAACTCAGCCAAGATCCAGCCTATCCAGGAACAACTTTTACTGTCTGGTTTTTGGTGGCCTCTTAAAGTAAGCCCCCCTGCCCCCCAATATTGGAGAAATTATTAGAAGTCCCTCAGTATTGGGGGATTTAGGGGTCAAAATAAACGTTGCAAACTACGCTTTAAAATAATTTCTCACG
>CAYZWO010000116.1:0-12879 GCA_964482215.1 uncultured bacterium
TCGTCAACATAGAGTTGCTCCGTTCCCTACCTAGTTGATTCACGCAAGAGGTCTATTGAGTTCACTGATGCGCTTACTGAATTTCAAAATGAAGAATTCGAGCTTAGAACCAAGCTCTGTCTCTCCCATTGCCCAACAGCCCGCCTTGCAATCGTTCTTTAGGAATACGGCTGATTCGGGAATGATCAACCCTTGAGGTTTGACGCGATCGCCACCAAAAAACGAGTGACGCTTTGCCGGTGTAGTTACTTTCGCCATGACTTTCAATCCTGATCTTGATGAATGTTTCGGTTCGATGAGACGGTCTAACCTCCTACCGTCAGGGATTGTGCAGGTGTCTACCATTGGTATACGGTTGCTCGTAGACGCGGGCTAATCTCGGTACGGGTCATCATCGTCGGGCACAGAGAGCGCGGCGCTTTTGAGCTGCTTTTCGTTGTTGCGCTCGATCCTTGCCTTCAGCGATCGCGCAGCGGATGGTACATCGGGAGTTGTGCAGACACGCTCGTAGCGCGGACGCAGTCTGCCACCTAAATACAGCTCGCCAATCCACATCGTGTTACTGTCGCGCGGTTTGAAGACTCGCCCGATCGGACTGCCGTTCAACAGGATGTTGTAAGTCCAATGCGCGATGTATTCATCAAAGTCAAACTTAGCTACTAGGTTGCGTTCGATTTCGATCGCATCTTGCACCCTAAGCAGTCCTTGCTCGTTTCGCCATACTTCAACCTGTGTATGTTCTGCTTCTGGCTTTAAAGCATCGAACGCTTCCAGTCCCGAAAAGCTGTCCAGCAATTCTGATGCGTCCGAGATGGAGGCATCGGCTTGCGATTGTTCTGCGTACTGTTCTGGGGTGATGCTGTTGAAGTACTGCACGAGCAAGGCGAAGCCGTGTTTGCAACATACGGGATGGACGCGTCCGTATTGCTGCACCCGATAGGTGTAATCGGGGCAAGTGCATTCGATATGACTGGGGCGGGCAAACAAGCTGTAAGTATTGCCGTTGCGTTGATTGACAGCTCGGTAGCATTTCTCATTGAGCTGCTCTACTAAGATGTCTTTCGCTCCATCGCGACGGAGTTGCTCAAAGTCCAGATCGAACGCCTGTCCGCTGGCGAGTCTGCCATTAACTTGCACCGCTCCTGATGCCCATTGCTGAATCTGTTTGATAGACCGCTTGCCGGTGATGCGTTGAGCTGCTGCTCTGGTTGGTTTACTGTTCATGACTTTCTGCTACGTGAGTGGATGGCAAGCAAAGCGATCGCGCGATCGCTTTGCTGGGGTGGTCTATGCTGCGAGCTGCTCTAAGCTTGCTCGCGCGATTTCAATCTGTGCGGGTGTTGCGTCGTGAGCATCCAGCATTGCGTAGTAGGCGGCTGTAGCATTGATGCGCTGCTCTTTGGTGAGACGCTTCCATTGCTCTTTGGTGTAGCCGTAACGCTCCCAGTGGGGTTGCTGCGTCATTGGATCGCCACCATAATTGCCTGCGGGCGCTTTCCAATTGGTAGAGTTTTCGGTCAAGAATCGGGGTTGATTACGATAGTTGGTTCGTGACATATTGGTGTGTCCTTTCGGTGACTTGATTTGCTGATTGGTGCGGGCGATCGCGCGGCCTGAGAAACTTTGCGATCGCCTTTGCGATATAAGGCTTCTCTCGAATCTCGTAGGTACTAGCCTGTCCTGAGTGTCGGGTTCGGGTTCGCCTTGCGGGTAGTGCCTGTGCCGATGTGTTGATTAACCTTATGTGAATAATCCTACCGTGTTAACACGGCAATAGCAAGACTTTTAGATGGTTTAAAAGATTAGTATTTACGCGTTAACGCGGCAATTTGATTATGTTTGCTTATACCGTGTTAACGCGTGTTACTGTGGTGTTAACGTGATAAGCAAAGTTAGGGATACAGCTATGCCAAAAGGTGACATCATTAGCGGCGCTCGGATCGGCGAAGCGGGCCGGTTTGAGAGCGTTCGGGGCGTACCTCTGTCTAACAAAGTCTTTGGTTTGCGTCTACCCACTGACATCGATCAACAAGTCAGGGAGAAGGGGCATGACTGGGCTAGGGAGGTATTGAGGCAGGCGATCGCACGCGAATCGCTGCCCAAGCTGTCAGCAGAAGCCAGAGCCGTTCAGCGCATTGCCCAGCCGCTGCAAGAGGAAGAATGGATCGAGTTGCCAGAGTCAACCGATGAAGAGCGCAACACATCTCTAGAGCGATTGAGGGGTAAGGGCTATCAAATCCAGATACCTGATTAAGATTCACCCACTGGTAGAGCGAGATGACTTGCCTTTGCTGCCCGTCGATCTGGTACAGGACTTCATTGACATTTGTAAAACCGTTCTCAGTTGCGATCCGATCACCTGCGGTGGCTTGCCCAGTGAGGCAAAGCGCGGGACCCTCAAGGGATATCGCGCGATCGCGATCGACTACAACGGTATTGCTTACCGCCTGATTTACCGCGTTCGTGACAAGCCTGCACCGCGACGGGTGGAGGTTATTGCATTTGGTGAGCACGATCCGGCTTACGCCAAAGCGCAAAACAGGGTCAAGTAAATCTATTCGCCGTCTACATTTGTAGACAGTTGTTTGTAGATGTCGAAGTGTTCGCGAACAGTTACCGATTCTCCGGCGTGAACACCGGACGCGATTTAAAATTGCTGCCCAAGTCCGAGTTGCTTGGATAATCCTTTGCGATCGCATTCCCTACCTCGCTTGTGTACCGTGGTTCACACTTCCTGTCCCCAGCTATCCCAGCTCTTCAAGTCTCGCGATACTTCTTCGATCTCGATAAATGTCACGGGTTCGGATGCACTATGGTGCAATTCCGTTGTCACCCTTAGAACGCAACTGAGACTACTGTCCCGCAATACTTTTGCCTCTACCAGTGCATAGAGCAAGGCACCGGCGATCGCGGTGGGGCTGCCCGATCGGTGATGTTTGCCACCCAGCTTGATAGTTACAATTGCTCTACTCGCTGAGTAGCAGCCTTGCTTGTGGTTCTGAGTAGCCAAACTCTGTGCAGCTCCAAACTTCCATGCGCGATCGCATTTGCGCGCGATCGGTCCGGTTAGCTTGAATGCGTAGGTCATGATGAAACCTCCATAAAGTCACACTCGCCAGCGCAATCGAGTTTGGGCATATTTCCGCACGGGCAGCGGTCGATCTTCAGCAAGTACACCGCGCAGTCATCGCAGAAATCGGGGTAGTCGTCATCCTGACCAAAACACCAAGGCACTTCGCGATCGCAAAAACCGCACCTAAAAACTTGTGGGTAGTAGTCTTGCGCTGGGTCAAGGCATTCGCTGCAGGTGCAGCACACTTCAGCGGTAAGGCTGGAAAAGTAGAGCTGCTGTCTTAGGGCTTCTTGAATGGTCATTGCGGGCAGACCTCCATACCGGGGTCAACGCCCGGCGCGAGTTGGAGACAATCACCAACTATCTCGATCAGCCCTTGCCACTTCGACTCGATCTCTTCACGAATCTGTGCGATCTGGTGCCGAGCAAAACTGTTTTCCCCTCCAAATAGGGCTTGCCATTTTGCGTTTAAGCGCTTGAACTGCCCTTCAAGGCGATTGGGGTCTAACGGTTCTTCGTATGGTGTTGCTGATGATTGGTGTTGCCCATATGCCTCGGGGTTTTCCGTTTGACCGCTGCGGTCGGTAGGTGCATTACGGATGCGTCCGTTAGCAGATCTCCTGCGTCGGTCTTCACGGCATTTGTTTAGCCATTCGACGTAATTATTCTGGAGGCAAGTTTTAGCCCATCCAATCGGTGAGGACTTGCCCAAGCGCTCACCCTCTTTGATTATGAAGTCAAGCAACTCTTTATCGGTCGGATCGGGTATCTCGCCACATCCCGCTTCATCCCGCTTCATCCCATCTTTCGCGCCATCTTGAGATGGCGAGCCAGCTTCATCCGTCGTCCGATGCGAACCGTGATCCGCATTTTCCTGAGTGCGATCAAGACTTGTGGGAGTATCGTCAGGATGTGCGGTATTTGCTTTGCTGGCGGGTGATTGCATCAAGCTGGGTGCGATCGCTCCTACAGCACTCATACCGTCCTCAAAATTTAAATTTTGAGGCGTTGGCGCGGGCGCGGAAGATCGGTCATTGCAGATTGGTTGTGAGTTTGTAGATACCTCTTCTTGTGAGCTTTCTTGTTGGTTGGCGTTTTGTCCACAATTGTGGACGTTGTCTTCAAGGGTTTCGATCTGCTCTCTCTCTGGAAATCGATCTGAGTCGCCACTGCCCTGAATTTCATTGTGACTTGCAATATCTCTCTCTTGGGTTGTTTTGGGTAGCTGAGAGAGAGATTTGTTGGTCATTTGTTGAAGTTGGTTATTTGTTGTTGCGGGTTCTCCGCTTGCGGTTAAACCGCCTACGGGTTTTCCGCAAGCGGTTAGACCGTTGTCGGCAAAGGCTTCTGCGTCATAAGGGCGCTCGAACACCGTGTAAACGACGCGCCCCATTCGACCGTTACGATCTCGCTCTTGATGGCGGGTTAGGTATTTAGCCTCTAGCAATTCCCTGATGCACGATCTCAAAGACTCCCAGCCGTTTGGGGCTTGGTTGACTAGGTGTGAAAGGCAGATATCCCAGTCTTGGGGTAGTGACAAGAGGTAGGCTATTAGCCCGCGCCCCGCCCATGTAAGATTGCGGTCTTGCAAAGTGGCGTTTGCGATGGTCGTATACCGTCTGTCGTGAACTACTCGAAAAATTGTCTGTTGGCGTGGGGTGTGGGTATTCTTTTCTGGCGATTGTTGTTGCATAATTACCTCAATTGAAATTATTTTTTTTTCGCGCCTCGCGAAGAAAGCATTTAGCCCCAGCCCTGCGACGCGTGCAGGAGTGGGGCTAATTTTTATTCATATGGCGGCGCTCTAAGCCAGCGCAATGGCTGACCACAGAGCAAGCAGCAAACAGCCCATGACTTACCCGATGGTTGGGCTACTGCCAGCGGATGAATCTTGCAGGTTGCCTGATGCGATCGCGTCGCTGGGTTCGCTGTTTGAGTGATCGGCTTGGGAACTGCGACGACTATCATGCTGCACCCTCCCTGAGTTGTCGGACTAGGAGGCGGATTGCATCGGATTTGCAAATTTCTTTAGCGTCGCAGTAGCTTTCTAGGGTCTGAGCATCTTCTACTGACAGCCAAGCAAAGACCACGGAATGTAGACGATTTTCTCTGCCCGTGCAACGTCTGCGTTTTTTAGGTGCTAAATTTGGTGTAGACAAGGGATTTACCTCCTGAAGTCGATCAATGCGAGCAAGGGATTTACCTCCTTTGTGTCAGTAAGGGACTGCCCCTAAAGGGCTTACCTACTTTGATGCTTTGATACAGCCTCTAAGCCTTATGGCTAAAGAGCTGATAGTTGGATTAATAGCCTGTACCTGTTCGCGGTGGCCAAACTTTGAAGCGGGTGCAGGTTATTTAATTAACTAAGGTTGATTGATAGGTATAGAACAATCTTGATAGTAGTTTTGCATGATATTTGCTTCATTTTACAGATACAAAGAAAACCTGCAAAAGCTTTCTTAGTAAGCGATTCGAGGTATATTTACAAACCTGACTTTCTCCTGCGCCCTAAAGGTAGGACGTTTTTTCGCACCTTGCTGCGGGTGCCCCGCATTTCCATGACGCCATTGATATCGAAAGACTTTGGTTTCTGCCCCTTTAATACAGTTGCCAGCCTCATTCGCGCCTTTATTACAGGACGCCAGAGATTGCGGTAAAACTCATGGTTCATACTGGCGATCGCTAGGGCGTTTGCGACTATCCGATGTGTATGCGGGTATCGCTTATAGCTAAAAGGGTTTCCCTCTCGCGTATCCATTGCCTCCAAAGTGCGATTTTGCTTTTGCATTTCAGCAATGAGTGCGGATGCACCACGTCCTTCGCCATCTTCACGGTGTGCCAAGTTTGGCGTAAGTAAGACCATTTCGGCGATAAGGCAGCACAGATCAACCGCTGGCAAGCCAATGTAATGACGCTGGTGCAACCACTCTAATGTGTTCCATGTCTTTATCCATAGGTAACAGAGTGCATCAATCAGATGGCTTGCATCTTGGCTTGCAATCTGCAGCTTCCAGCCCGGTATGGGTATTCCAAAGCGTCTCAAAAGAAATTCATAAGCGACAAATGCTCTCAGCTTTAGGGAATTGGATTGCAAAACGCTTCGATGCCATTCATCTTCGTCCAGCGGATGCACAAGCCTGTTAAGTCCTTCAATCAGGCAAGGGGGAAGTTGGCATGGAATCAGTACGCCAGAGTCAAGGGTTATCCCGTTAAATGAACTTGGTAGTAATAGTCCTTTTGGCGTCGCTTTCCATGCAATCATAAATCCTGCTTCCCATATGGATCTATACCGTTTTCCCTAAGCAACCGCTCGAAGTAGTCGCGCTCTTGTCTGGTGAAGTCATCCAGTGCAAACCCTTCACCCAACCGTGCTAGGTCAGACTCTAGCTGTTGTACCCTTGCCGCTAGCACCTCATCGCGCTCTTGTTCGGTACGAGTTACGCCAAAAGCAGCATCGAAGCGGCGCTCTAGAGATTCAGTCAGTAAAGCCCAAACCAATGACAGAGCTTGTTTGTTGCCTCGATGAGAACGGTATAGCCAATAAGCTGTTACTACTGGCAAAGGTAAGGCATTAATACGCGTCTGTCCGCGTTTTCCTTCTTCTGACTCAACCTCAATAGTATCGGGAGTGTAATCCGTATAACCTTCACCCAGCAAAGCTTTGCTGTCATTCGATCGCAAAAAACGTAATGCGTAAACGGGAGGATCGCCGATTGCCTCAGATGCTTGTGCTTGACTCATCCGGTAGTCACCAGACGGTAACTGGAAGCCATCAACGGTTAGCGCTCCGATCTGCACCGTGGCACGAGTTGCCTTCACTGGTTCGGTCATGTCTTGTCACCCTTGGCGCGATCGCTTAACCTGCCATCGCGCTTTGCCTCTTCAACAGCCAGCCTTGCCAAGTAAACCAACATGTTTGACTGGCTGCGTTCTTCCAGTTCGCACAGCCGCTCGAAATCTGGCTTTAGTTCGCTAGGCATTACCACGTTTATCCGAGGGTTCTTAGCTGGCACGGTTTCAACTTCTAACGCAATTACCGCCATTGTCTCACCTTGAGTGAATAAGCTAATACAGTAACACCATAGTAGTGCAAAAGTAACGTTACCTCGTGTTACCCTATAAATCAAAAGGCGATCGCGCCATTCCTCCAAGAACACGCGATCGCCCTAACCAATTAGGTCAAATCAATTATGAACCTTTACACTACCAAGCAGCTCAGCGAGTTATCTGGGGCCCCTGCTGAAACCATCCGCTCATGGAAGCAGCGCGGCAAGTACACCGATGAACACACCTGTAAAGATGAGCAGGGAAACCTACTCTGGACAGAGGCAGGACTGACTCGAACGCTCGAACTGGCAGGCACTGCACCTAAAGAAAACGCAGCAACTTTGAGCGATGCAAATCTGTTCGGCGGACAATCTGACAATTCTGCCGAACACGCCGAACGGTTACCCAGTTACCTAGACGAACTCGCAAGACAGCACGCCCTTGACTTGCTTGCTAACCAACTACCCAAGGTGATCGCGCACCACATCGAGCGTATTGCCAGTAACCCCACAGAGCAAGAAGCGGAGGCAATCCTACAAGGCTTCATGCGGGTACGGTGCCAAATCCATAGCGCTCGCATCGTGTTTGAACGTTCTAGGGCAGTGCTAGCCAGTAATCGCCACTTACAAGCAATCGGAGGTTAACGATGTCCCCCGATAGAGATTCAAGAGCATTTCTAGAGCGCCTTGTCAGCAACAGTCCGGGTAGCGATATCGGCTTCAAGGGCGATGCCGATGACTTGCTCTACCAATCTGGCTTCCTGCTGTCCGTTTTCAGCGCTGCTGCATGGCTCCTGCGTTCGTATGCTGGCAAGGGTATCTTTACACTCATCGCGTTCGCACTGCCAGCGCTATACATCGCCCTGCGGATTGCCAGTCAAGACAAGCGCCCGCGTCCTGTCGATTTGCTGTGCGTGACTGCGATCGCCTGCCTTATGGTGACTTGCTTATGACTATCTTCCAGTTACATCGTGAAGATCCTTGGGAAGTCTTGCGGCGCATTCCTGAAAATGTTTGGGCAGAGTTTTTGCATGACCTTGCCCGGCAGTTGATGCGATCGGGCAAGCCACCGGACGCGATTGGCTTCGTACATGCAATGAGCTACGAGCAACTGTGGCAGCTTGCAGATCACTTGCTCACCCGATGCGAGCTGCAGCGAGATAAGATCGCGAACTTGGGACAACCAACGCTCGAACCAGCATCGCCCATACAGGCTCTACCACCGGCTATCGAATACTTTGATTGGCGCAGCCATCCTTGGGATGACTTCACCATGTCCCCCAACTTCGCCGCCATTGGTGCGCAAGGTGCGGGTAAAACCAGCGTAGCCAAGATCCTCTGCGGGCTGATGTCAGGATTCAAGATTGCCATCGATCCGCATCAAGCGCCAGACACTTGGGGTGATTTGCACAAAGCTGGGGTGAATGCCGATTACAGCGCGATCGCAGAAATGCAGTTAGCTCTCATTGAGTTGGTGCAGTTTCGCTACTCCCAGCGGCGCTCCGATGCCCAACGGTTTGCGCCGGTGACTGCCATCATTGACGAGATGCCCGCGATCGCACTGGGTAGGCATGGCGATACTCACAAGGAGTTCATTAAAACCATGCTGACTCAAGCCCGCAAGGTGCAAGTGAGATGCGTTTTTCTGACTCAAACAGACCGCGTAGATGGCTTTGGCTTGCGATCGCTTGGCGATCTGCGGGATGGACTGACGATGATTCGACTCAAGAAACACGCGATCGATTATGCAGCCAAGCTTAAAGACGATGACTTACTCAGCGTGGTGCGAAGCTGCAACCCGCGTCCATGCATGGTTGACGACAAGCCCGCCATTCTGCCTGATTTGGGAATGTTCCCCCTGAGACAGGGTGCAGCAATGCCTCCAGACCTTGCCCAAGTACTTGGGCAAGTGCTTGGTGAAACCGACTGCGATTCTGGCTTATCAAGCGATCGCGCCCAATCGTGGAGTTGGGGGAGGCTTGAGACATCCAACAATGAGCAACTGATGAAGCTTATTGAAATTTCGCGCCGGTGCGGATGGATTACAGCATCGCAAGCCAAGCAGCAATCGCGACTGTTTCAGTCAATGTCACCAGCCGAAATTAGAGCGATGTTTGCTCAATTAACAGAGCAAGGAATAGGCACTCTTGACGGTGTTGACGATGGCTTAAAGTGGCGAGCGTCTAACGTCTAGTCCCGTCTAATCAGACTTTCGATGTCTAGTTCTCAGTCAAGCGCTTGACGCTTAACGCTACAAACAATTGTCCCCAAAAAGCATTTTTGGTTGAAGAAATACCCATGAGCACAACAGAAAATACACCTACGCAATCTGAAGATTTGACCTTTGTTCGAGCTGAATTAGATCGCCTTGTCAAACGGACATCCGTTTGTCCTGTAATCATTGCGAATGCAGACACCCTGCGGATGGTGTCCAGTACACATCCTGATAGCAGGTTTTACCTGTGGGAGTGTATTGAGACTTCGCCTGTACAGGATGCATTGGAGACGATCGCGAGATTGAACAAGATGCTCAACCCAGACGGCAGACCTGAGACAGTCACAGTCCCGATCGATGTCCTCAATACACCAATGCAAAAGCTTAAGTCAACACTCAATCGCCTACATACAATCAAAGGCTTTGCCACGGTGCTGATGATGGCGATCGCGCACAACGATGAGTTGGGAGACTACGGCGAAGTCGCGGATTTCATCAGTGATGAGCTGGGGAGCATCGCTGCCGACCTCGATGCTTTGCTGACGGAGATTGGACACGAGATGACATAGGATTCCGGGACTACACTCATAGCTTCCAACAGGTTGAACACATGGCGCATTGCTAGCCGATCTAGCTTAGCGATTACTAAAATCGCGAGGTAAATATGCTGCAATGCTTCCGTGCCTATATGCTTGCCGTGCTACTCTGGGTTTCCCTATCCGCAGATAACCCAAAAGACCGTATACAGGCAATTCCAACGATTTACAAAATCGTCTTAGATATCAAAAAGGAGGAACAGGAAAAGGCAAAAAAATAGACGTGGCTGAGTGACTCCTGTTTATTGCGAACAGGAGTCGCCTTCTGTGGCTGGAAAAGCGGAGGCAGATCGATGATCGACCGAACTGGTAATCCTAGAAACTCCTTGTAGGATCGCTTCCACTGTCGCCGCCTTGGAATCCATAAACTTCCCTTTGTATCTGACGTACTCGCTCCAACGGTATTTGATGCTCTTCATCGATAACAGGATCGCCCTCAAGAGTGACGCCGAAAAGCTGCTGACGGATAGCTGCAACCGTTTTAGAACTTAACCCTTTCTGTCCCGAGAGGTCGTCTATGCCTAGCACCTCCGATTGAATGCCCTTGGCGCGAAACTCTGTCAGCTCGCCCCGCTGCTCTTTGCTCTGTACCTCAGACACGCCAGAGAAGATATTACTGAGAATCTCTTGAACCTCTTGTTTCTCGAACCCTGCGTTGTTCAGCTCCTTGGTTGTGGGAACGTGGATGGGTGCCACTGGAGGCGATCGCATCAACACGGTTTCAATAATCCAAGTTGCCGCTTTCAGTCGCACGTATTCCGGTACTTCTGAGTCTAGGAGCATTGCCGAGATGCAATTAAGTGCGTCATCGGTTAGCGATCGCAGCTTGGTTCTAACTGCTTCATCTTGCTCCGAAAGAATCTCAGCTAGCGCAGCACGAAAGGTTTGCAGCTTCCGCCACTGGATGAGCGTAGCGCGAGAGATACCCAAGCGCTCAGATGTCGCAACAGTATTTGTGCCACTAGCCAGCAAGTAAACTGCTTGCCTTTGCTGCGGTGTCAGTGCATCCAGTGCTGTTTGAAATACTTGAACTGCTTGGGATTCCATGACTCTATCGTACCCAAGAAAATGCGAACCACGGTACACAAATGATCGGAAGCGATCGCTTCTGAAGGATTATTCACCATGATGGACTCTGGGTAGAGTTTTATGACCGGGGAATCTGTTCGGGTAATGCAGGCAGGCAATCATCGCAGTAACTTCCCATTCCTTCAATCCTGCGATCGCTGTAACTTCGATGCAGGGATGCGGGAATTAGATCGGTTACTCGCGCTTTTGGACTGACTAAGCAAGTGCATTTACTGTAACGAAGCTATATAAAGTTATCCCCTTGACTATCACTGTGATAGTCAAGGGGATAACTCATGGATGGTTAAGCCGCGATCAAGTGAGGATACTTCAAAGCCAGCTCTATTTCTGCGCCCAAAAAATCCGAAAACTTGTCGTGACTTTTCACAAAACCCGTCTCTTCCTGTCCCTCGCAGTAAGAATATGTGGGAGGATTATCTCCTTCAGACAGCCTGAAAAAGCTAAATTGATACCCTTGGTGCATCAAAAACACAAAAGCGTCATCCGGTAAAACTTGAGAAAAGCGGTTTTCTTTTAGCAAATCTTTTGCCCATTGTTGGATCTGCGGTAGATGCTCATAAAAGCAGTCTTCCCCCTGCAAGAAAGCATCTGCACCGTGCCCTGTCCAGTACAAAAACTCACGATATATCTGTGGAAGCTTAACGCCTAAGTCTTCTTCGAGCTGATTGATTTCATCATTAGAGCATGGACTAGGATGAGGAACCACCTTAAGCACTTCTTTTGTCAAGCTATAAGTCATTGCCTAACCTCCGCTCAATACAACTAACTCAATATTCGGAAATTTTTGTCGAAATTGCTCTATGACATCAGCACAGGATAAACATGGTTTACGCTCTGTGAATAGCTCAATCCTACCGTGTACCTTTTGATTTGATGTATACCTTGCGGCGATTTCCTCTAAAAGCTTGTACTCAGAGTCATATTGCCTGTCATGCCCAGAAGGGGGCTCCAAAAGCTTAAATACTGGATTCTGGGGTAGTCCAACAGAATTATTAGGGCTTTTTTTACCACTAATAGCAAATATCTCAAATGTCTCTCCGTTTATGAAGCAGCGAGCAATAGCAATGTTCCTCGCTGAATAAGGGATATTGCAAAACGCCCTAATTTCATCAGCTTTCGCGCTCCAATCCATGCGTAGGGATTTTAGGCATTCTTGTACAGGCTTGCGACCAGATTGATTTTTAGTGGCAGTAATTTTTTTGTTGTTCATAGAAATTTATGGATATGGTCTATTTGAAACCAAGCTAAACGTTGGTATTTCATACCCAACGTGCTTGTTAAAAATGTTTCAATAGACGCACCCAACATTTCAGGAACTGAGATGTATTTGTCGTCGATGTTATGAGTCTTTTTTTGAATCGGACTCGATTCTTTAGTTCAAGGATTCATGGACTCAGTTGCGTCTGTATCTTCACTTGCGATATGACATATAAAGTGTAGCATTTTTGTTTTAAGTTTAGGTTTGGATAGGTGCTTGCAAAAGTGTCTACAAGTTCAGTCCCTGCAAAGCTTTCCAGCCTCGAAAATGTTTACGTAAAACTGCATTTACGTAATCAAAAAATACGCAATCAAGCGACAGATGCTTGGCAGTTTTACTACCCAGACATACAGCCGAATCTAGTGCTATGGGAGCCTGTCGAGCCTAAGATCGAGATGACGCGCGAAACCTACGATTTTCTGTGTGACTTGCTGCATGGATTGGCAGCGGATCTTCCCTACAATCAGCGCGTGAGACAAGCACTTGAAAAGCTGGAAGCAGTGAGAATTTTCGACTGAACACACCAGAAATATTGCTGTGGTCACTGAGAGGATATTTGGAAACTCGAATCAAGCCCTAGATGTGGAAAAAAGGTTCCCTAA
>CAYZWO010000117.1:0-10198 GCA_964482215.1 uncultured bacterium
CACTCTCCCAAATAAAGGGAACGTCCAGCCGAGTAATCGTTTTAGTGTAATTGAGATACAGTAAATGATCCCCCAAAGTAGGACGCTTTTGAGTCACAGGGATTTCCGCATCTGCAATAGGAGCCATCGTTGTGACCCAGTAACTATCATCTGCCTGATTCATCCAATTTTCATGATGCTCAAAAATCATTTTTTTTGTATCTTGATCTTTTGCTTCATCATCGGGAAATAACTTAATGTCTGATGTTGGTTGATCCTCAGCCCGTCGTCCCAATAGGGTAATTAAAACAGGCGTTAAAATTGCGGTTAATCCTACCAGTCCCAAAGCCACCGCAAGCCAGCGATTCGTATTAGCATTTCTCCGAGCGCGGTCTCGATCCTGGGCTTCATAGCGACGAAAGGCTTCTTGAAGATATTCCCTGGGATTTTCTGCACTAGAAGCGGCTTGATAAATATCAGCATTACGGTTGTAGCGAGCGATCGTTTCGTTATAACGGTCAAGATTTCCAAAAAGCATTTCTCCTATGTCTGGCACTCGTTGTCGGATTCGTTCTGCTGCTCGACGATTTTGGGCAGCGAAGGATTCTAATTCTTGTCTGTACTGACGATCTAAAAGCTCTTGATTGCTTTCGGTTTCATGGGAATAATCAATATTTCTATCGGAGATATCTGTGGATACATCTGCAATACCTGGCATAATGAAGTTCCTCGTAATTGGGTAAATAATTGAAATAGATTGCGATTGAAATAAAAACTAGCTAAACAGATCCACTTGAGTTGCAAAATGCTAAAAATTTTCAATAATGATGAAATTAAACATCATAATAGCTGTAATTCTCTTGTTTTTTAGCAATAATCTATAAAGCTTAATGGTTCTGTCTGGTTTGGTTTAATTTTCCCGCCCCCAATGGGTCTGTCTTCTAAAACATTTCCTTTGGCATCAGTTATTTTTCGGAAAACTAAAAATTGAGTCGCTTGATTTAAGGGATCTAAGTTGAGTGTGAGTTGTACTCCCATTGCAGGAGAAGGAATTAAAAACTTAGATTCTGGACTGGCAGGCGATGGCCCCGCATCATTACGAAAACTATAACGATAGAAAATGATATTTCCTGCTTGCCAATAGGAAGAGCTAGGGGGACTTCCCTTTCCTTGACAACTAGGGGCATTATCGGGAGGACAGGGACACATCAAGGAACTGACGGAATATACACTGTCATGAATTTGTTGGGCGGTTTTAATCATATTATTCAAATTAAATTTATTCAAATAAGCTGTTAATTTATCGTTACGGTCTTTAATTACCTGATCAGGATGATCCGTAAAAGAAATTTCATATTGATCTGTACAGCAAATATTGTGAATATGGCGATCGCTCTCAACACGATGAATGTCTAGTACCTCCTGACGGGAATAGTAATTATTTACAAACGTTCTAATTTGTTTGGTGAGAAAAAGCTCCAATATTTCTGCTGCCACCTCTCGACACAAAGGTTGAGGTGTTTTTTTATCATCATCGACATCTCCTGGCCCATTCCACCAAATATGATCGGCAAAGTGAGTATTGGTCACTTGTGTCAGCCACCATTCTGTATATTGATTAAAAGGACTACAATTCGGCTGGTCAGAGCCATTAACGTAATTAGCTGGATCTTCCCAATAGGTAATATTATTTAAAATGTCGAATAATTCGGAATAAATTGGCCATTTTTGGGGTTCAAATCCACGCTGGGCTTTAACGTACTGACAAAAATAAATCAATGTCTTTTGGGACAGTCGATTATCACTCTTTTCATAGTCAATCAGTCCTTGCCAAAAACTCGCATCATCTTTATCTTTTAAATTCTTGTAAAGATCTTCTACTTTCTTTTTATTATCATCACTAATGGCAAGATCATCGTCTAAATTTTTGTTAAAAGCATCCTTACCTTCAGGCTTTTCATTAACATCAACCCAAGTACCATATCGCCACCAGGTTTCATTATACATATTGCTGACTTGGTAGTAGATTAACCCACTAATCGCTCTCACTTTGTTATACCAAATATCATGGGCAAGCTTATTAATTTCTTGATATTTACCAGGTTGAAGCTGTTGATTTTTATCTGTATATCCTACACATAAAACTTTAAATTTAATATACTCCTCATAGAATTTTCGGGTTTCTTCTAAAAATTGGGAAGTATCTTGAATTTCGATAGAATGCTCAGGATTATCGACATCTAAATTTGGAGGATTACAATTACCAATATTAGAGGCAAATTGAGCTTGAATTTTAGCAATCATTCCCTTGACTTGTACCTGAAACATTACCCCCATAACATAGGCAGAATGATAACCGAGGGTTTCATCTGGATCTAACAAATCTTTACTTTGATAAATAATGTTGGTTGCTCTGTTTAATTGATCAAATTGATAGGGTAATCCACTAATCCCATCCTCAAGCCAATGTTGATCATGAATTAAGTCATTAGATAATGGTTGATCTCGGCAATAGTTATCAATCAAACCTTTAATTTCTGTTAATTTGTCAGTGTAATCTAAAAAAACGGCTGTTTGAATATTGAGTTGTTGTTCTGCAATTAAAGCCGCAACTTCCTTATAAATAGCATCAACTAACGTTTGCCCCGAACCACTATCATCACCAAAAAATAACCTTAATGCGGTAATTACCCCAGCACCAATAGCATTCCAAGGAGCAGGAGCCGCCCAAATAACGCAGGAGCCAATGGATGAAATATAATCCCAGAAACTGGCATTTTGAGCCATACTGAGTGATTTTAAATTGAGTGTTAACTGTCGATACGCCTTGAAATCTTCAAGACTAAATTTTAAATTGACGGGTTGGCATTTAAGTTCCTGACGGGGAAATGCTTCCATAGATTGCTCGATATTAAGACCGTAAAAAACGGGAATACCATGTTTTCTTTCTATCCGAATCCAAGGAATTAGAAATTGAATTTCTGCTAAATTACTAGAACGAGTAACAACTAATGTTCCACTTGGAAAAGAAAGACTAGGAGAAGTCAAAACGCCCAATTTCAAGCTTTCAATTTTTTCAGCTTCTAAAAAGGGTAATTCGACCCAATACCGCTCGATAAGTTGCTCCTGTTGTTTTTGTAAACGGGATGCAGCTTCTGTTGGTAAGGAAGATAAAACCGATTCTGCCTCAACTATTTTTAATGTTTCCGATAATGGAGAGAAGTGATTAATAAATTCAGCATCTCGTAGAATCAGCAGATTATCATAGCGTTTCTGATCATCAATTTCAGCCTGTTTCAAAAGGGCTTGGGCATAACTAACGGAAGTATAGCTAGAAGTTTTAATTGACACAAAGCCTGGTAACGCATTTAATCCAATCGCAAAAGTTCTAAAAATTCCCATAATCTTTAAGTTTTTTGAATGAAGAGGTGTGCTAAAAGATAGAAGGCTTGTTGAAAGCAAAATTTAATTTCTCGATTCTTAGGTTATTTTTTAACTTATTTTGGATCTTTAACCTGAAGAACGCTATCATCAGCCGCTACATTAATAACGATTTGGGGAGTTAATAAACCTTGAAAGTTTTTAATTGCATCCGCTAAACCTTTAGCTTCTGTTTTTCTTTTTTCGGCTTTTTGTTCTGCAATAAATCGTTCTTTGATACTGGTTTCAATGGGTTCAGGAAGGCTAAGTTGAGTTAACGCAATTTTGTCGATTACTAATCCTTGAGAATTTAAAGTTTGATTGGCTAATGTTAAAACTCTCTCGGTAATAATATCATTTTGATTACTGTAAATTGATTTTAAATCGTAGTTAGAAACGATTGATCGCAATGATGCGGCTAATGCTGTTAGCAAAACTCCTTTTTCATTATTACTAATATTTTGGTAAAAGTAACCAGATTTTTGTGGATTAATATGATAACTTAAGCTAACATCAATTTTAAAATTTATTCCTTCTTTAGACGTTAGCCCAATGGTTTCATTCAACGTTTTAGAGCGAGTTGAAAATTTGACGACAGTTTCTAGCGGATTTAACCAATAAACGCCTGGCAATAAAGGCTGGGTTAATAATTTTTCTGGCGTTTCGATCACGCCGACTTCTCCTGTTGGCACAATGATTAATGTTCTCAGGAAAATTTTTAGCAGTAATAGCGCGATCGCTCCACTCAAAAAGATCATTCCTGCATGAGGAGGCAGTTTAAGATTGTACTTATTTAAATAATTGGAAGTCATAACAGTTTTTCATTGTAAAGAATAAAAATTATCTAAAAGCCATTAACTAGGCTGCGCCTTGAGAATTTGTGTCAAAGTCAGAGTTAAGACATCAGCAGCAACATCACGGGGTAGCAGTTTTCCTTGATAACTTTGTTTTGTAATATTGCGGTAAAGCACTGCTGTTGATTGCGGAGAACTATCGCGATATAACTTTTCAAGAGATTCTACAATTGCCATTTCATCAGCCCCTTTATCCCAAATCCAAAGATCGGGAGAAGGCGACAATTGTTTGGTGTATTGACAAAAATAAATTTGATCAGCCAGGGTTGGAGTCGGCTCTGTTTCTTGATATTGAGCAACTGTTTCCCAAAAATCTTCATCGGACTGATCTTGCCATTTTTTAAATAGAGCTTCTATTGTGTTCTTGTCTTCCTGGGAAATGCTAATGTCGTCGGTTGGTTCATTTTTCGCGTTACGAGCACAGAGTTCATAAACTAAATAGACAGCGGCAGTAATACCTGTAATGCCAAAAAAGAAAGCGAGATACCGTCTGGTATTACTTTGTTTATCCTTCGGAGGGGATTTTTTCCCTAATTCCGCAATAACTTCTTTGACAATTTTTCTTAGATTTTCATCCTCTTGATCGGTTTCACTTGTGAAGGAAACTTCAGAGTAAGCTCTTTGAGAGGATTCTAGCGCATCTGAATGAAATGATTCGGATTCTAGTGTCGCTATATGAATCGAGATTTCCGTGGCAATTTCAATGTTGTCATGGACAAAGCTTTCTGTATGAGAGCGTGATTCTTCTCTCAGCTCTTCCATTCGTTCGTCTTCTCGTTTGTCATCAGCATCAGCTGGATCAAGGTGGCGATCGCGTTCAGTAGGCATAAAATTAAGATCTTTAGAGATAACAAATTAATCTGAAATCAATTGCAGGGAAAAAGGTCGGATATCTAATCCTCTTTCCCCAAGGTTGATTATTCTGGTAAACGTGACAAAATTTGCCCTAAAGTCAGGGTTAAGACCTCAGCCGCAACATTACGGGGTAATTTCTGACCTTGATAAGTTACCTGTGTAATATTTTCATATAGCGTACTGAGAGAACTACTTTGGTTATAGAGGCTTTCTAATTGCTGGACAATGGCAATCTCATCGTCTTCGCTTTGCCAAATCCATAAATCACCAGATGCTGGGCTAACCTGAGCTGTGTAGTTACAAAAATACAAATGATCCGCGATTGTTGCGGGTGGATTAAGCGTTTCTAATTTACTAAAAGTGGGCCAAAATTGCTCATCTGGTTGCTGACTCCAAATATCATAAGTGGCTGAAACATTCTCTTTATCTTCTTTAGATAATGGAATATCATCGTTTGGTTTATCTTTTGCTTTACGGCACAATAGCTCATAAAGCTCATATAATCCATAACCTAGCCCACCAACTATTGCAACACCGATGGCTGCGGCAATATATTTTTTAGCATTGCTATTTTGATTATTACGATTGTTCTCTCCTTCTAAGATATTTCTTACCACATTATCCATCGCTATGGGTTCTCGAAAGGAAGGAATATAGGAATCACGGACAATGAAATCGAGACTATCAGAATAAAAAGTTTGCTGCTCAATTTCGCTGAGAGAGGATGAAATTTCTTGAGTAATTTGTTCCGTTTGTTTTCGATAGCTACGAGCTTGAAGATCTCGCATTTCCATGATTTTTTTGTTTTCACGATCTCTGTTGGGATCTTCGGGAGTAATTTTGCGTTCAGGATTAGGCATAGTAATAAAAAGGGTAGAGTGAACAATCAGCAATAATTCAAATAGTAAGAAAAAAATTAATCAGCTAATGACCAATATCTTGATAGGTTGTTGTTCCAATCTTTGGCCCTGCTAATAATTTGGTAAATTGTTGATTTTGGGCAGTAGTAATACATCGATAAATTAAAACATGGGTAGCCATTTTTGAATCATCGATAGGGATGTTAATAACAGTGGCTCCTGTCTCAGGGTTAATGTCAACTGATTGCGAATAATTACTTAATGGAGATGTCCCACTATCATTTTTAAATTGCACTGCGTAGGCAACTCTATTACCAAATTTCCAGTTAGGGTCTTGAGGAGGTTTTCCTTGCCAACCTTTTGAATCAATACTAGGCGAAGAAGTAGGAGCCATTGGCGGTAAATGCTCATTCCATTCATAAATAGAAGCTGTCCATTTTTTAACACTCTCTTTGGCATTTTGATATTTAGTGTCTAACTGTCCTGAAACCGTATTTATCCAATTTTGTCGGTTAGTTTCTGCTTGATCTTTGTGTTCGACAGTATGACTACAGCAGCCTCCTTCTGTTGTATCTTCAACAAAGTTTTGAAAGTCGTCGTCATTATTCTGCGTATCTCGCCATGTCCAACCATAGTGAGGGTTATAAATTGGCCCAATAGTGTGCCATTCCCATCGGTAAACGTCTGTAATTTTGGCAATACGATGGGTATAAAAATTGTTGATTTTATCAGAAACTTTTTTAGCCCAACCAGGCGTAAAGTTACCATCCTTATCCTGATAGCCATCAATGGCAATTTCAAAAATATTATAATCTTGAAGCCATAGTTTGTTGTATTTATCAGATTGATCCCAATTTTCTTGATCGTAATAATTAGAAGCTACTAAAGCTTCAAACTGAAGAATCATTTTTAGCCCTAATAAGTAAAGGGTGACTCCTAATACATAAATTCCAAAAGCCGATAAAGAATCATCATCATCAATTAAAACTTCTAGATCATAAATTGCGGTGTAGACATTATCACCACCTGGATCAATGTTGCGGCGTAATTCTGCCAATAGTCCTGAATCTAAAATATAGACATTATCTATTTTTCCGTCTTTGTCAGCTACCTTATTAAAAGCTGCAATTTGTAAATTTAACCAATCAGAAAATGCTTTTAATCGTTGCGCATCTGCTTGAATTTTTTGCTGAGTTAAAAAGGTTTCTAATTCTTGGACTCCTTGCTCAATTGCTTGAGAAATACTTGAACTCGAATCTCCAAATAATAATCGTAAAACTTCAAGCCCTGCGGAACCAAAAGCTCCCCAGGGATGGGGTAAGGCCCAGACTAAACTCCCACTAATATCCAAAGCAGCATCGAAAATACCAGATTTAAGGTTTGCTCCTAATAAAGCTACATCATTAAGCGTTTTGGGTTGTGGAGGAGATAAAGTCTCCATTCCAACTAAGCTGGGTTGACCTGTTTTGAGATTGACGACGATATGACTGAGTAAAAATTGAATCGTCGCTATATTCGTCTGACGAATATAAACGACTGTGCCAGCAGGACAATTTTCCCATGCTTGAGTAGTGATGGTTATTTGAGCAGATTGCAGTTTTTCCCCTTCTGGCAGTGGATAAAGAGAATTAAGACGTTCTAAGAGTTGCTGTATTTGATTATTTAATGCTGTCTGAGTTGAGGTGGAGTAACGAGTTAATAAGGTTTCGACATCGCCTAGAACCAGATTATTGGAAGGCAACTGATATTGCGAGATCCAGTCTTCAACATCTGGAGGAAGCGGCTGATTTGAGGTGTTGGTGTAAAGTAAACGCAAAAAATCACGACTATAGGTTAGGCGATCGCGTCCATCGAGTACAGAAATGCAAAAGGGAGTGGGTTGCAGTTGTAGGGGAATCGGAGTGTGGCTATTAGTCATCGTTTTTATTTGGAAGTAAGAGAAAATAAGAGTTATCAGTAAAAATAAAAGCGGCGATCGCGAATTAGTTATCTAAAATTGCCACCAGCGTTAAGACTCAATCCATTAACCTTCTATAAACTAAGACGATGGAACGCTCCATCTGTGAATTTAATTTTTGAGCAAATGTACTAATCAACAAGCTTGAGGAATTATTTCTGGCAAAGTCTTTTCTCTTGAGCTTTAATTTCTGGACTATTTTTTAAATAATCCTTAGCCCAATTACAGGCTCTTTTGAGTAAAACATTTAAGCTTAAATTATTGTGCAATTGCTCTACGGGATAAATCGAAATAATGCGATCCATGCCGGCGATCGCTAATTGTTTACCATTTGGGCTAAAGGCGACAGTCCATAAACTTCCTGCATGGTTTTGAATGGTGGTTAGCAGTTGACCATTGCTGACCGTCCACAATTTCACGGTTTTATCTTCACTGGCGGAGGCGAGCATTTTTCCATCGGGGCTAAAGGCAATCGTCCAAATTCCCCCTAAATGATCAGACAAGGTATGCAGTAATTCTCCCTGTAAATTCCACAATTTAATCCGTTTACGACTGCTTGCTGTCGCTAATATTTTCCCGTCAGGACTAAACGCGATCGCCCATATTCCTCCTTGATCAGCCTTAATTGTTTTAATTAAATTTCCATTGAGCTCCCAAAGTTTAGCCGTTTTATCATCACTGGCAGACGCTAGCATTTTTCCATCAGGACTAAACACAACCTGATTAACCGCCGCTTTATGACCCGAATAAGTATGGAGCAGTTTTCCATCTAGTGTCCACAGTTTAACGGTTTGATCAATGCTGGCAGAGACTAATAATTGACCATCGGGACTAAAGGCAACCCGCCAAATTTCCGCTTGATGGCCTTTCAATGTCCGCAATAATTGCCCCTCTATTGTCCAGATTCTGATTGTACTGTCACCGTTAGCAACCGCGAAAACGTTACTGTTGGGATGAAAAGCAATATCGTTAACAACGCCACTTTGTCCTGCAATAGTACGCAGTAATTTTCCTTGAGGTGTCCACAATTTAATCATGCTATCACGGCTACCAGAGGCTAATATTTTTCCATCAGGGCTAAAAACAACCCGATTAATTTCCTGTGTGTGTCCGTTAAGAATATTGATGGATTGGCCGTAAACCTGCCAAATTCTGACGTATTGATCCCACCCCGCAGACACTAAAAAATGACCATCGGGACTAAAGCTAATGCCGTTGACTTCTCCTGTATGGCCCTGATAAATATCAAGCAAATGACCATTGACACTCCAACGTTGGATACTTTGATCATTGGTTGCTGAAACCAACGTATTGCTATCAGGACTAAAAGCTAATGCCCAAATGGAATTATTACTCCCAACAATGATTCGTAAAGGTTCTCCTGCGCGGTTCCAAAGGATAATATTTTGATCTTCTCCACCTGATGCTAAGGATTTTCCATCAGGGCTAAAAGTAACGACATTAACTTTATCTTTGTGGTTTTTAAGAATTTTGAGGAGTTTACCCTGAGGTGTCCATAGTCTAACGGTGCGATCGCTGCTGGCCGATGCAATAATACTCGCGCCATTAACAGCAGAACTCCAGGCAACGCTATTGACGCTATCTTGATGACCTTGGAAGGTTTGCAGTAACTTGCCCTGTAGACTCCACAGCTTAATGGTATGGTCATGACTACCCGAAATAATTTGCTGACCATTGGGACTCCAGGCAACACTTAATACTTTATCCTGATGGCTTCTGAGCGTTTTCAATAATTTACCCTCTCGATTCCAGAGTTTCAGTGTGCCATCCGACCCACCAGACACTAACCACTCGCCATTGGGACTCCAGACGACGCTATTCACTGCCCCTAGATGTCCTTTGAGGGTTTTAAGCTGTTTTCCCGTTTTATTCCAAAGAATAATGGTTTCGTCTTGACTAGCGGAAGCAATTAATTGCCCATCGGGACTCCAACTGACTGCGATAACGCCATCTTGATGAGCAGCTAAACGATTTTTAATTTTGATAAAAGTGGTGATGGTTTGTAGGGTTTGTAAAACGGAAGAATTGCTGAGTTTTTCTTTGCTTAAAATATTGCCTGCTTCGATGCCTTTAAGTAAAGCGGGTAATTCTCGGTTATTGTCGAATAAAGAGGCGGCTTGTTGCCCTAACGCATTGGCTAAATGGGCTTGAGATTGACGGTTTGTGTTCCATAAAACAGTACTAAAAACCAAAGAACCCGCTAAAATTCCGCCTGCTAGTATCCAGCGTAATAAAATCGTCTGATTTCTTTT
>CAYZWO010000117.1:10216-12692 GCA_964482215.1 uncultured bacterium
AATTTGATTGAACCAATTATCCGTTGAGTTTAAAACCGTTCCTAGAATTTTAAGGCTCGGTTCATTATGCCAAAGAAATTTATCCGAATTTTTTTCTTTTTGCTGTTTCTTTTGCTGCCAGGCGATTGCGGCGGGAGTTAAGCGTCGTTGTAAAACTAGCATTCCGAGATCCTGTTGTCGCCAGGTGAGTAATTTGGGCCAACCTTGAATCAGGGCATCATGGGCAACTTCCACATAGGGATTCCCTTCGCTGTCTTGACCTTCAATGAGCAAACGGGCTTTTGAATAACGATGAATCACTTGTTGAATTAGGTGTTGTCGATGGGTGGGATATTGTAATTCCGATAGGGGAACCCGTCGTCGCGTCGATTCTCCTTGACCAACACTGACCAGTCGCAGAAAGCAATGACGAATAGCCATTTCATAGTCAGAATTTTCCGCGACTAAGCCCTCATATTCCCGATCCGCCCGTTGGGTTAAGCTGCGGACTACACCTCCTAGTTCCCGATAATCGGCTTCCGTAATAGCACGCTCTAGAATTTCCCCTCGCAGTTGGGCTTGGTGTTGACGTTTTAGGTACTTTAAATACAGTTCACTTAAAGTAAAAGAGAGTAAGGGTAAAGCCCCTGGCATATCTGCTACCTCATCAATCAATTGATCAACTAAGGGATGTTTTGGGTCAAAAGATTGAAAATATAAGACTCTGGCGATCGCGGGTTCTTCGATGGCTTCTCGCAGTTCGGGACGGGTCATGGCAGGAATGACAAAACGGGCCTTTGTCCAACAATTTTTTAATTGAGTATCTTGAAATTGGGGTTCAAAATCAGACCGCAAGGTCACAACTAATCGTATTTGTTGAGGATGGGCCGCGATCGCCTGTTCCAAAAACTTTAAAACCGTTTCTCGATGTTTTTCATCACTACAGAGGGTAATTAATTCTTCAAATTGATCGACAATAATTAGTAGTTTTTTATGGGGATTTTGTTGACACCATTGGTTTAAATTCAGGATAAAACTGGGAGCTAAATGATCAGGAACTTTCTCAGAAATAATTGGATCTAAATTTTCAGTTTGAGATGAGATTATTAAGCTTTCAGATTGAAAAAATTCTTGTACTAAACCACGAGTTACTAATAAATTTGAATCGAGAGAAGATAGATTATCTAGGGGTAAAGATTCTATATTAGACTCGTCAACATTACAATTAAGCTTTTCAAACGTGAGTTCATTATTTAGGGTTTTTAAGGGAGAATCTCCTAAGCGGAAGGGTTTAAGAATTTCCCATTTTTTAGAATTTTGTTTTTTTAAATAGGGAACCAAACCTGCTTTAACTAAACTGGATTTTCCCCGTCCTGAAACGCCTAACACAATCGTAAAAGGATTTTGCTCAACAAAGTTTGCTAACTTTTTAATTAAGGCTTTTCGTCCAAAAAATAAATGACTATGTTCTTCTTCAAAAGACTGTAAACCGCGATAGGGATTGTGGGACTCATCCAATACAGGAGCAGGAGACAGGGCTAGATTTCGTTGCGGATTGAGGAAAATATATTCCCCTTTGTCGTGTTTTCTTAAGGGCCAGAGTCCAGGGGTTTGTTGAAAACTACTGTTGGCTACTAAGGCTTCTAGGCGATCGCGGAGATAGAGATAGAGTTCGGTAGCGGTAATCATGCCATTACCCGATTCTTTCCCTGGTTTGGCAGGCGGATAAATATCAGCGTTTCCTCTTAAGGCTTCTAACAAGGCGGTCGCAAAGGGAGAATTCTGACCAACTACAGCGCGATCGCTTTGAAAGGGCGAAACATCAAGAGCTTTTTGATCAGAGGCGGCCGAGGTCAAAACTTGCCAAGCGGGTTCAGTGAGAAAATGCTCATAATGCTCCTGATGAATGACTTCAGGAATAGCAACGAGATCTCGTGTGCCTGACCAGCGAAAAGCGCCCGCAAAACAACAGTCTAAAATCCCGAAAAAATGACGACAGGGAAGATTATTTAAGGCAGTTTGCAAATAAGTCATGGGAAAATAACTGCTGGTTTCCCCTAATTTGGCATCCTGCGGAATTAAATACCCTTCTGGCCCCTCTTCTCCATTTAAGGCAATGCCGTGACCTGCGAAATAAAATAATAGCCGCACATTGGGATTCACTAATTTCGGTAAATTTTGATCCAACAATTCATAAAGCGCGATACGGTTCGCCTGTTCATTGAGCAATAGTTGAACCTCGTAGCCATGCTGTTCTTGCAAAAGACGCGCTAAAGCCTGAGCATCATTAACTGCCGTTTGGAGAGGGGGAATTCCTTGACTATAGTTATTGATGCCGATAATAATCGCAAGATTTCGAGAAAATTCAGGCATTTGTCAAGTTTTATCCAAGATTAAAGATTGTTTTTGGGGTTGGGAAGGATTGGGTTGAGTTTGTTTGGCAGATTGAAACAGCACACCACCTAGCCCTAGCAGAATAAGCACTATGCCGATAATC
>CAYZWO010000118.1:0-12598 GCA_964482215.1 uncultured bacterium
CGATCGCTCAAACATTTTCTCAAGCAAAATCCACAGCTATCACCCCATTGAGGACAACCTTAATTTTTACTAAAAAATTGTTACTTTCAATCCCTCTGATTAATTAATCTCAAGCATCAGACCGAAAACTGAAAGCACACTTTAACGAGTGCGTTTACGAGGACGATCAGACCGTTCTGGTAGTCTGGTCATTCCCGAATTGGGCTGGGTTGGTGGTTGGGGCGCGATCGCGGGTTGAGCAGGTGTATTCGCACTGGGAGCATTTTCATACAGCCGTTGCCGACCGTTGTTCACAATCCGCATCATCTCACCTAGATCCCGTTCTAGGCGACTGAGAACCGCATCTGCATATTTATCTGCATCCCGTTGAATTTCTTGGCACTCCCGCACCGTTTGTTGACGATATTGTTGAACTTCTTGGGTTGTTACTTGCCGAATTTGCTCTAATTCACTCATGGTTTGTCGTTGCAAAGCTTCAGCTTCCTGTTGCACCTGAAAACGAATTTGTTGAGCTTGTTGTTCTGCCTGTTGAATAATTCCCGACTGCTCTAAAATATCCGCCGCCTGTTGATGAGCCGATTGAACAATCCGTTGGGCATAAGCTTCGGCTTCTGTAATAATCGTTTCTTCTCGTTCTAATACGGCCAAGGCTTTTTGGATTGCTTCGGGCAGATTTTCACTAATTAGTTCAATTTGATCGAGTAGCTTACCTTCATCCACCACCGTCCAACTGCTTAACGGAATATGAAAACTCTCATAGATTAACTCTTGTAATTCCGCTAATTCTTGTTGAATATCAAAATCGACAACCCGACTGCGAATCATCGTATTGGGTTGGACGGCATCAGGAAGATTCTCTCGGCGTGTCATAGCTAGTAATCAATAAATAGATGTTATAGGCTCGTTTTAACTTTAATACTCTAACAGTAATAGAGACGGATATCCTCGGCGATATTTTTGGGAACTAGATGATCAATCGCTCCCCCAAATTGAGCAATTTCTTTGACAATACTACTACTTAAAAAGCTATATTCTTTAGTAGTCGCTAAAAAAACTGTCTCGATACCTTCCCATAGGGTTTTGTTAGTATGGGCCATCTGCAATTCTTTTTCAAAATCTGATAGAACTCGTAATCCGCGAAGTAAGACACTGGCTTGACGAGATTTTGCATATTCTACCGTTAATCCTGAAAAACTATCGACCTCAACGTTACTTAAGTGTTCTGTACAATGTTGAATTTGTTCGATACGTTTCTCGACGGAAAAAAACGGCGTTTTACTAGGATTGCAAAGGACAGCCACAATAACAGTTTCAAACAGTTTAGCCCCTCGTTCAATAATGTCAAGATGACCGAGTGTAATAGGATCAAAGCTACCAGGATAAATTGCGATCACAAGGGTTTTTAGAATAAATAAGAATTAGCTAAATGTCATTGTCTCTGCTCACTTCTTTTGATGCAAGAGATAAGGATAAGTATTCTTGGGCAAAAAATTCACCTTAATTATCTGTTGTTAGAGTCGGTTGATGCTCAGTCGCGATCGCTACTTTTATCAATAAACAAACATCCATTGATTTTTCAGACTGAACAAGAGGCGTATCCTAGAAATCCCTCAATGGATAGAGATTGTCTATTCTAAGTCAATCCAGAGTAGAAAAGAATTATTCACAAAAGTTTACAAACTTTAATATAATGATGAGCATCCACGAAATAGGTATTTATTCTTATTGATATAATGATCACTCAATTTCCTTGGCTTACGGCGATCATTCTTTTCCCACTCATCGCTGCGTTACTCATCCCAGTACTTCCAGATAAAGATGGTAAACAAGTCCGTTGGTATGCCCTTGGGGTCGGACTCACAGATTTTATCTTAATGTGTTACGCCTTTTGGAAAAACTACGATCCTACTCAATCGAGCTTCCAAATGGTTGAAAAATATGATTGGATTCCGCAATTTGGGCTAAGTTGGGCGGTATCTGTTGATGGAATTTCAATGCCGCTTGTTTTGTTAGCAGGGCTAGTAACAACTCTTTCAATCTTTGCGGCGTGGCAAGTTAATCATAAGCCCCGCCTTTTTTATTTCTTAATGCTTGTGCTGTATTCGGCGCAAATTGGGGTTTTCGTTGCCCAAGATATCTTACTTCTATTTATCATGTGGGAAATCGAATTGGTTCCCGTATATTTATTAGTCTCTATTTGGGGCGGAAAAAAACGTCAGTACGCTGCAATGAAGTTTTTGCTCTACACTGCCGCCGCTTCTATTTTTATCTTAATTGCTGGCTTAGCGATGGCTTTGACTGGCGACAATATGACCTTTGATATGGTCGAGTTAGGTTTAAAAGATTATCCATTAGCTTTAGAATTACTCCTTTACGCTGGACTTTTAATTACTTTCGGTGTCAAACTAGCCGTTTTCCCTCTCCATACTTGGTTACCTGATGCTCACGGTGAAGCCTCTGCTCCGGTTTCCATGATTTTGGCAGGGGTTCTTTTAAAAATGGGTGGCTACGGTTTAATCCGTCTTAACCTCGGTATCTTTGACCATGCCCATGTTTACTTTGCGCCTATCTTGGCAATCTTAGGGGTTGTCAATATTGTTTACGGTGCGTTCAACTCCTTTGCTCAGACGAACATGAAACGTCGTCTTGCTTATTCTTCTGTTTCTCACATGGGTTTTGTCCTCTTAGGGATTGCTTCCTTCACTGACTTGGGTATTAGTGGAGCGATGTTACAGATGATTTCTCACGGTTTAATTGCGGCGGTTCTCTTCTTCTTAGCAGGTGTTACCTACGACCGCACCCATACTTTGAACTTATCTGAAATGGGCAATATCGGAAAAGTAATGCCCACCGTGTTTGCTCTCTTCACTATCGGCGCAATGGCTTCTTTGGCACTACCGGGCATGAGTGGCTTTGCCAGTGAATTGGCGGTCTTTGTTGGAGTAACCAGTAGTGATGTTTACAGCAGCGTTTTCCGCACCGGAACTGTGTTCTTAGCAGCAGTTGGTTTGGTCTTAACCCCCATTTATCTGCTCTCGATGCTTCGTCAATTGTTCTACGGAACCGACGCTTTCCCCACTTGCAATTTAGATGGAAAAAGCGAAGATGGCGCAGGGCAACAAGCAGCCGTTTGTTACGGAACCAATTGTGTTCTGCCAATGGATGCCAATTATGATGATGCGCGTCCCAGAGAGGTCTTTATCGCCGCTTGCTTTATTCTGCCGATTATCGCGATTGGCTTATATCCCAAGTTAGCGACTCAACTGTATGATGTCACCACGGTTGCGGTAAATAGCCAACTCCGTCAGTCCTATACCCAAATTGCCGAATCTAATCCCAAGATTTATGCAGAGGTATTATCGGCTCCAAGTATTGCTCAACCTGAACTTGTTTCAACCTTGGGTGTGACTCGTTAATCGTCTTATTTTTAATCTCCTTAAATTCAGCGATCGCTTTTTAAAAAGACGGTCGCTTTTTTCTGTGTATTACTTTTTCTTTAAACACCAACACGCGATCACCCATTTTTAACTCAAAATTCAACTACCTTGAAAAGTGCTTCGGCTGTTAATTGGGCAAGTACACAAGTACAATAGTCTACACGATTTAATAAAGCGCGATCTCCAGTTACTAAACAATCAACCTGTCCCACAGAGCTAAAACTAAAAAAGATTTATCACGGAGAGTTCTTTGGGAATGACTGAACCGTTGGTATAGGGCGTTAACCGTTAATCATAGGTCTGGCTGTATCCAAAGTTCATCAGTTCATCAAATTGTATCTATAACATCAAAAACAGAAGGCTAAAAATTTAACCCTCTGTTTTAAGTTATTCAATTAAGTTTGAAATTAATCTTTTTTACTGTTTTTCAAAGCACGACGCTTGAAGGCAGCACCAAAACTAACCGCAGTTGCAGCACCTAACATGGTCAAAGGTTCAGGGACTGCGTAGGTATATGCTATAGTAGCCTCACCTGAAGCCTCAGAGGTACTAACAGCATTGATGTTTGGTTTTGAGAGGTCAAATCCAGCGGAAACTGTAAATTCTAAATTCAGAGGCCCAGTTCCTATAAAATTATCGAAGCCTAACTCCCCTGGATTGAGTGTTTTTTGGGTACTACCTGGTTTCGCTATCTCATCAAAATTTTTATAAGTAAGAACAGCAGGGTTAAAAGAACTGAAAGAGAGATTACTAGGCCGATTCCCAAATACTCCATCAAGGCTACTAGGAGCCAAAAGTGGGGTAATCGTATCATACAAAGTTTGAAACTGAGCAACACTAATTGAATCGACAGCTATTTGATAAGTAAAAGTGTTTGCCGCTGCGAAGGAGTTATATTTAGCACTATTAGTAAGTAAACTGCTCGCGCTGACATTTGTTCTGAGAGAGAGAGTTGTTTCGTCAGCATAGCCAGTAAAAACATTATTGTTAAAATTCGCTCTTCTTGCTCTCACCTGATTAGAAACCAAACCATTAGCATTATACAGAGGAGCAATAGCATAGAATCCGGTGGTGCCACCACTCAAAATCTGTCCATTAGTACCAGTAGACAATGATATATATGCGGGCGGATTGGGCGTGTTATTGCTAATCTTTGCCGAGCCATAAGAAATACTACTAAGGGAAATGTCAATTTTTTTAAGATTTCCACCACTAAACTTTGGTAGAAAAGGGCTAAAATCAGAAGGAGTTAGGGAAATGGGTACAGATTCCCTTCCAAACGAAACAGTATAAGTTTTAGTAACCAACGATGCAGCTTGGGCGTTATCCGCGCTTAGAGCTAAACCACCAAAGGAGAGGGCGACAGCACCTAAGCCAGTTGCAAGAGTTTTTGTTGTTGACGACGGTTTAAGCATTGAAATTTTAAAATCCTTTTTGATAAAGCGTACCAAGTCAATTTTGGTCGTCTGCTTAAGTTATTGCAGGGGACAGTTTTGAGCGATGCTGCTTTTACTACCCCACTCCATGTTTGAATAATATTAAAAAAAATCCTTATTTGTCAAGCTTTTTGACTTTAAAATGCCTTTAAAAAAGATCATCTGGTCTTAAATATTATGGAGCAAGCAAATCAAGCAATATCAAAATCAGTTTAAAGTTTTTTTAAAGTCAAATGGCTTTACTAAAAGTCGTAATCTAAAAAGACTATAAATGAATTATTGATCATTATTATTCACTTCAACAACAAGGTGTTAATCAGAGTAAAGATTAATTAAGTTTTTACAAGCCATTCTTTAATCAAGCAAGTTTTTACAAGGCTTGCGTTGTGTCCAAATTCTTTTTATACAAGGATTTTAGAATTTATAATGGTTATACTTACGCATATTACGCATAAAATAAGTATAATTAAAAAAATCAAATAATTACTCGACGAGCACAACAAATTTCAATGTTTAAAGTTTTGTTTCCAAGTTTTTTAGAATAAAGTCATTAGATGTCTAGGCATTATTAAATTTATCAATGCTTTTGATTACGAGAATTGAATGGTTTGCGATCGCATTCCCAAAAAGATTAAATCAGGATCATATTTCAAAGAAAAAGCGTGATCGGGATCAATTGTATGGACATCGCAAAATAGAGTTTTCCCATCATCTCCCATTAAAATAGTTGGACTTTTCGGAAATTGCCGTAACTAATTGTTGATAAAGCTGGAAAGACTTTGCTACTGAAAGAATAGAGAATTCCACTGGTGATCGCCTGAAGTGTATTTGTAGCAAAACATTTTCGCTGACTTAACGCCTTGGACATAAACCTTCTACAATAGTTAGAGTTTGAGAGACAAGTCATCAAAACTCCTATGGATACCAAAGCATTTAAGCGATCGCTGCAACACTCAGAAAACTATCACCGTAAAGGATTTGGCCATGCAGAAGAAGTCATGGGGGTAATGAATACTGAGTATCAAAGCCAACTCATTCAAGAAATCCGACAAAATAATTACCGACTGCAACGGGGGAATGTCACGATTCGCTTAGCTGAAGCCTTTGGATTTTGTTGGGGAGTAGAACGAGCCGTTGCCATGGCCTACGAAACCCGCCAGCATTTCCCCACAGAACGCATTTGGATTACCAACGAAATCATCCATAATCCTTCGGTTAATCAACGATTACGGGAAATGGAAGTCGGATTCATCCCTGCACCCCAGGGAGAAAAGGATTTTAGTCAAGTAGAAAAAGGGGATGTGGTCATTCTGCCCGCATTTGGGGCAAGTGTGACTGAAATGCAGTTACTCAACGATAAAGGCTGCACCATTGTCGATACGACCTGTCCTTGGGTTTCTAAGGTTTGGAATTCTGTCGAAAAACATAAAAAAAGAAGCTATACCTCCATTATTCACGGTAAATATAATCACGAAGAAACGATTGCGACCAGTTCTTTTGCAGGAACCTATTTAGTGGTTTTGAATTTAGATCAGGCAAATTACGTGGGCGATTACATTCTCAATGGCGGTAACAAGGAAGAGTTTCTAACAAAATTTAAAAATGCCTACTCAGAAGGCTTTGATCCTGACCGAGATTTAATTTCTATTGGAATTGCCAACCAAACTACTATGCTCAAGAGTGAAACTGAGCAGATTGGTAAATTATTTGAAAAAACCATGCTCAAAAAGTATGGGCCCGCCGAATTAAATGAGCATTTCATGAGTTTCAATACCATCTGTGATGCGACTCAGGAACGCCAGGATGCGATGTTTGACTTGGTAAAAGAAGATTTAACCTTAATGGTAGTGATTGGGGGCTATAATTCTTCTAATACGACCCATTTACAGGAAATTTCCGTAGAATACAATATTCCTTCCTATCATATCGATAGTGCAAGCCGTATTGGCCCTGGTAATCGCGTTGAACACAAACCTTTAAATAAAGATCTAGAAGTCGCAGAAAATTGGTTACCTGATGGCCCAATTGTGGTCGGTGTAACCTCTGGTGCATCTACTCCCGATAAAGTTGTGGAAGAAGTCATGGAGAAAATTTTCGCGATTAAAGGGGTTGATTCTTTGTTAGCCGCCGTTTAAGGGGACAGGGTTAAGTAAAATTGTTATTTGAAGGGTTAACTTAGGCAATGCAAGATTCTATTGGCTTAATCGTTAAAGTCTTTGGTTTATCCTTAGTGCTTTCCCTCATCCTTAAATATGTCGGCCCTTTCTTAGCTCTGCAACCGACTACGATTAACGCTTTAATTGGCATTAGTTTACCGCCGGTCGCGATCGCGCTTTTACTCTGGCGAGCTTCTCTCAAATCTAGTGGGGGTTAAGATAGAAACAATTAATGATTGGGGAGATGAGCAATTGAATTTTGCCCAATGGCTGGGATTTATTAGCTTAATTCTGTGTCTGGCTGTTTTATGGCAGATTCGACAATTATTGCTGTTAATTTTTGCAGCTATTGTGGTAGCGAATAGCTTAAACCATTTAGCCAATTGGTTCCAATCCAAAAACCTTAAACGGAGTTACGCGATCGCGCTTTCAGTGAGTCTATTAATTCTTGTTTTAGGGCTATTCGGTTGGCTAATTATTCCGCCTTTTATTCCTCAGTTTCAAGAGTTATTAACCCTTTTACCTCAAGGGATTAATCGCCTTATTATTTGGTTAAAAAGTTTAGCTTCTCAAGTTGATCCCCAACTGATTCATGCCCTACCCAATTTACAACAATTAACCCAACAATTACAGCCTGTTATTAGTCAAATTGCAGGTCAAGGTCTAAATATCTTTTATAGTACATTGGGTCTACCTCTCAGCTTATTACTACTATTAGCTTTAAGCTTAATGTTATTAGCTGATCCCCAATCCTATCGGCAAGGATTTATTCGACTTTTTCCGGCTTTTTATCGATCGCGCATTGATCAGGTTCTCTCGCTCTGTGAAGAATCGATGGAAAATTGGTTGGTCGGTAGCTTATTAACAATGGGAATCATCGCCATTTGTAGTTTTATTGGTCTACTCGCGCTTGGTATTCCTGTTCCCCTAGCTCAAGCTCTCTTAGCAGGTTTATTAGCCTTTATTCCCTACATTGGCCCCTTATTAGCTGTCATTCCCCCGATGGCGATCGCGTTATTAGAAAGCCCTTGGAAATCTCTTGCCGTTTTGATTTTATATTTAATTATTCAACAATTAGAAATTCAAATTATCACTCCAAAAATCATGGGTAAATCAACCCATGTATTACCTGGAATAACTTTATTAGCCCAACTATTTTTTGCCAACTTATTTGGATTTTTAGGATTATTTTTGGCCTATCCCCTCAGCGTTGTGGGACGAGTGATTTTTAGAGAAATTTTAGTTAAAGATATTTTAGATAATTTGCAACCATCCTCAACAGGCGTAAGCCCACTGCCAACCTTAGACCTTAACGCTGGAGAGATTCAAGTTGATCATCCTGAAATAAACGGTAAATAAAGGTACTGCCGTCTACTTGACTCAAAATGCCATTGATTACCGTACTGGCTCCCCACGGCCCCCAACTGCAACCATTTTCCAAATATTCCTTTGCTGCTTTCCCCACAAGATAAGCGGTATAACCTGCAACCCCACCTTGTAAAAATGCGGTACTGGCATAGGTCGTTAATGCGCCTGGACTTTCAAATATACTGCCTGCGACTGCGGCTGTTTTCCCAAAACCTAAAATTAAACTACTGCCCAACTCGCTCAGTAATAAACCACCCGAACTGACTAGAATTTTTTGCCAGAGTTTGCCCGCTTCATAACTGGTAATGGGTAAACCGTAGAGCCGTGCTAAGGAGCGAATGAGAAAGAGATCGGCAACTAATCCCCCCACAATGTCAAACAGAGCAATGGGATTAACTGCTACAGCCAACGCTTTATATTGGGCATATTTCCAGATAATGGCATCGGCTTCTTCTTGGCGAATGGTGACGGTTTTACGGGCAATATTTTCTTCCGCTTCTTTAACTTGAAAGAGAGCATTAATTGCCAATAAAGAACGACCTTCTTTGTTCAAAATCGTCAGGATTTTTTGCCGTAATGCTTCAATTTGCGGTTCTGGCTGTTCCCATTCTTCTTGTACAGTGCCATCATTCAATTCCACGCGCACAGGTATCGTTTGGGGTTCGGCTGCGACACAGACAATATCATCAGCAGATAAAATGGGCAGTCCGCGATCGCTCTTACCGAGTTGCTGTAACTGTTGATAAATAGTCTTTTGGTCTTGTTCAGGATAGAGATCAATTTTATTGAAAACCAGAATTAAAGGCTTATGGCTTTGCTTCAGTTCACACAGGGCCTGGTATTCGGTGCGGGTAATATCACCTGCCACAATAAACAAAATTAAATCCGCTTGGCGGGCCACATCTTTGGCCATCGTTGCTCTCGCTTCCCCTGCAATCTCATCCAAGCCAGGCGTGTCGATCAATTCAATCTGAATCTTATCGTTAGCTGTCCAACGAATGGATTTTGGATATTGGGTAACGCCATGCAACGGCCCTGTTTCTAACACTTTTTTACCCATTAAGGCATTAACAACTGCCGATTTTCCCCGACTGACCAGTCCAAACGTTGCAATCCGAATGACCTGCTGTTCGATTTTTTCTAGCGCGGCTTTGAGGGTGTTTAAATCTTGACGGACTGCGGCTTGCAGTTGGGCATTAGGGGGATAGTTCCAATGACGACGCACACTGGCATACCAGTTAACGGCTTGTTGAATACTGGTTTGGGCTTGTTTGAGATGGGTTTCTTGGGAAGCAGGGGATTGAGTCAAGGGAATAATCGGAGCTTTTGCACTATCATCGCATAGTCAACGATTGACTAACTATTAATTATCAATTGTCAATTATCAACTACTCACTTTATTGTAGTCAGAAACTTATAATGTATTGGAGTCCCTGAATGGGGATACTTTTTTGAATCGGCCCTAGTTTATGGATTTATTGCGATCGCTACCCATCGGACTCTATTTAGAAAAACCAGTCACTTGGCTACATCGCTTAGATCCCAGAGTAAAGTTCGCCTGGTTAATGACCTTTTTAGTGGCTCCCTTGTTGGCCAGTCCTGCTTGGCGATTAGGAATTGCAGGATTTCTGATGTTATTGACCCTATTAGCTAATATTCCCCTCCGAGTCTGGCGACAGCAAATGGGCTGGCTCTTAACGCTTTGTTTGTTGATCTTTGTTATTACGACTTTAACCCCTGACGGTTTAGCAGTCACGTCTCAACCTCGTCTCCCTGCTGAATCCCTCAATTTACCCCAACCTTCTGACTATAATTACGTCTTATTGGATAAAGGTCGCTTATTTGTGACGCGGCGATCGCTGGAATTGGGGATTCGGGTCAGTACCTTAATTTTTACGTTGATTTACAGCACTAATCTTTATTTGCTCACTACTGCCCCAGAAGAAATTACCGCAGGGTTAGAAGATTTATTAGCCCCTTTGCGTCGTTTTCACTTACCCATTACAGAAATCACGTTAACCTTAACCCTTTCGCTGCGTTTTATTCCTTTAGTGTTAGAAGAAATTCAAAACCTCGCCCGTTCTATCCGTACTAGAGCCATTAACTGGAAAAAGTTGGGCATGAAAAAGAGTTCACAAATTTGGTTATTAATTGTTGAACGGTTACTGGAAAATTTATTGATGCGGGCTGAACAGATCGCGATCGCAATGGAAGTGCGAGGATTTACCACCCCTGAACAACATCGAGTGGAATGGCATCGATTACGCTTAGTGCATTGGGATTGGGTTGCGCTTTTGTGTCTGATTCCGTTTTGGATCGCTAGAGTTCTCATTGGTGGAATGTCGTCGTGAAGCAACTTTCTACTTTGCCCCCATTAGCCCCTTGGTATTGGCGATCGCTGCCTTTGAAAGAACGCACAGGTGCAGACATCTTCGAGTATTTATTTAGTCAAGATGACATTGCAACTTTATTAGAAAGTCCCTATCCTACACCGCCCGATTATCCCTATCTTTCCCGTTATTCCCTCTGTGCGGGTAAACCTCGACACGTCGCAGATCAATTACAGTTATGGACACCTAAACTAGGGACGATTTTTCCGTTTTTACAGAATTTATTGAACCGTGAAAAACCAAATCAAGAAAATTTACCCGACGACTTACCCTTTCAAGGGGGGTGGTTAGGATGGCTTGGCTACGATGTCGCTTGGGAAATTGAACAGTTACCCTATTTAAAAAACGATAGCTTACCGTTTCCTGTCGCCTACTGGTACGAACCCGAAAATTTTGCCCTCCTCGATCATCAATCACAAACCCTTTGGTTAGCCGCCAGTGACCCTGACAATTTGGATGTACTGGAAAAACGCTTAGGGCAATCTCCCCCGTTGGAAAATTTGTTAACCCCTAACTCTCCTTTAGCTCTGAGCTTTGAAACGACCCAAGCCCAATATGAAGCAATGGTGACTCAAGCTCAATACCACATCCAGCAGGGCGATATTTTTCAAGCGAATTTATCTCTACGTTTTCAAGCCCTATCCTCCCTATCCAGTTGGTCAGTTTATCGCAAGTTACAAAAAATTAATCCTTCACCCTTTGCGAGTTATTGGCGATCGCCTTGGGGGTCAGTGGTCAGTTGTTCTCCGGAACGCTTAGTACAACTAGAAGGCAGACAAGCCAAAACCCGACCCATTGCAGGAACCCGACCCAGAGGTTTATCGGCAGAAGAGGAAATGCGCTTACAACAGGAGCTAAAAAGCAACCTGAAAGAGCAAGCCGAACACATTATGTTAGTGGATTTAGAACGGAATGATTTAGGGCGAGTGTGTGAATGGGGCAGCGTCAAAGTTGATGAATTACTAACCATTGAACGGTATAGCCATGTCATTCATTTAGTCAGTAATGTAAGCGGAATGTTAAAACCTAATTTTAATGCTGTCGATTTAATCCGTGCGTTATTTCCAGGGGGAACGATTACAGGTTGCCCGAAAGTGCGGTGCATGGAAATTATTGAAACCCTAGAGCCTGTTCGTCGCAGTTTATTTTACGGTTCTTGCGGTTATTTAGACCAACGAGGAAATTTAGATTTAAATATTTTAATTCGGACGTTATTGTTTACTGCTTCAGGATTAGTAGTTGGTCAAGTCGGGGCGGGGATTGTGGCTGATAGTGATCCAACGCGAGAATGGGAAGAATCCTTACAAAAAGCCCAAGCTCAGCTTTCTGCGTTGAAATAACGGGGGAATCTGAGTTTTGTCATTTGTGTAAAGAATTTTTGAGTCTAATTTTTAGAATAATTTAAGGCTTTTAGAAAGAATTTTGCTTTTGCGATAGTTATTTTTTCAAGACTTTAGGGAATATTGGCCAATGAGTTCTGCTGTTTTTAGGAGTTATTTATGGCTCAGTTACCTCCACAATGTTCTAATTTACGAGATCACGTCAATCAGTTATTAGATTTACTCAACCAAGAACCAACGCTACGTGCCCAATTCAATACCAGCAAAATTGAAGCTTCCCTCAAAAAAGCTATATCCCATCGGTTTGAAATTGTTTTTGCAGGGGCGTTTAGTGCAGGAAAATCGATGTTAATTAATACACTATTAGAGCGGGAATTGCTCTATAGCGCGGAAGGTCACGCCACCGGAACGGAATGTCATACCAAATTAAAAAGAATTAAGTGCAGATAAAGCGTCCAAAATGAAAGGAAA
>CAYZWO010000119.1:0-12290 GCA_964482215.1 uncultured bacterium
ATTGGCTTTTAAATCCGTAGTAGAGGTAGAAAATTCGGAAGGATAGTCGTCTTTTAACCAGATCTGGGCTGACTGTTGCTGGGTTTTAATCTCTAATTCGACGGGGTTATCTTGACCAATGGATAAGCGGGCTAAAGGCTTCCGACTCACTTCGACTCGATGGGATTTCACCCGATAAGCATCGATAAAAGCCACAATTAACAAACCCAGATCATAAACTCCCAAAACGCCTACAGCAAAAGTCTGGGAGAAACTCATCGCCAGTAAGACCGCGATCGCGCCACCGAGAAGTAGCAATAGATAGAAGCGAAACGTGGGAATCATGACTTGAAGCTTGAAGCTAATATCGAAAAAAGAGGGTTTTGATTCTTTAGTAATTACTGAGTGGTTAAAATTTGATCATCCGTTGAAAAGTCAATGTCTTGATGTTGGCGGCCACTAGCTAAGTAATCATTTTCCAAGGAATCCTTTAAGCCTGAAATGAGATCATATTCGGGTTGCCAATTAAGTTCGGTTTTGGCTTTATGGATATCGGCAAAGAAGTGTTGGACTCGTAGGGGAAAGGCTTTTTTCTTACCAAAATCAAAGTCTTTGGGATTGTAATGAACTAACTTTAAGTCATCAGGAGATTTACCAGCCGCGATCGCCGCCGCTTTGGCCAAACCATCAAACGTCACATAGCGATCGCCAGAAATATTGTAAATTTGTCCCACCGCTTGAGCATTCCCTAACACTGCCGTCATGGCTGAGGCGAGGTCTTGAACATGACCAAATTGGGTGAAGTGCATACCGTTTCCTGGGATGGGAATGGGGCGATCTCGGACAATGCGGTCAAAGAACCAAGCTTCCAAATCATTGTAATTTTGCGGGCCGTAGATATAGACAGGACGGATCGATGTCCAGGGAATACCACTTTCTGCTAGATAAGCCTCCGTTTCAAATTTCCCCTTGTGGCGGCTTTTAGGATCGACGGAATCACCTTCTATGTGGGGCATTTGATCAGATTTTAAGTAAACCCCTGCTGAACTGACGTAAATAAAATGTTGTACGCGGTCTTTAAAAATTTCAACTAAGGGCTGAGTGTCGCTGAGTTCGCGCCCGTTATTGTCATAGACTGCATCAAATTCTTCTTTCTCTAGTTTCTCCCTGAGCAGGGCTACATCTTGGCGATCGCCGTGAATTTGTTGAATGCCTTCAATGGGGCTAGGCTTTTTCCCGCGATTGAACAGCACAACCTCATGGCCTTGTTCTACCAACGTTTTGGTTAAATAAACGCCGATAAAACGGGTTCCCCCCATGATTAAAACTCGCATCATATCCTCTTGCTCATCAATGCCTTCAACTTCTTACCATACCCTTAAAAGGGCAAGCCTGGGTATCGGATTCTAGGTCAACCGCGATCGCTGAAAAAAATTCCCATCCTAGGCCCAAGGGCCCAAAATGGGGGCACTTACTGTAACAAAGTGAATCGTTCTGAATCAGTTATTCTTGGGAACCAGCTAAGGCTTGGGGAGCAGGACTACGATCCAGTTTAAAAATAACGACTGATAACGGTGGTAAACAGAGGTCTAAAGAATAGGGCATCGAGTGGAAAGACCATTCTTCTGACCACTTACCACCCAGATTCCCCATATTGCCCCCACCATATTGACGGGCATCACTATTAAATAACTCCGTATAGAAACCCGCTTCGGGAACCCCAATGCGATAGTGACTGTGGGGTTGGGGCGTAAAGTTACAGACAACGACCACAAAATCACTGGGATTGCTACCGCGACGGATAAAGGAAACCACGCTATGGCGATTATCACTACAGTCAATCCATTGGAAGCCCGCTTCTTCAAAGTCGTTGCTGTAAAGGGCAGGCTCAGTTTGATAGAGATGATTTAAATCAGCAAAGAATTTTTTGAGTTGTTGATGTGGTTCAAATTGCAGTAAGTGCCACTCTAAGTCACTCCAAACGTTCCATTCACCCCACTGCCCAAATTCCATGCTCATAAACATGGTTTTCTTGCCAGGGTGGGTGTACATATAGGAGAACAAAGCGCGCACATTCGCAAATTTCTGCCAGGTGTCGCCAGGCATTTTGCCCAACATATTGCTTTTGCCATGTACCACTTCATCGTGGGATAACGCCAGCATATAGTTTTCACTATGGTGATACCACATACTAAAGGTGACGTTATTTTGATGAAATTGGCGGAACCAGGGATCCATGCTGAAATAATCCAACATATCGTGCATCCAGCCCATGTTCCATTTGAGGTTAAAGCCTAAACCGCCAACATAGGTTGGCCAGGAAACCATTGGCCAAGAAGTGGATTCTTCCGCAATGGTTAAAACACCAGGAAAATAGCTGAATAACACACTATTGACCTGACGCAGGAAATCGGCAGCTTCTAGGTTTTCGCGACCGCCATATTGATTGGCAACCCATTCCCCATCTTTGCGGCAATAATCAAGGTAAAGCATGGAAGCAACCGCATCAACCCGAATCCCATCAATGTGATATTTGTCGAACCAGAATAGGGCATTGGCTACAAGGAAATTGCGAACCTCATTGCGGCCATAATTGAAAATTAAAGTTCCCCATTCTTTATGTTCTCCTTTACGGGAGTCGGCGTGTTCATAGAGATGAGTGCCATCAAAAAAGGCTAAACCGTGACCATCTTTGGGAAAATGGCCAGGAACCCAATCGACAATTACCCCTAAACCATGAAGATGACATTGATCGATGAAATACATCAAATCTTCAGGACTGCCATAGCGGGAGGTGGGAGCATAATAACCCGTGACCTGATACCCCCAGGAGCCATCAAAAGGATGTTCCGCGATCGGTAATAGCTCAATGTGGGTATAGCCTAATTCTTTAACGTAGGGAATTAATTTATCAACTAATTCGTAATAGGTTAAAAATCTTGCACCTGTGTTCCATTCCGAGACTTCAACGGGGGAAATTTCTCCTTTTAAACCTTTAGCAGGTTCTTCAATGGCGGTATGTAACCAGGAACCGATGTGTAATTCATAGACCGAAATAGGTTTACGGAGGGGATCGGTGTGGCGACGGTTTTCAATCCAATCTTGATCATGCCACTGATAGTTATCTAAATCGGCAACAATAGAAGCGGTTTTGGGTCTAACTTCTTGATAAAAGCCATAGGGATCGGATTTTTCGTAAATATGTCCTTCCCAGTTTTTAATTTCGTATTTATACGCCGTTCCTAAGCCTAATTCGGGAATGAAGAGTTCCCAAATCATGTTATTGCGTTTACGCATTTGGTGAAGACGGCCATCCCATTTATTAAAATCGCCTAAAATTGAAACGTTACGAGCATTAGGAGCCCATACCGCAAAATAAACCCCTTTTATTCCATCGACCTCCATCAAATGTGCACCTAATTTTTCATAGATGCGGTGATGGTTGCCTTCGCCAAATAAATGAATGTCAAAATCGGTTAACTTGGGGGAGCTAAAGGCATAGGGATCGTAAATAACTCGTTCATGTTCGCCTTCTTTGACGCGGAATTGATAGTTAACGAGGGTGGGCGTATCCACAACGCATTCAAAAAAATGGGGATGGTGAACCGACTGCATTGCATATTCTTTGCGTTCGGTCGGGAACGTTACCCAGGCTGCTTGTGCGTCAGGTAAGTAGGCACGGATGACCCATTCCTTAACGGTTCCATCAACTTCAATCGGGTGGCTACCCAAAATTTGAAAGGGATCATTATGGAGATTATAAACAATCTGATTAACTTGGTCTTGCGTTAAAGTTGTTGACATTCGACTACCAATTTTTATAAACGGAAAGGCTGCGACACCTTATTTATAGGTTATATATACTTTACACAGTTTTAATTCATTTCTCCGTTTTTTGAAGACAGGCATTGATAAGTTTAGCTAACGACTTACTAAATTCTCTAAAATGTATTGTAATTGACGATAATTTTTTAATGCTAACACTTTCAGTTTAGCCAATGAGAAAGTAATTTAAATTTTTGTAATAAATATGACTAATAATGAGACACGAAAAGAAAATAAAAAAAGTTGATTCCAAAAAAAATATTTATAATAATTTAAGATTTTTTTTGTTAAAAATATTTAACTTAAAAAATATTAGAATTTAAGCAAATTTAATTTATAAAAATTCTTGATTTAATTCAAGTAAATCTCGGTTTAATTTTGTGTAAGATAGGGAGATGAAAAAGGTGATCTTTAATGAGAGATTGCTATTAAAAAAGATGTTCTAAAAAGTCATTTTCCAAAAATCTTGAGAATCATATTAAAACAATCTGGCAATTTAAACACTATCATCATCTAAATTGAAAATTTACGGAAAGAAGTGCGTCACCGAAATAACACACCTGAATTTATGTTGTATTGCATTGTTTTAATCTAAGTGATAAGACAGGCGATCGCTGTTTTTTTCTACTGTTTATTTAACTCTAACATTAGGAATGTCAAAAGATATAAGCGGCAGAATTGCAACTTAACTCAATAGAATTAGGATGCCAAACTACCGCAATATGGGAGCAGTTTTTTTGAAGACAGAGAAACGCGATCGCGCTACTTTTGATAAAATATTCTAGAAAATATGACTAGTAAGTTGAGTTAAACTACATTAGTTTTTAAGATTTTTTGAAGATCTAAATCGGGGTTTTCGATATTGCTTAAAAGATTGAGAATGTAATTACTAAGGAAATGATCATCAATATTAGTATTAAGACTTTTTACATCACTTTTAAACGTCGTTTCTAATAGATGCAACCAAAAGCTATCTTCGGTACTTAATTCACGAGGTTTTAAGAGATATTCGTAGGTTCCAAAGTGCAAAATAATTTCTGGTGAAAAGTGTTCGTATCCGCCTTCTACAGTATTAACTAAGGTGCTAGGTGGTAAAGAGGGAACGATATCTTGTTGATTGATGACTCTAAGTAAAGGTAAACCTTCAAATTCTTTGGCTCCTATTTTGTTCGTAATTTTAGGTTGTCCAAAGGTAACACATTGAGTAATAGGATAATCATGGGCAAGAAAAATCATGAGAATAGCAGCGATCGCGCCACCGAGACTATGACCAGTAATATGGGTTGCGTAGTTTTTATTAAGATCGGGCAAAATGGCTTTATAGATACTCATTGCACCATGATAAAAGCCTGTATGAAAGTTGGCAATTAAAGGATTATCTTTTGTATTTTCAAATTTGAAACGATGTTCAATGTAGTCAAAATCAAGTACCCAATTTTTTAGATTTGAGCTTCCTCGAATTGCAATCCACTGGGACTTATTTTGATCATCAACTTCTACAATTGCGTTGATTTCTGTGTCTGGTAAATCTCGGATATGTAGATTTAAAGAAAGGTTAGGAGTTTGCCATTGGAGTACTTTAGTAATATGCCAGCCTAGTTCACTCACGGAATAGGCAAGTTGCGATCGCAGAGCATATAGGAGAATATTTTGAAAATCGGGCTTTTCCATTTCGGTTATTTCTTAGTCAATGTTTAAGATATTTTAATGTTTGAAATATGGGTTGATTTCTATTGGGAAGAATAATGATTCATTTTACCGATGTAGCCAAAAAAGAGGAAGAAAACAACAATCCAAAGTAAGTTAGAGTTAGCGTTGGGGATAAACAAGATTGCTAAAAAAATCAAGGCAATTAATCCTGTGATAATCGGTTTGTTTTTTCTTGCTTTTTGAAATTGTTGATATTCAATAACATTGTTTTTTGGCATACAAATTCCAGAAGCAAGCAAGTCTAGTAATAAATTAACAATCAAAATACAAGAAATAAATATTAAATCAATTTTTTCAGAAATATTAAAATTCAAAATATTTCCTGACTGATATCCATATTTATAAGTTAATTCTACAATAGAAGGAATCAGTGGAATGATTAACAAAATGATTGTTGAAATCGATATCGTGGAAAATGACAGCTTTAAAATATGTTCGTTAATTCCACGATGTTGAAACCAAAGGCTAAATAGCATGAAGAAGGTAAGACCATATTGAAAATGTAAGTTTTTCAATAATTCCCCTGCCTGAGCGGATTCAAGGTGTAGATGATTGGGGATATCCATTGCCAACATGGTAATTCCTACGGCATAAATAGCATCAATGAAAGCTCCTAAGTGTTCTTTTTTCATAAAAGTTTTGCTCTATTTGCAATGAGTTTTTTTAGTTTTTCTCGCAAAAAGATTAATAGGCAGACCCATGCACAAAACACGGGTCTAGTGGATTTCAATCAACAAGCTCTGGTTATGGGAATTAACCAATTGCTTGATGGGATTCAGTTATTAAGGAAATATTTTTAGAGCTTTTGCGTAGTAGGCTTCCCGATCTGCAAGTCCATTTAGTCCACCGTTAACTCGTCGGGTAATTTCTTCTACGTTTGCACCGCGATCACAAAGGGCATTCATATTGTTGTTATGCCACCAAAAACCAGCACTACTAAAAGGATACTTAGTGCTAACGTAATTTACGCCTTCCATAACATCAGGATCATGTATATAATTGGCGAAAGCTTGATAATTATTACGTCCTGTTAGCTGAATCACACCTGCTCCCTTATATTTAGGGCCGTCTCCTGGGTGAATATTACCAAGATCCCTTCTTCCTTCGTAGGCTTTGCCTGATGATAATTCCTTTAACCATTTTAATCCGCCACTTTCATGGGCAGTTTGACTCAAAAAATGTCGCATTCTGGGGTGAGTATTAATCTCAAAACGTTTTAGGCAAGCGTTAAGATCTGATAATTCAGAATCTGAAATACGATTGCCGTAGATGTATTCTGCTCGTGTTTTAGTTATTAAATCGGGAATATCTTTGATAGCAAGTAAAAGATGAGCCGTTCCTGCTCCTAACAATTCTGGTTCTGATTCACTATTATTTTGCTTAAATTGATGAAAAGCTTGTTGGGTTTGAGGTCCATAAATACCATCTACATCATTATTAGGAAGCAGACCTGCCAAGTGCAAATGACTTTGAAGATCTTGGCATAACTCAGAATCATCTTTTAGCGAATTGAGTTCTACGGTCAAGTTTTTTTGTACTATATCAGCTAATTGCATAGCTTGAATTCCTCCTCGGATTTTGTAAAAAAGTTACGAATTTTTTCGGAATAATCCTAAAAATAGCTTAAAACAACTAAATTAAAGGCTAAATTGACGAGATTTTTTAACTTCGTCGATTGCTATTTTTACGTCTTGCAATAACTGTAAAGCTTCTTGCGAATTACTTCGGTTCATTGTTATTTCTAACAAACAGCTTGGGCATTGAAAACTTTGTTTATAGAGTAAATCTTCAAGAGATATCTGAATGAAAAATTGACATTCTGGACAAGGCATTCCTGATGGATGATTTTGTTGATTAGCCAACATTTTTATTTCCTCTCATGTGTGTTGTTGCAAGACATTTAAACGTTAGAAGATAACCAATTTGTTTGAATTATGCAGATACTAATCAAGAGTGAATAAGTATTTACAAAATCTATACTTATTACGTTAAACTAAACATAAAAAGCGTGTATTTGACTACATTCGATCAATTAAGAGCTATTTATTTCTTCTTTGCTAGGTTCATTAACCGTTCGATTTTCAACCGATGCACCTTGATTAAGAATAACCATTAAATTAGAAATTCCTGTTGGCAAATCGGCCTGTTTCATTTTGATTTTGACTTTCATATTGGCTGTAGTCGAAAAAATTTCATCGTTTTTTTGCCCACTGAGCGGAGGCAGGGTAGCCATAAAACTAGGTTGAGGAAGCGAATTTTCTGGCGGTTTTGTTACAGCAGAATTTTCTCTTAGTAGTGAAGGTGGTTGCTCTGGTTTACTAGATTTGAAAGATTTACGAGGATAGATATGAACATTAAAATAAAATTCGGCATCATCAACTTGTAGTAAGGGTAAAGGAATCAAGGATAGCGCAGGGACTTGAATATTAACATATTCATCTTTTCCAGTTTGGGAATTACGACGGTTATACCAAAAATGAACCATTCGCAGTCTGCCAAATTTAGTTCCAGTAGAATTGATTGCTACATCCGGTGTTTCGTCTTCCGAAACTGACTCAAAGCCGTATTCCTGAACAAATTTCATGTATTGATTGGCAGCTTTAAAATCAGCTTTAATAGTTGCTAATAAGGGAGCACTAAATATTTCATAAAGCTCAAAAGTTTGTTGATTACTCATAATAGAGTGCCGTAATTTAAGGAACTTTGTGTAAATGTTCTGAAGTATTGGATATCGCCCATTGATAATTGGTCATTTCTGCCTTAATTTTAATCGAAGAGATTAAAGCAGTTGGTATTGATCGAAGTTGGTCTGGGCTAACTAAAACATCTAATCTAGAGTAATTAGTTGTTTGTAAAGTACTAGAATCATTCATTATTTCATCATGTAGTTTACTTACCATTTGTTGAAAGCTATTATTAATTGAAGCATTTGCTGTAGTTCCTGTCCCTAAAGCAGATTTGATGTCATCATTATTTAGAAGAAACTGATTTAATAAATTAGAAACAACTGTCACAAACTCGTCCCGATTTAAAATTCCGTCTGAAGAAATTAATCGCATCCTATTTTCTAGTAGTGACCCCATCACCTGATCTATCAAATAATGAATAAAATCTTGTGACTTGAGGTTAACTATTATTGTGTCCCAGGTTTCTGGTTTCTCTGCTAAAGTTTTACTGCGATCTATAAATTCAGTTAATTTACTAATTGCCTTCTGAACAGATTCATGAGCAAAGGTATTGAAAAATTCAGTGACATTCTCTAAATCGATAGATCCCTTTTCGCTTTTTATTTCGTTAACAACAAAATTTAAACTTAATTCTATTTCTTTAAGAACACCATTTGGAACATAAAAATCGCTAATAGCATTGGGATGATCAGCATAAGTTTTATATTTTAAACCGAGTTTACTAGAATACTCATTAGCAGCGTCTTGTGCAGCTGTTAAATCGGTTAAAATAGTTCCTACAATTTGGCTTAATAGCATTACATAACTTCTCCAATTATGTAGATGGTCAATTAAATTGGCTTGCATTTAAGGCATATCTAGCAATTTGCGATCATTCTGAAAATCTTTCAAAATCGTGATATAGAGCTTATTTAGAATATTTCTTTTTCTATCAAATTAGGTTAAAATTTTAATAGTTTACTTCTCTCGTTGACTGAAACTACTTTTTGAGTCCTTTTAAAGTGAAAAGAGAGATATTCCTCTGCTACCATCGAGCTTGCTAAATATGCCCTTAATAAATATGCCTTATACAATTAAGGTCTGCTAGGAGCTGGGTTACCAGGAATTTGAGGAACATTTAGTACAACCGTTTCTTGAACCTGTTCATCATCACCATTTGTAGTTCCGCTAATCTTAAAATTGAGTGACTGTGCGCTAATTGTCTGAGTAGGATTAGACGATGGTGGATGAACTTTGATTGTTACTGTCGCACTTCCGTCTTTATCGGTTGTCACTGTTATTGTTGTTGCCGATGCTGTACCTTTAATTTGAGGAGAGGTGAGCGTGTCAATGGTGATTCCACTAGCAGCAGAATCAAGTGTAATAGTAAGATCTCGAGATTGTCTTAAACCCCGATTATCAAAGGCAACAATATTAATCGTATAAGAAGCTTCCTTCGTGGGATCAATATTTATACTCTTAGGAGACACTTGAAGATTAGCATGGGGGATAGTTGGAGTAATACTTGATTGTAAAATGTTGAGAACAGCCGCCAAACCTGCTGGCATATCTGCCTGGCTTGCTCCCACATGAACATCCATTGTGTACTCAACAGAATATTTAGAATCCTGAGTAGCTTTTGAATCTTTTTTGCTGGAATAACTAGCATGAAAATTAACGTCCAAGGAGAAAGGCCCAAATCCTATTGAAGCTCTACCATCACCACCAGCATCAATGTTTTCTGAAGTAGTATCTTCTTGGGAAACAGATGAGGAAGCTGCAATATTAGCTTTGAAGTCAATAGTAATACAGTCGACTGCAATGTAAGGAATAGGAACAATGGCTAAAAGTGGGACGATTAATTTAACTTCTCTGCCATTACTATTGTAAATAAAGTCAACAGTAACAGCTTTTTTCTGTCCATTGACTTCCTGTAAACCAACTTTCTCAATGAACGTCCAAGAAGTTTCTGCTGCTTTTGCTTCTGCTTTTATTGCTGCGTCTAATGGGCCACCAATTAAAGATTCAAAAGGAAGGCTTTGTAGTGCTGATGTTGCAACGGTTGACGGTGTGGTATCGATAGGCATGATTTTTCTCCAAAAGTACTTAATGTTAATGATGATTGTGTTTATTTTTCTTCAGCTTCAATTTAGTTACCAAGACCCTCGAAGTGTGTAATGGAGTACACTTGATTAGTGGCATCATAATTACAGAGAAAAGTGGCATCAACAACATTAGGCGGAACTAGATCGTCGATAACGTCATAATTGCTTCCATTCTTACGTGTAGTAATAATTCTATCTATGTCTTCCTTGTCAATTGTTAACGCAAGCTGTGCATTAGGAGGAGGAGGAGAATGATCACCAAAGTAGCTCCCATTAATGATCTGTGTCCAAACATTAGGTTCTATCAACAACAATGTGTTTGTATTAGTTGGCATTGTTCCAGTTCCTCCACGTTCTACGTGATTCTGAATAGCCGCCTGTTGCCATTGGCTACTATTTACAGGTATGTTAGAATTTCGCTCCATAAAATGCTTTAACACAGTTTCTTGTGTCAATTTAACTGTTGGCATGACTTTCTCCTTTTTTGTCTTTATATCCTTAAGACACTGTCAAAAAACCATTTCCGAACTTTCCAAGTTAGCCATAATGCCATAAGCAAAATTTCAGCCGTCTTGTCTTTAAGGATGTTGATGAACATCAGATTCAACTTGTTTAAACCTGACACTATCTATCAAACTCCACCAATAACTGACTTCAGACCTGACTTCTTTCTGACTTATACCTGACTTTGTTCAGATTTTCACCTGAGAACAAAGCTGTTAAATATACAACCTTTTTTAGTCCGCAATGCCCAAAACCCTCTAACCATAAAGCTTCCCCGACCAACGCAACCCTCTTTATCCGACCTTACAACTGAAAACACCTGACTTCTTTCTGACTTATGACTGACTTTGCTCTGAGTTTCACCTGAGTATAAAACCGTTACATTTCAAATTGCGCTTTTAGCCGGTGATAATCGCTAAGAGTACAACCAACCCACCTAAAAAACTAAGAAAGCCTGACTTTTTTCTGACTTGCATCTATCTTTAGTCTGACTTTTGCCTTAGAATCTAAGAACATTAAACTTAGCTTTGCTCTTTGTATGTCGCGATCGCTGAGAGTTCAACCGACCCAACTTAATCGAATTAAGCTTGCTCTCCAACGAAATGGATTTCCTAGCCAACGCGCTCTTGCCGAAGAAGTGGGGTTAGCGTTGGCCACTGTCAGTAACTTTCTAACGGGTAAACCTGTTGATTTCGTTACCTTTACAGAACTCAGCAGACAATTAAATCTCGACTGGAAAGAAATTGCTAATCTAGACATTGAAACTAAACCATCCCCAAACAAACAAACCCTCGAAAACGCTGCAACTGAACTCGCTTCCTCTCCCCCCTACCCCAGTGGCGCAGTCCCTCTCGGTTCTCCTTTTTACCTTGAACGCAAACCTATCGAAGCCCAAATCAAACAAGAAATTAAGAAACCAGGGACATTAATCCGCATCAAAGCACCGAGGGAAATGGGTAAAACTTCACTATTGCTGAGAATTTTAGAATTTGCCAAAGCCCAGAATTACCACACTGTCAGCCTTAACCTAGACCAAGTTGATCAATCTATTTTGAGCGATCTTAATCAGTTTTTACGCTGGCTCTGTGCGAATATTGCCCGTCAACTGCACCTCAAACCTTGCTTAGACGATTATTGGGATCAAGACTTAGGTAGTAAAATAAGTTGTACTTCTTATTTTGAAGATTATTTACTAAAATCCGTTCAAGCTCCTCTGGTTTTAGCTCTAGATGAAGCTCACCAAATTTTCGAGCATTCCGTCGTTGCTAAGGATTTTCTCCCTTTACTGCGATCCTGGTACGAAGAAAGCAAGACTTCACCCCTCTGGCAAAAACTCCGCTTGGTTATTGTTCATTCGACAGAAATCTATGTTCCGCTTCAGCTTAACCAGTCTCCCTTTAATGTGGGATTACCCATTCAGTTAAGCCACTTTTCCCAAGATGAAGTTAAACAATTGGCCCAACGCTAGAGAAGGACGCGGCCCTGGAGCGCCGCTTCCAGC
>CAYZWO010000120.1:0-12200 GCA_964482215.1 uncultured bacterium
CCTATTTAAAGCGAGTTTTCTTTTGCCTATTTTATAACCTTCCAAGTCGTGTTAATTATTTATTTTGATAAAAAATTTTGAATCAGATTAGTAAGTTGTTTTAATTTAACAGGCTTGCTTATGTATTCATTAGCACCTGCGGCTAAACAGCGATCACGATCGCCGACCATTGCTAAAGCAGTAAGAGCAATAATCGGTATTTCGGTTAAATGCAAATCTTGTCGAATATGTTGTATCGTGGTTAGACCATCCATTTCAGGCATTTGAATATCCATAATAATTAAGTCAGGATGTTGGGACTGAACTTGCGCGATCGCCTCTCGTCCGTTATTTGCCAGAATCAGTTGATAGCCTTTAGCTTGTAAATAACTCGTGATAGTAGCGATATTAGCGGGATTATCTTCTGCTAACAAAATGAGCGGAGAACGCGATAAAGCAAAAGAGTCCGAATCAATAGGGGATACGGGTGTATTGAGAGAGATAATGGAACTGTTGATGGATTCTGTCTCAGGCATTATTGAATCATGACAAGGAAGTTCAATGAGAAAACAACTTCCTTTGCCTAACTCGCTAGTAACTTCAACTCGTCCCTGATGCAGTTCAACAATCTGTTTAACGAGAGCAAGTCCTAAACCCGTCCCCGCATACTGACGGTTCAGAGAACTATCAATTTGAACAAAGGGGCGGAATAAGCGATTTAAGTTTTCGGGTGCAATACCAATACCCGTATCGGTTATCGCAATTTGTAAAAAACTTTGTTCTTGTAATGAATTTTGTTTTGAGGCTAAAGAAACGGCTAACTCAATCTGTCCCCCTTGAGGCGTAAATTTAACGGCATTGATTAATAAATTTATCAAAACTTGTCGGATTCGTCGTTCATCAAGCCATAAATCAGGTAGAGAGGGAGGAATTTTTGTGTTGAGTTGAATTTGTTTTTTTAAGCATTGCTGTTTGATAAAGGCCAAACTAGAAGAACACAAAGGCGCGATCGCGACAGAAGCAAAGTCTAACTCAATCTGACCCGATTCGATTTTGGCAACATCAAGAATGTCGTTAATGAGCGATAGCAAATGATTGGCACTATTTTCAATAGTTTGTAGTGATTTATTCTGTTGCTCATTAGTACTACCGAAAACTTGTTCTTGTAGCCCCTCGGTCATTCCCAAGATGGCATTGAGAGGAGTACGGAGTTCATGACTCATGTTGGCTAAAAATTCATCTTTTAATCGAGTAGCCCGTCTCAGTTCTTCGTTCGTTTGTTGGAGTTGGATCTCAAATTGTTTTCGTTCAGTAATATCTTGATTGATCCCAATCATCCGTAGAATTTTTCCGTCTGGATTTTTTTGGATTAGCCCGATATCTTGAATCCAACGTATTTCACCATCAGGTCGTACAATACGAAATTCTACTTCAAAATAGGATTTTTCCTGAGAAGTTATCTGGGTAGTTTGTTCAAGAAATCCACGATCTTCGCTATAAATAGATTCAATCCAACGTTCTAGGGTAATGGTGCGATCGCTTTCTGGAAGCCCATAAATGCGATACATTTGAGTATCCCAAATTAATTGCTCCTGTTCGTTATATTCCCAAGTCCCAATCTCGCCTGCTTGTAGTGCCAAAGCCAATCGCTCAGAGAGATTTTGCAGTTGAGCTTCTCGTAATTTTTCTTCTTGTTGACGTAACTCCTGTTCGGTTTGTTGATGAGCTAATTCTGATTGAATTGCATTGAGAGCAAAGGAAATATTATTACCTATTTTTTGAACTAATTCCTGTTCATCTTCCGTAAAAAAGTTTGGTTCCTCGGCATAAAATGTTAAAACTCCGATCACCTGAGCTTCCTGAGTAATGGGGACAGCGGCGGATGAGCGATAACCATAGGACAGTGCCTTATCTCGCCAGAGAAGCATTTGGGGATCTTGGGCAATATCAGCACAAATAATTAATCGATTTTCTCTCGCGCAGGTTCCTGTTGGGCCATGGCCTGCTGGTTCATCTAAAGCCGTAATAGTAAGATTGTCTAAATATTCACGAGTTTTTCCTGCATAAATATAGGGATCTATCTGATGGGTTTCGGGATTAATCAAGCCGAACCAAACCAGAGAAAACTTGCCTACATCAAAGCTAACATTACAAATCGCTTGAAAAAGTTGATCGCGTTCACGGTACACAATAATAGCTTGATTGACTTCGCTGAGGGTTGCATAGAGACGAGTCAGATGTTCAATTTTTTGGGCCTGTAATTTGCGATCGCTGATATCCCGTTCTACAGCTAAAATTCGCGTCACCCCATCAATTTCGGTCGCCCTTAAGGATACTTCTGTCCAGAAAGTTTCACCTGTTTTCTTCTGACTTAACCATTCAAAGACTTTGGGTCCTTCCTCTCGGACTTGGCGCAAATATTCCTCAATCCTGAAATCAATTTGTACGCTATCTTTGGGACTCAACATCGCCACCGTTTTCCCAATCACCTCTTCTTTACTTCTGTAACCATAAATTTCTAACATCGGTTGGTTAACGTCTAAGATTTCCCCTGTCTGGGCATCTTGGATAAAAATCGCTTCGTGAGTAGAATTAAAAATTTCTCGATAATTGCGTTCACTGCGAGTTAAAGCATCGGTTGCATAGTGGGATTCCAAAAAATGGCCGAGAAATTGGGCGATCGTATGTAGCAAAGTTTCTTCTTCAGGTAAAAAAGGCTGAAATTCGCGATAGGTAACTTCAATTAAACCAGGCGAAAAATCGAGAACAGAAAACTCTGCCGTTAATTTCCACGCTGTATCTACATAATTGGGAGTGCAATAAACACGGTTATTAAACGATAATCGGACGCCGGTTGATTCAGGAAACTGCCAAGCCGGTGGCAATAACTCTACACAGGTTTGTAAAAACTCTTCTACCTTCCAATCGGACTCTTGGGAAAGTTGGGTCAAGGCAACCAAGCAGCCCATTTCTTTTACCCGTTCTTTCAGTTGAAGCAGGGTTGTTTGTAGGGTTGAAGTACGCTCTTCTACCTTTTGGGATAATTGAGTACGGCTCTGGGTAACAAAGGCGACAAAGAACGTCAGGATCGTTGTTAATCCTAATCCAACTCCCAGGGTAATTGTTCCTGTATTAATCCATTCAAGCTGTTCAACACTCCCATCTGACCACATGAGCAAACCATAGGTTTTCCCAAAAACAAAGACAGGATAGACTTGAACCAAAGCTTTTGTATTGTTAAGCAAAAATTGCTTCTCTAAAGATTGGAGGGGGAATGAATGAGGCTGAGAACTAGATAGTAATTGAGGAATGCCATTGTCGGTCATTTCTATCCAGTCTAGATGAATGGAACTATCTCCATAGGTTGCTTGGGTGAAAGTTTCTGAAAGAAACTGTTTTAAACGGATAACAACGGCAACAAAACCAGACATTGAAGAATCTGATAAACGAAAAACAGGTGAATAGACAACAATTCCTTTTTGTTTTTCGGTTTCTTGAATTAGGGTTATCGGAGCACTGGCTATCGGCTGACGAGTACGAATTGCTTCTAGTAGTGCTTGTTGAGGATAGGCAGAAGAAGCTACGTCATAGCCTAACGCAGTTTCATTGCCTGTTAAAGGGTCGATATAGAGAATTGGATAATACTTATTGCGCGGAGTGACCGCAACTAAATTGCCTTCTTGATCTCGTTGAACAATTCGGAAATTGGGAAAGCCTTCTTGGCGTACTTTTTGTTCTACTTGGTCTTTATCGGCGGCGGTGACTTCTGGAATCCATTCCCAAGCTTGGGTTCTAATATTTTGTAATAAAGGACGAGTATAGTAAGCGAATTGGGAGCGGCTAAGATCGGGTTTGATGGCTATCAAACGTGATAGCTGAGCGAGGCCGTTATTTTGGATATCCCAAAGTCTTTCAGAAAAGTGGGTCGATCGTGTCGCGGCGATTTGGTTAAATATTTGTTGATGGGTTAAATTACTATTCTCTTGCAATAAAAAAGCTAAGGCGATCGCGAGTAGAGACCCTAAAATTGCAACCAAATAACTTTCAAAATGATTGACAACAGGAAATGTTTTGCCCTGATTACACAGGGTGAGTACATAGTAACTTCCCAGCAAAAGAGTTATTAACAGTAATGAGAAGCTTAAAGGAGCGACAATAAGCCGACGAAGAGATTGTTTCCACTGCTTAACTTCAATATCCATCGCCACAACCATAAAAACCTGATTATTGCGGAGATTGAGGATGGGCGCATAGGCAGACACAAATTGACCGTATTCATCCTGATAGGGCCCCAAGGTAAGACTTTGCGGTTTGTCAAAAAGGTTAGCGATCGCGGTGGGAGGATTATAATAAACAGTCCCTGGTCGACTGGCGAGGGCATCTTCTTCAGTTAAACTTTCTGGCCCAAAAATAATATCTTTATCTTTTTTAACCATCGTATAAATGCTGCGATAACCCAAGGTTTGAGCATAAGCATGCATTTGACCCCGTAATTGCTGAAAGTAGGGATTGGCTTCATCTGCCTCCGTAAAGGAAAGCGTTTGTAGTTGTCCGATATTGAGAGTCTCGGCGATCGCGGTTACTTGAGTCAGGAGTTGATTGCGAATTTGTTGATCGGCTCTTTCAATGCGCCAATGGGCCACCCAGAATCCGCAAATGACCACGAGAAAAACTAACAAAAAGATCCATCGCTGACCAATTCGTCTTTGCAAAGTTGCAAATAATGAGGAATGCTCAATGGTTTTGCAATTTGTTTTTTGTTTTTTGGGGTAAGGCTCAAGGGTCATAAGTAGGCAGAAACTAGGCAACTTTCCTAACGGTAAGAGTATTGTGCCTATATATAATTATGAAGTAGTTTGCATGAGATTCTTGAATTGCTACGTCTTTAGATTTTTTGTACATCACAATCCACAATCAGTACCCCAAACGCATCGCCGCCCAACCGCGCCACAATATCTCCCATTTTCAACTATTTTTGGGACAGTTTATATTAACAACGCTTATTTCTACGTTGTTTTAGCTTACTTATTGTAATAGCCTAACTACCATAAATGGTACAGTTTATCCTTGGCGACTATTTTTCTCGGTTACTATACAAAATGCGAAAATAAGTAATGATTATGTTGTGTCAATCTTAGCTAACAATGATTGCAGGATGAAAATCATTATTATTGCTTAGGCACAACTAAATGTTTTTTAAACAGAAGAAAGATTCTTTATGGTCAACAAAATCTATGTATCTCTTAGAGCTATTGCTATTGGTGGTGCGATCGCAATTATTACCGCAACTAACAGCAATGCTCAAATGAATGAGCCAACAGGAACCTTGAAAAAAATCAAAGATTCAGGCGTAATCGTTTTAGGGGTGAGAGAATCCTCTATTCCCTTTTCTTATTTAGACAATAATCAAAAACCTGTAGGATATTCCGTTGATTTGTGCATGAAAGTCGTTGATTCTGTGAAAAAGCGGCTCAAAATGCCAAATTTGCAGGTTAAAATGAATCCCGTCAGATCCCATACCCGTATTCCTTTAATGCTCAATGGAACGATTGATCTTGAATGTGGCTCTACCACCAACACCATAGAACGGCAACAACAAGTGGCTTTTAGTGTCTCTCCTTTTATCACCTCAGTCCGTATGGCGGTTAAAGCCAATTCAGGTATCAAAAATTTATCTGACCTTGATGGCAAAGCGGTTGTAACCACCAGAGGAACCACCTCAGACCGCTATATTCAACAAAACGAAAAAGGTCAAAAAATCAATGTTAACAACGTCTACGGTCAAGATCACGCTGAATCTTTTTTAATGTTGGAATCGGGACGGGCGCAAGCATTTGTCATGGATGAGGTCTTACTGGCGGGCTTAATTGCTCAATCTAAAAATCCCAAAAATTTTGCGATCGTTGGCCCCGCTTTATCCGCTGAACCCTACAGCTTAATGATGCGGAAAAATGATCCTCAATTTAAAGCATTGGTTGACAATACCTTAAAAAATTTAATGAAAACGGGTCAAATTAATACGATTTACAGTAAATGGTTTACCAAACCGATTCCGCCCAAAGGTATTAATATGAATTTACCGATCAGTCCCCAATTAAGAGAAGCTATTAAAAATCCAACGGATAAGGGCATTTAATTTGAGTTAACGTTGAATGACACCGTAAAACGAATTTCAATCTTTATAGGCATCAGGATTATGAGTCAAACTGATGCTATCTTTTCGGATAGTTATATCGTAGTCTGCAAAAAAAGTTGTCCCTAGAATCCCTGGAACCGAGAGATTGGGCGTGATTAAAATTTTGATATTGCGATAAGCTAAATCTCCTGCTTGCATGGTAGGCACAACACCTACTTGGCTTTCAATGGCTCCTGTTGCAGCATAGGTTTTTTTGTTGTCTTTAGTAGTTGCAATCTCGACATTACTGGCTACCTCAGGATGGATAGAAATGAGGCTAGCTCCTGTATCAAAAAGCATTTCGACTCTATGATGACCATCTAAGATAACTTCAACAACAGGAACACCGCTAATTCTACGTTTAATAGGAATAGTATAAGAGTTTTTTTGAGAAATTTTTTCTTGAGGAGGAAGTTGATGGGTGTTACCACAAAACCGAATGACGTGATCGTTAGGGCTAGTCGGTGAGCAGTTAGTTTCAGCGAGTAACGGCAGGGGAAACATACTCACAAGCAAACCGCTTAAGCCAGTTAAACCGACAATTTTCTTTCTCATAAACTAACTCATCGTACTTTAGGCAAGTGCTTAATTAACGCTTTATTTAAAATTTAAAAATTATTTAAAATTTCTCAAGAACATATTATAAAAATATAAAAGAAACAAATCATCAGTAAAAATACTTATTCAGCCTCCAATATCGTTTTATTTTCTTCAAAATTTACCAATACATCTAGAAAAACATTTAAGTAAGCTTTTGGAAGAAGACATAATATTTAAAGCCGCCTCATACAGCATTGTTGGTTGGTTTACTCGTTACAGCATTTACACCCATGTATCATTTCTAGGGGCATTGTAATATCAGAACAGATATGTAATTTCTTTAAAATTTCGCTGTAGGCTCATTACCGATGGTCGGCGATTATTATTTTCAGTTTATTAATACTATTTCTCAAAACAGTATTGTCCATCAAGGCGAATATCATCCAGGGTTGGTGATCCTGTCGATCGCGATCGCCATTTTTACGTCCTATACCGCATTTTTAATGGGGCAGTTTGCTGAACCCGTTACCAGTAAACAAATTCGCTATGCCCTTTTATCTCTGAGTGGCTTAGCAATGGGCGTTGGCATTTGGGCGATGCATTTTATTGGAATGCTGGGTTTTCATTTGCCCTGTGATATTAGTTATAACCCTTGGCTAACGGGCTTTTCCGTCATTCCAGGGATTGCAGCTAGCATCTTTGCAATGCATTTTGTTTCCCGTCCTCAACCGAGCTTCAAAGTATTACTGATAGGCGGAACAGTGTTTGGGCTGGGTATCGGCACAATGCATTATTCTGGCATGGCCGCCATGCACCTGGATGGCTCGATTCACTATGATCCCGTTTTATTTACTGTATCGATTCTAGTTGCGGCTTTTTTGGCTTTTATTGCCCTGTGGTTCCGTTTTTACATTGGTCATCTTTTTTCGACAGCAAGTCGTTATAACCTATTGAGTTCAGCCGTTGTGATGGGGCTTGCCGTATCGGGGATGCACTATACGGGAATGACTGCGGCTCGTTTTTTCTGTGATCCTGATGGCGCAACTCCTGCTTCAGGTGTGGAGTTACATCTAGTCGCGATCGCTGTCACCCTGGCGACAACCTTACTAACGGGAATTGTCATGCTGGTGGTATTGCGCGAAACCTCCCTACAAAGCGATCAACGAAGAATTCTGGCAGAAACCGAAGCTTGGTATAGAGGAATGATCGAATATGCGCCTGATGGCATGTTGGTCATTGACTCAAATAGCTTGATTATTTTAACCAACCCTTCGTTGGAGAGCATGTTTGGCTATCAACCGAATGAACTAATCGGTCAGCCTATTGAAATTTTGGGTCTTGATGGGGTATGTTCTCGTCACTTTAATTGTGCAGACTGTGATCAAGAAGTGGGACAGGCTTGCTTAATCAGCGATCGCAATTTAGAATCCCTGGGTTTGCGTAAAGACGGTTCCCAGTTTCCCATTGAAATCGGCCTAGCCCGTTTACCCGCCTTAGGCCAACATAGTATTAGTCTTTTTGCCTCCGTGCGAGATATCACGGCTCGGAGGGAGTCGGAACTGGAAATTAGCCGTCAACGTGAACAATTACAATCGATTTTAGATCAAGCTCCTGTGGGTGTTGCCATAACCGTCGATGGCGTTACCCGTTTTGCCAATCCCCGCATCGTGGATCTCGTCGATCTTAAGGTCGGGGACTCTCCACAAAAGATCTATGTTAATCTCTCAGATCGTCAACAAATTTTAGACGGACTCTCTCAGGATGGGATATTTGAGGGGGGCTACTATCAAATGTACGGCCCGAACAGGGAAATTCGGGACATTCTGGCGACTTTTATCGCCACCGAATACGAAGGAAAAATGGGGGTACTCGGTTGGTTAACGGATATCACCCAGATCAAAGCGGCCGAAGAGGAGATGCGACGGGCTAAGGAATTGGCCGAAGAAGCAACCCAAGTTAAAGCAGATTTTTTGGCAAATATGAGTCACGAAATTCGCACTCCCATGAATGCCATTATCGGCATGACCCATCTTGCCCTTAAAACCGATTTAAATCCGCGCCAACGGGAATATTTAAGAAAAATTCAACTATCTAGCCAACACTTACTAGGTGTTATCAACGATATTCTCGATTTTTCTAAGATTGAAGCAGGCAAATTAAACATTGAAAATATTGATTTTGAGTTAGAAAAAATTCTCGAAAGTGTGGCAACCCTGATTACTGAAAAGGCAACGGCCAAAGGCTTAGAACTGATTTTTGATGTTGACCGCGATTTACCCCGTAATTTCAAAGGAGATCCGCTACGGTTAGGGCAAATCTTAATTAATTATGCTAACAACGCCGTTAAATTTACCGAAAAGGGTGAAATCACGATTATTGTAAAAATTCAGGAAACTCGCGAAACCGAGATGATGCTCTACTTTGCGGTCAAAGATACGGGCATTGGTTTAACCCAAGAGCAAATCAAAAATTTATTCAACAGTTTCCAACAAGCAGATACCTCTACCACACGAAAATTCGGCGGTACGGGATTGGGCCTCGCCATTTGCAAACGAATCGCTGATCTGATGGGGGGCGAAGTGGGAGTTGAAAGTGAGTATGGCCGAGGTAGCACCTTCTGGTTTACGGTCTGTCTACAACCGAGTACGGTCACGCCTCGCCGACTGGTATTGAGTGGCGATCTTCAGGGCAAACGAGTTTTGGTGGTGGATGATAACGAATCTGCACGGTTAATCTTAAAGGCTTTGCTCAAACAGATGAAATTTAAGGTGGATCTCGCGAGTTCGGGTCAAGAAGCATTAGAAGCGGTCACGGAAGCCGATAACCAAACCGATCCCTATGAAATTGTTTTTCTTGATTGGCAAATGCCGAACATGGATGGCTTAGAAGTGGCTCGGCGGATGCAAGCCTTATCGTTAAAACATCGACCCTATCACTTGATGGTCACGGCTTATGGACGAGAAGAGGTTTTCAAAAATGCGGAATCGTTGGGAATTGCAGACATACTGATTAAACCTGTCAATGCGTCCATGTTGTTCGATAGTGTGGCTGGATTATTGGGGGATGTACGACAAGAGCCTTCTCATATTCTCAGTCCGTCGCATCATGAATCTCTGCGCGCTCGCTTAAAAATCGTTGAAGGTGCGAAGATTCTGCTAGTAGAAGATAATGAGGTCAATCAGGAAGTTGCCACAGAATTATTAGAAGATGCAGGCTTTGTCGTTGATTTGGCAGACAATGGGCGAATTGCTGTAGAAAAAGTGAAAAATAATCCCTATGATTTGGTGCTGATGGATGTTCAAATGCCAGAAATGGACGGTATTGAGGCAACCGTTGCCATCCGCCAAGATTCGCTTTATCAAAATCTGCCCATTGTGGCGATGACCGCTAGTGTTCTCCAAGGCGATCGCGATAAATGTATCGAAGCGGGAATGAATGATTACGTTGCCAAACCCATTGAGCCTGATGAATTATGGAAAGCTTTGTTGAAATGGATTAAACCCAATCTAAAAGAAAGCGACAGTCCTACAGCCTTTGTAAACGTAACGCCAAAGACAAACGAAGAGATTGATATTCCCTCAGATATTTTAGAACTCAACACATCAGAGGGATTACGTCGAGTTCTTGGCAAAAAATCCCTTTATTTATCCATGTTGCGTAAATTTGCAGCAGGACAAAAAAACTTTGCAGCGCAACTCAAGCAAGCTCTAGAAACTGGAGATAAAATCCTAGCGGAACGACTTGCCCATACCCTCAAAGGTGTGGCAGGAAATATTGGGGCAGAATCCATTCAGCAAGCCGCAGCAGAGCTAGAAACGGCTATTAAAGCGGATCAGCCTCGTTCGGAGATTGATGTATTGTTAACGGAGGTTGAGCAGCCCCTAGAAAGCTTAATTCAGCAAATAGAAGCTAAGTTGCCCCCTGAAGCTGAGACAACCAAAGTTAGTATTGATTTTGAAAAACTGGAGTCAATTTGTACGAAACTGGCTACCCTACTAAGTGAAGATGACGCAGAAGCGGCGGATCTGTTGCAGGATAATAGCGATTTACTCAAAAGTGCCTTCCCGAATCATTACAACGCGATCGCCGCAGGGATCAATTCATTCGACTTCGAGGCAGCTTATACTGCTTTAATATCGGCTCAAGAAACACTTCAAAATTAATAAAATTCCCCCGATGATTACCAACTTACTCCAAGAAAGAATCAAACGAAAAACCATTTTAGTTGTGGATGATACCCCTGATAATCTGACGTTTATTAGCGGATTACTCAAAGATGATTATCGAGTTAAAGTGGCTAACAATGGTCAAAAAGCCATTACAATTGCTCGTTCTAACGATCCACCTGATTTAATTCTGCTGGATATTATGATGCCTGGCATGGATGGCTATGATGTTTGTCGGATGCTCAAAGCCGATCCCCAATCCCCCGATATTCCCATTATTTTCTTGACGGCAAAAGCAGAAATAGAAGATGAGCGTCAAGGTTTGGAATTAGGCGCGGTTGACTATATTACCAAACCCGTTAGTCCTCCTATTTTGATGGCTAGGGTGAAAACACAATTAACCTTAAAAGAATCCTACGACAATCTACGGGAATTGCTCCAATTTCGGGAAGATATGGTCAATATGATTGTTCATGATCTGCGAAACCCGATTTCCAATATCCTGTTGGTGACAGAAATGCTCCTGACCTATCCTTGCCTACCCGCTGAAAAAATTCACAAAAACCTCGATATGATTTCAAGAGGTGGACAAACCCTGCGTGCGTTAGTAGATGATTTACTGTTAAAAGCAAAATCCGAATCGAATAAATTAGTCCTTGAGCGGAAAAATACCGATATCTGCAAACTCTGTGAAGCCGCGATCGCCGATCTCAAAGAAATTGCTGCCCGAAAAACAGTGCAACTTATTGCCAAAACCCCTGCACCGATTTATCGAGATATCAATATTGATCCCATGCTCTTTCGTCGAGCGATCGATAATTTGTTATCTAACGCCATCAAATTCTCACCAAACGATAGCACGGTAACACTTTTTGTGGATTATGTTGGCGAACAAGGCGTAAGAATTCGAGTTGCAGATTGTGGGCCAGGTGTCAGTGAAAATTTACGGCAAAGCATTTTTGAAAAATATGAAATTGGTACGCTAATGAAAGGTGTGAGTCAAACAGGCTTAGGGTTAGCCTTTTGCAAAATTGTCGTTGAAGCTCATCACGGAAAAATTAGCGTCACCGATAACCAACCTCAAGGCTCGATCTTCACCATCGAAATCGATAATTAAAGTATCTGTTATTGGGAAAATGACCGAGTAAATCGTGAATTAAACGCCCTTATTTGTTGGATTCTTAATGGCTTTTTTACTGGGGACTCATCGAAGAACTATAGGTTTCGCTAATAATCGCTAGCGCACTTTGCATAACATCGGCAGCGATCGCTCTGGGTAACGGTTGACCTTGATAGGTTAGAGTTGCCAGTTTTTGATAAAGAGTCGAAAAATGGGTAGG
>CAYZWO010000121.1:0-9565 GCA_964482215.1 uncultured bacterium
AGTATTTTCACCATTTTCTCTTCCTTCGGACAACTTTTCAAACACGCTCTAAGTAATACTTGGTCAAAAAACATAATATTTATTGAGATGTAACTAGGACTTACGCATTGTCAAAAAACATGAAGTGTGCATTTAGGATATTTTGTATTGTATGCTACCAATTGAAATGATTTGAAAAGAAAATTTCAGGAATCAACCGCTATTTTTATCAATAGGCAACTTTGCTGAAATAACCTCAAGTCTTGAATTTGCGTTGTTTCATAACTATTCTAATTTGTCAATGCGTAACTCCTAGTAACTAAATTACATTGATATTTTTTGCGGTTTTAATGTATGGTCTATAAAGTTTTTTGGGTGCATTTACTTTGCTCAAAATAGAGAAATTTCATGATTTAATAAAAATTGATTTTATTTATCTGTACACTATTTTTAGAATCAAAATAACTGCTTGTTTTTTTTGAGAGTTACTTGATTATTTGCTACTTGAAGACTGTTCAAGAATTTTTGTATAATAATCAGTCCATTTATTCATAATCTGTGACCAGTGCCAAGATTCTGCTTTTTGCCGAGCGGCTAAAGACATTTTTTCAGCTAGCTCTCCATTAATGGCTAATTCATCTAAATAAGATGCCATCATATCTATGATAAACTCTTTACTCTTCGGTTCAATAAGATAACCTGTTATGCCATGATCTACTAAAAGTTGAGGCCCCCCCCAATCGAGGCAGATTGTAGGCAACCCTAACGCCATAGCTTCTTGAACAGCTATTCCATTGGCATCTTCTATGCTAGGGAATGTAAATCCTCGATATTCTTTTAAAGAATCAAGTAAATCACTATGTTTTTCATACCAATCCAAAAAATTAACGCGATCTTCGATTCCTAATTTCCTTGCAAGTTTACGACAAGTTTCTAGTTCTGGACCTTTACCAATAATATCAAGCACAATTTTATTTTTCGTTTTTGCTAAGCTTTCGATGACTAGAAAAATACACTTATGGAACACTAATCTTCCAAAAAAAACAAATTTTAAATTTTTTCCATTATGCTCAATTCGAGGAAAATTTAAAATCTCATCTTTAATGCCACAATCTAACGAATCTACCATCTGTTCAGGTTTTACTCCTGCTGCAAGCATAGAATCTTCCGTTCTTTTGCCGCCTGCGATTAAAAGTAAATCCGCCTTAGCTGCCCATTGAAAAATAAAACTATTGAGTTTTTGAGCAGGAAAATGAAAAATCCTTCTACAAAGTTTTCCAAAAGTCTCATATTTTCTAAATATTTTGGGATAATAAATATTTCCATTAATAGGGCCAAAAATATTAAGAAAATACGGAGAGATTGTTCGAGGGGCGACTGGAGAGTTAGGCTCTGTTTGATGCAAAATAATTTTTCGAAGATTCAATCCTTTTTGATTAGCAAATTTTTCAGCAAGAATAATCGCTTTTTTAGAAAACCAAACATTAACAAACAATCTAAATATTACAGATTTCCATAAAAAAACTGATATCCAGTCATCTTTGACAAAAAGTACATTTTTTAGTTTTAAGCGGTCTAAAATTTCGGATTTATTTCGCTCATGGGTAATTTGGATTGTATTAGAATGAATTTTTGTGAGTTCCTGAAAAATTTGAAGTGCTTTCATTGCTTCACCCCCCATTTGCTCGGAAACATTCGGAGCGATTAAAAATATTGTTACTTCATCTGAAAGCATAATTATGTCTCTAAGCCTTAAATTAATTACAGTAGGCGGGCCTGTTTATAAATACAAATAGTTTAGATCAAACACACTTAAATTACTAATTCAATTTGGGAGTCGTCGCCGATTAAAAATCTTAAAGCTTTGGGACGTTGGGGTGCGATCGCCAGTTTTACCCGTTGGCCAATAACGCTATCAACAATTCGTTGTTGAACTCCTAGTATTTGGGCTGATTGTAAAATAACACTATGTTCAAGATCTGCATTTTGTAGAATAACTTGATTTGCAATACTCGTAAACGGGCCAATGAAACAATTTTCAATCTGGCAGTCCTCACCAATAATGACGGGGCCTCGAATCGTACTATTGATAATTCGAGAATTTCTCCCAATCGTGACGCGACCTGTTATGTGGCTTTTATCATCAAGAACACCTTGATTACTGCTACATAAAATACTGTCGAGAATAATTTGATTAGCAGCCAGTAAATCATCTTTTTTTCCTGTATCTAACCACCATCCCCCTAATTTTAAAGCTTCAACATTTCGAGATTGGTTAATTAGGGCTTGAATGGCATCGGTAATTTCTAGTTCCCCCCTCGCTGATGGTTGAATGGAATCTATGGCGGTATGAATTGAGGCGGAAAAAAAGTAGAGTCCAACTAATGCCAAATTAGAGGGGGGCACTTTCGGTTTCTCGACTAACCTTAGAACCCGACCTTGGGAATCAATTTCCGCAACGCCAAAAGCAGTAGGATTTTCAACTTCTCGTAATAATATTAGGGCATCTAACGCTTTCTGTTTAAAGGTTTGTAGGAAGCCTTGCAAGCTATCTTGAATTAAGTTATCCCCCAAATACATAACAAAGGGATCATTTCCTAAAAAGGGTCGCGCAACTTTGACGGCATGGGCTAAACCGAGGGGTTGATCCTGTTGAATATAAGTAATTTGTGCGCCAAAGCGATCGCCGTTACCAGTTTTTGCTTGGATTTCATCTCCAGTTTCAGGACTAATAATAATCCCAATATCCACAATTCCTGCTGCGACAATCGATTCAATGCCGTACCAAAGAATCGGTTTATTGGCGACGGGAACTAATTGTTTTGCGCCTGTATAGGTTAGGGGTCTTAAGCGAGTCCCTTTACCACCAGAGAGAATCAAGGCTTTCATAAAAAAACGATCTGAGATAAGTCAATTTAAGTTTACCCAAAGATTGATTGTGGGAAACATCTCACTTTTTGACGAAGAAACAAGCCGACGCTTGCTAGTCGCTATTTTTAGTTCTAATCTAAGATTCTACTTTTCTGCATCTAAGCTGGGTTCTTTTCGCTTAGTCTAACTAAACACCCTCTGTAGTCAAGCTCTCGCATAATTATCAACAACTTGGAGTAATTCTTGTGGGAGGAAAGGTTTACTCAGACAGGTTGACGCTTTGGCTAATTTACTTTGAATTCGCTCAATAATTCCTTGCTTTTCCGTTAACAAAACGATGGGTACATGCTGAATGGCGGATGAGTTACGCAATAAACGGCAGAGTTCATAACCATTCATATTGGGCAAATCGGGATCGATGAGAATCACACTCGGAAGCTGACTCATAATAACCGCCAATGCTTTAAAGGGATCTTGGATACAAGTGACTTTAAAACCATGTGTTTCTAGAGTAAATTGGACAATTCGCTGAAGCGACTGACGATTATTCACACAAATAACAACAGGTCGGTGATCTTCTTGGATATCTTGATAAGAAAGCATTTTGATCACGCCACCTTTAATCTGAGGACGTAGCATTAAAGCCAGTTCCAATGTACTGGTTTGAGTGTGCCCTGCAATTTCATAGAGACAAGACAGTTTCTTCAGGCTTTGGCTAAATTGTTCAATCCAGTGGCTATTACGGTGATATTTTCGAGCCAAAATCCACTTAACTCGTCCCCAATCTTCGACTAATGGACGCTGAAAGGGAGAGCTAATGTCTGAATGTAACTCCCACCAGTAGCGAATTTTGTGTTGAATGGGCGCGATCGCGCGTTCGAGATTGAGATTGAGGAAAAGGTGCTTTAAACCGTTTTGTTGGTCAAAAGAACAGGTTGCTTTCGGTAGCGATAAAATTTGTACTAAGGCTTCTTGGGTAAATTGGGTCAGAATCGAGCGAGTTTGTTGAAAAGAAAAAAATGCCTTCTTTCCAGAGATCGCAGAGATAGCGATAGTCATCAGTTAATTGTTTCGGTAGTTTAATTTGACCTTTATGTAAATAATCACCTAATAAATAATTTAATCTCTCCATAACTCCCACCCCACTATTAGCAAAATGGATTCTCCCGTTACCTAAATAAACTTGCCAACTAACAAATTCATCTAAAGAACTGTAAATGGTTAATTTTCCGGTTTCCTGTTGAGTAATTAGGGTTTGCAGAATTTGAGCCGGTCTTTGGTTCATGAAATTTTGAGTAGGCGTTACCACAGTAGTCATAAAAAATCATCCTCGTTTTGGCTAAAAATTATTGTCATTACTGATAGATTCATTGATTGGAAATGAAACATGACATGGAAATTAAACGGCATTAGCATATTCCACTGGGGAAAATAACCAAGGTTCTGGGTGCTTGAGTTGTAAAAAATTGGCGATCGCGTCTAAATTTAGAGGATGACTGATGAAGTAACCCTGACCATAATCACAATTAAACATCCGCAAAATATTGAATTGTTCTAATGTCTCAACCCCTTCGGCAATAATTTTGAGTTTTAAGCGATGACCTAATTCAATAATGCTATGGAGAATCACGCGATTTTTACTCACATTCATCAAATCTTCTAAAAAGGATTTATCAATTTTTAGAGTATGAATCGGTAAATTTTTCAAGGAAGCAAAAGAGGAATAACCTGTACCAAAATCATCAATGGCAATTTGAATTCCCATCATTTGTAAGCGATTTAATAACCCAATCTTTTCCTCAACATTGACCATCAGGCAACTTTCCGTAACTTCCAGTTCAAGGCAATGGGGAGGCATTTGAGTGAGGTTTAAAACTTGTTGAATTTGTTCAATCAGATCGGGTTGTTGAAGTTGAAGTGGAGAAAGATTAACGGATAATTTTAAAGGAAAAATTCCTTCCGATTGCCACTTTTGATACTGATAGCAGGCATGTAAAAGCACCCAATAACCAATCGAAACAATTAACCCTGTTTTTTCTGCTAACGGAATAAATTGGTTGGGGGAAATCCAGCCTAATTGCGGATGATGCCAGCGTAATAGAACTTCTACGCCTAAATAAGCTCCCGTTTGCAAATCCAATTGCGGTTGATAATATAGGACAAATTCTTGATGGTCTAACGCTTGACGTAAATGCTCCGCTTGAAGCTCATGAATGGAAGTCGGAGCCTTAACTGGTAACAAAAACTTTGAAGCAACATGAAAATTATATTGATGAACTTGTTGCGTAAAAAGTGTTTTGATATTATCCGTTACCTGACTCATCGGATTGCTACTCAAGCAAGGCAAAATTTGATGAGGCTTAATAACGGTTGAATTAACATAATTGGAAGAAAGTAAATTCATGATTGCACGTCCCCGTAGCTTGAAAATGATTTAGGAATAATTAATCAAGTATTATTACTTACTCCTTAAATCCCATCCCTCAGAACAGAATCATCATATCGGTAATTTCTAGGAAATGTCTTGATCGATCTTTGACAAATTAGTTAATTTTTGACGCAATTTTAATTACAAAATCTTACGGTTTTCTCGGTGATCTGTAACAGATTTTTCATAAAGTAAATTTATAATTAAGCGTCAACAATCAGTAAATTTTGATCAGGAAAATTATTGAAAATATACAAAAAACAATTCGTGTAAATTTATATTGCTATTATTAGGTTTGATAGATCGATATATTACAAACGGTTACAGATTTGTCATAAATAACAATATTTAACCCATTATCAATACAAATAAATTCCCTAGAACTACGTTATTAAAGTTCACAATACTAAGGTTGAGGTTTAATTTAATTCCTGCGATCGCTGACTTTTTTTTAACAAATTAACCAGTAATCGGGTTGAGCTTAACAGATTCAATGATAAGATGATAAAAACTCAGGTTTAACCATTGCGGTAATCTTTCGGTGTGATACCCATCATATTGCGAAAGTGGCGATCCAATTGACTATGGGAAGTAAAACCACAGGCTAAAGCAATATCATTAATCGATAGGTCTCGCTGTTTTAAAAGAATTTTAGCTTTTTCGATGCGCTGTTGAATGATGTATTGATAGGGAGAACAGCCCATTTCTTTTTGAAAAAAACGACAGAAATAGGCCGGACTCATGCCGATCGCGCCAGAGAGAAATTCAACGGTAATGCCCTGATTGAGGTTATCTTGAATGTAGCTCAGAATAGGTTGTAAGCGTACATTTTCCGTGACAGCTTCTTTCGTTAACGTGGGTAATTGCGCCGTCAGTTGTTTGTGCTTCGCCTCATGATTCGCTAAAGCGATAACAACGGAGGATAAAAGCTGTTCTCGACGAAAAGGTTTGACAATATAACCAGCAGGGCTTGCTTGTTGGGCACGTTTCAAGGTTTCGGCATCGGATAACGCCGTTAAAAAGATAGCAGGAATATCGTATAAAAATTGGATTCGCTCGACAATTTCTATCCCATCCATATCGCCTTTGATACAGATATCTAACAAGATTAGGTCAGGATAAAATTCAGCAATTTTTTTAAGGGCCGTTGTCGCATCCGCCGCGATCGCGCAAACCTCGTAATTATTAGCTGTTAACAATTGTGAGATATGCTGAGCAACTAGCCTTTCGTCTTCAACAATCAATATTTTTTGAGGCATTCTGGCTTTTTCAGGGCGATTGCTTTAATTATAAAGCCAGCAGGAATCTGTTTATGCCGTTTTCGTGATAAAAAGATACATTTTTTGCATTATGTTAGCAGAGAAAAGAAGATTACCCCAAATTTGGATTTTCACAGGGAAAAATAATGTGATAAGTAAGTCCCCTCTCGTCGCTCAATTCTAACGTTCCCTGTAGTTGTTCTGTTAAATTATAAATTAACTGCATTCCTAAACTATCAGTATTTTGAAGATTAGCCTGCGGTAAAATCCCTACACCATTATCGGCAAATGTTAAATGAAGTTGGCCATGACGATGGATTAATTTAATAGTAATTTCCCCTTGATCGTTAGGAAACGCATATTTAATAGAATTAGAAATCAATTCATGGATAATTAGCCCTAGCGGAATCGATTGATCTAAGGCAATAGTAATTTTGTCGGCGACCAAGTTAAGACGAATTGATTCGGGATTAATACTATAACTTTGAAATATCTGCTCACTTAAATTCGTAATATATTCATCAAAATTAATACTGGCTAAATCCTCACTCCGATAAAGCTGTTCATGGATCAGAGCCATCGATTGAATACGATTTTGATACACTTCAATTAATTCTTGCGTAACTTGAGAGGCATTACTAAATTGAAGATATAGTAAACTCGACATAATTTGCAGATTATTTTTTACGCGATGATGAATTTCTTTTAATAAGATCTTTTGTTGCTCTAGTTTTTTATTGAGTTGTACAAAAAGTTCATTTTTTTCGACTAAATCCTGCTGTGCTTGATGGTACAAATGGGCTTGTTGAATGGCAATCCCTAGTTGATGGGTAATTTGTTGGAGAAGACTAATTTCTTCGTCTTGCCAAACGCGGGGTGCAGAACATTGATGAATACAGATTAAGCCCCATAAAACCGAATCATTAATTAAGGGAAGAATTAAATTAGCGCGGACTTGAAATTGAGATAAAAACTCGACATGGCAGGGAGACAAATTTGCTTCCTCAATATCTGCGATCGCTTGAATTCGTCCTTTTTGATACTTAATCGCGTATTCTTGAGCAAAATGATCCTCTTGAACAACCGTGTTAATGACCGATTTATACGGCGTAATAACGGACTCAGCGACAATCGTTCCCTGTTCAAATAAAGACTCAAGATCAAATTTTAAAATAGCCACTCGATCCGCCCGTAGAAATTGACGAATCTCCCGTACAGCGGTGTCAAAAATAGTCTGTAATTCTAGAGATTGATGGATGCGTTCGGTAATTTTTCTCAGTAAAATTTCTCGACACCCTTGTTGATAAATCCACCGTTCTTGCTCTTTGTAGTTAGTAATGTCCACATAGGTCAACAGTGCGCCATAATTTTCTAAAGGAATTCGAGCCATGCTCATGCTGAGAGTGCGGGGGTGATTATCGTGACAGTCAACAGCAACTTCCGCATTTTGAATAACTGAATGATCTTGCAAAATTTTGGCAAACGGGTATTCTGTGGCTGACCATAATAATTTTTCTGTGTAAGAATATTGGCAATTCGAGCAATCAGAACAACAATCGTGTCCTGATGCTGACGAGCCAACGATTTTGGCAAAGGCATGATTCTGTTCTATAATTGCTCCTTGCGAATCGATCACGGCAATTCCAAAAGGAATGGTTTGGAAGAGGATTTTATATTTTTCTTGGGATTCTTGTAAGGCGATCGCGGCTTCTTGCAAGGAGTGATGTAATTGGTTGAGCATCCGATTAAAAACATTGGTTAGGTTCGTTAACTCAGCAATCCAAGAGCTTTCAATCAAAGAACTTTGCCATTGTTGCTTAGCAACATTTTCAATACCGCGAATGATGGCTTGAATGGGCTGATTAATCCAGCGAGTCGTTAAAATAATTGTCCCAATGGCTAGACTCAAAGCTAATCCTGATAAGAGAAGAGTCTGTTCCAGATTTTCCCAAATTTTTGCCCGTAAATCGGATTCGGGAATCATAGTAATAATCAACCAAGAAAGCTGATGCTTTTTCCCGTAAACCGTCACTTGGGTGAGATAACGTTTTTCTCCAAAGGGTAGTTTAAGCAATACTCCTTGTTGCGGAAATTGGCTCAGACTACCGTATCGCAATTGAATTTGGGTCGTAATAGATTGAATCAAATTGGGATGATAATTAATAGGAGATAAAAAAGAATTTTTAGAAAAATGCGGGTTTAAAGTTGATTGTGTTCTAGAAGCCGCTAAAATGTGCCCCGATGAATCCACAATCAAGGCTTTGCCAGATGGGGAAAAGTTCAGTTGATTTAAAAAGGTTTCAATATGGGCGGATGATTGATGGGTTTTGATTTCCCGCTTGTTGAGAGAGGTTACTACTGGCTGCGTCTCTAAAACCGTATCTAAGCGATCGCGAATTCGGGCACTGGCTTGATCCAATACTTGCTGGGCTAAACGTTCAATGACTGATTGAGAGTAACGATAAGACCCATAACCTATAACCCCAACAATCACGACCATTTGTATTACAAAAGGAACCATTAATACCCAGCGCAAAGAGATAGTCCATCGGGAGGATCGAGCAGAAAAATGATGAGGGGTCATAAGACTATCTCCTTAAAATAAAGCTTAAAAACCAGGGTGAATTTAGGTACAACAAATCCTGTAGACATGGCAATCAACTTGTTCAATCTTCTTTAAAATTTCTTTAAAAAAATAAACAGGCTTTTATGAATGCTCAAATCTCTTCAATCCCTGATTTTTAGGTTGGGATAGAAATGGTATAGAAAGACTTGCTAAGGTATGGTGTCCGTTTGTTTAATCAGAAAAAGTTTCTTTATCTTAAGTTTCTGTCGCTTTTTTATATTTAAAATTTGGAAAATTTTAAGATTTCAATTGCAATTTTGTTGCAAACTCGGTTATTCCTACAATTGGATATTCCTACTTTTTACCCCCCAGATTTTGGCGTGTTCATCAAAAAACTAGGGGGCTTTGAGTAATTTTCGTTTTTTAGAATTTAGGTATTGGAGTATTGAATAACTGCCTGTA
>CAYZWO010000121.1:9575-12055 GCA_964482215.1 uncultured bacterium
CAATTGCTCCCAAGTTAACTGAGAATCGCGGTATCCCCAAGGATTGCGGAGATAGAAGGTATTGGTTACGCTGTCGTAGGAAGTAATGGTATAGGCATGGCTATTAACTACCAGTCCGCCCCCATCTCCATAGACAAAACCGGCTGTGAGGATTTGATTGGAATTAACCAAATTAATTAAGCTGGCTTGAGTCATTGCGGTGGTAGTACTGGACAGGGTGATCGAAGTTGTTGCCAGTCCTGTAATTTGTTGAATGACTCGATCCATCCAACCACTTTCGATCGCGGCGTAGGAATTGGTCGAAGTATTGGCATTATAAGCAGGGCGGCTCCAACCGGATTCGGCTAATTGAGCATAGGCTTTTTCTGCTAAGGCAACCCAAAGTTCATTATTGATGTTGGTATAGTTGCTTCCTGAACTGGCATAGACAAAATTTCCACTGGAGTTAGTCGGGAGGAATCGATCAACGGTGACATACTCGTTTACACCATTCCAAGAAAATTTCACTGTAAAGGTATTATCGCCATTATCAATGAACATATTTTGAATATAGCTGGATTTTTCTTGGGCAATCGATGATAGGGTTGCAAGATAATAACAATCTCCGACTGCACCTTGTTTGACATCATTGGCACTAATCCCATTTTGGAAAAGAGATCCTTGAGCATATTGATAGGTATAGCTCGTCTTAGGGCGATCGCTGCCGTAAAACCACTTATTCACGAGGGACTGCATTTGAGTATCGGTACTGCCGGCAGTTAAATTACCGATGCCTGAGGTGGTGTTAGCCGTATTTCCATTAGCAATATAATCGGAAAGTTTATAGACATGATCCTGCATCCCAAAGAGGGATTTTCCATTGCTCACAATCGTCCGTAAATCAGCGAGTTCAGTACTGTCAATAACACCTCCATCCCCTGCATTTTTGAATAGATCAATCATGTCTTGCCGACTGAGAGTATTGTCGGTCGTTAGGGTACTCGCAAGGGTTTTAAGTTCAGCATCCCGAATGCTTTGGTTACACCAGTCAGAAATTGTTGCTGTATAGGTAATGGCAATGGCATTTACGTTATTGGCTTCGTTACTTTCGGCGATCGCGTTACTACTATCTGCTTGAGCAATGATGTAATAGGTTCCCGAACCAGTCGTAAATAAGTCGCTGCTGAGACTGAGAGAGACAGAACTGGTATTGGAAGCTCCGGCATTGAGTTTAGGGACGCTCACTGTTGTTAAATTTGTAGTGGTCTTTAAAATGACATCATTGGTATCAAGAACTGCATCTTTAGAAAGGAAAAAGCGATTAGAACTAGTAGCCGCTCCTGCTCCGCCCTGATTGGTCGTGGTACAGCTAACCGTAAGTGTTGTAGAACCTAATAAATTGGTTTGAAGAGTGCTTAAGCTACTAATAACTAAGTCAGCAGGTTGGGTTGTTCCACCGCCCGATCCGCCTTTCCCACCCCCTTGCAGTCCACCACTAGAACCTCCTGCACTTAAGCCCGTTAAACTATCTACTGATAAATTAGTATTAATCCATTCTTTTTGTTTTTGGGTAAGCTCTGTATCAAAATTATCTTCAAATTTTTGGTTGCTATTTTTGACTGAATGACTAATTTCTTCGAGGTTATTTGTATTTAAAAGATTGCTAAAAGCAGAGGGAGTATGGTGAATATTATCAAAAGGGTTTTTAGAAAGCGATAAAATATTATTAAGATCTGTCGTTAAATTGGCTACAATAGGCGATTGGCTAGATTCGATAGAACTGAACATAATATTTTCCCTTTTAGAACTTTTTGGCGAGATATCAGTAAACTTACTGAAGTTATAAACAGAAAACTATTGTGTACTTAGATTTGCGACAAAACACTTTTTTGTTTGCAACTTGAGTATCATCATTTTTATCATTAATAATTTTGTTGAGTCGTCTGTATTATTTACCAACTTTAAAGAATCTTTTAGTTTACAATCAGTGTTTTTACGATCAATTTAAATAAAGATTGTTTTCCGTATTTGCCCTGATTTTTAGGATTGTTTTTGGGGGTAAAATCGTTAAATTAGTCTTAGTAAAAATTGATTGATTTAATAAAAAATTTTGACAAAATTTTAAAAAACAATAAACCAAATCATTCGGCGATCGCGAAATTTGCTATAAAAAAAAGCGGCCCCTATGAGCCACTCCTAATAACTATTTTGTCAAAAATCAAAATAATGAAGCTATCGATTTAACGTCTGCGCCACCAGGTAAAAATGGCTAACCCTAAGCCTAAGAGGGGAAAAATCACTAAAGATAGCCAAGAAATTAGACTTGCTTGTAACGAATTTAAAATGATACGCCGCTTTTTAGGTTCTTTGGGACGGATAGAAAGCGGTTGCTCATCATTAGCAGATAACCATTGCACACTATTTAGGAACACATCCCCATTAAGCTGTTCCCCGAACCATTGATTCGTCGCAAAAGCAGAATTACCAATAATCACCATTTT
>CAYZWO010000122.1:0-1270 GCA_964482215.1 uncultured bacterium
TGCAATGGCAGTCGGCTGAGGGGAGAAGATGCCTTAGATGTTAATGCATTAATTCGGTCGATGATGCGGATCTCTAATTTCTTCACCGAGCCTGAAATTGTCAATGCTATGCGAGCCTTTGCGACCAAAACCCCCCAAACCTTGAATAATATTACGGCGTTAAGTGGAGAAGCGGCGAGTTTACTCCGAAAAGTCAACCAGAGCGGCAGTGTTCGTAATTTAAACAGCACCTTACAATCGATTGATCGGGCCGCCAGTGATCTCTCGACCTTTAGTAATCAGGCAACCACTATCCTGCAAGATGCTCGACAAGCTGGAACGGTTAATCAATTAAATGCAACCCTCGCTTCAACAAGAGAAGCCGCCCGACAGGTTCAAGTCTTTATGTCGGTTAATCAAAACCGTGTCGGTACAACTCTCAGCAGCATCCAAACCACCAGTGACGAATTACGAATTAGCGTAAGACGACTCGATCCAAAATTACAGCAAGTATTAGGCCAATTCGGGACGACAGCAGGGAGATTAGACACCACCTTAGGCCAGCTAGAAAGTAGTAATGCGATGGCGACTTTGGAAGAAACCCTGAGAAATTTAAATACGGTTTCTGTCAATGCAAAACAATTAACCGAAAATCTCAATAATTTTTCTGTCAATTTAAACGATCCCGCTACCCTGGTAACGCTACAGCAATTGTTAGATTCTGCCCGTGCGGCCTTCCAAAATATCCAAAAAATCACTTCTGACGTTGACCAAATTACAGGTAATCCTGCCCTACGCCAAGAAATCATTCGTTTAATCAAAGGATTAAGCGGTTTAGTTTCTACAACTGAGTATTTACAAAAGCAAATTCAATACGCCCAAAGTTTAAATAAAATGTCAGCAGATTTAGCGGTCATTTCCCAATCCGATCGCCTAACGTTTTCGACGCAACAACGACCTTCGGTTCCTGTGTCTAATTCGGTTCCAATCTTGCGATCGCCGCAGATTGTCAATCCAGCGAATAAACAGTATCAAGAAAATTTAGTTTCTCCAAAGAAACAGTAAAATTAAGACTTTAAATACCCTTCAATTAAAAAATCCGAATCAATTGATTGAATTGTAATATCGTTTAAGGCCAAAGCTTGGGTCATTTGCGCTAATCCTAAATCACCAATCGGCGAAAATCCTGACTCTCCGCCAATAATTTTAGGCGCAATAAAAGCCATCACCTTTTGAACACAGCGATCTTGAATGGCCTTTGCTGCAAGAACTCCGCCACATTCCCACAATA
>CAYZWO010000122.1:1280-11914 GCA_964482215.1 uncultured bacterium
CTCGGTCATAAAGCCATTGCATTACCCCATCAGGTGTTAAGGTTTCTAATGCAATCACTTCCACACCTTGCTCTTGTAACTGTTGCTGCTTTTCAGGATTGCTTCCTATTTGTGTAAAAACCACCGTTGGCGCGATCGCGGTTTGCCAAAGATTAGCTTCCGTTGGTAAGTCCAAAGAACGGGTCATAACTACCCTTAAAGGATTGCGATCGCTGACTCCGTGTGTCGTTAAATTGGGATTATCGAGCCTGACCGTATTTCCGCCCACAATGACCGCATCACAAGCCATCCGTGTTTGATGCACTAAGCTCCGAGCCACCGTTCCCGTTACCCAAGCACTGTGTCCCGTTGTGGCTGCAATTTTTCCATCTAAGGTCATGGCATATTTCAGAATTCCAAAGGGTCGCTGATGCAGCATTCCATGAATAAAGCCTTCATTTAAGCGACGACAATCCGCTTCTTCTACGCCCACGATGACTTCAATGCCTGCTTGCCGTAAACGCTCGATCCCTTTGCCTGCAACGATAGGATTTGGATCAACCATGCCGACCACGACTTTACTGATTCCTGCTTGTATCAACGCTTCTGTACAAGGGGGAGTCCGTCCATGATGATTGCAGGGTTCCAAATTGACGTAAGCGATCGCGCCTTGGGCCTGTTCTCCTGCATCTTGGAGGGCAAAGACTTCTGCATGGGGTTGGCCTGCTTGGGGATGGTAGCCTTGACCCACAATCTGCTCATCTTTAACAATCACTGCACCAACAAGGGGATTCGGGGCTGTTTTACCTAGAGCTTGACGAGCTAACTCTAAACAGCGTTGCATCATTGCTTGATCCAAGGAAGTCATATAATTAATCCCCCCCGCCTACGGCTTCCCCCCTTTGAAAGGGGGGTTAGGGGGGATAATATCGAGTATCTTCTCTGCATTTTCATCCAATTGATTTGGCATTAGGTTTTCACTATTGAGAAAAATTAGGATTATTTTTAAAGTTGAGATAATTTTGCTTCGGCTTGTTTCAATAATTGCTGGGCTTCTGCGTAAACTGTTGTATTGGGTTTAACCTGTTTTAACTGGTCAATAATATTTTGCATCTCACTGATCAAGCGATTGCGATCGCTGGGATTAGGTTTATTAGGTAGGGAACTAATTAAACCTTGAATTTGTTGTTTAGCTTGGTTTAATTGATCAACGGATTTTTGTTCAACCTCTAAATCAATTTGTACCTTACCGAGCTTTTGGGTATAGTCTGCCAAATAACTTTGAGCCGCCAAATAATCGGGATCGCCTGATTTGACTTCCTGTAAACGATTAATGGCATTCGTCCAAAGTGTAATAATTTGTTGCCATTCTGCAACCGTGTGAGGCGCTTTTTGCCCGTCAATCATGGCCCGATTAGCAAATTGTTGAGCAGCCGCAATCATGGTTTGGGTCTGCCCACTGCCTGCAATGCGTCCTGCAAGCTGTTGAAATTCCTGCTGATAGTTGCGGAGTTTGGTTTCACCCACATTTCCCGCCCAAGTGCTTTGGGGTAAGAGGGTTAATTGATTTAACGAATTTTGCCAATCGGCGATCGCGGCTTCCTGTTGAGCAGGGGTAGTGGCTTTTTGAAAAGCCTGTTTCGCATTTTGTAAATCCGTTTCGGCAGTCTGGAGTTGATTAACGGCATTCACTTCTTGGAACACCCGTGCATCCATGCGCCCAACTTGGGCCCGCGCCCGATTAAATTCATCAAAGGTAAAATGCCACGAACAGCCCATATAACGACAAATCATGATCGGTTCATAGCCTAAAAACCAGACGGGAAGCTTATCTAAGTTTTGTTGCGCTAATTTCACTTTTTCGGCTCCCAAGGTAATATCCGCCGCGCTGGTTGCTTGGTTTACCAATTGATCCGCCTGTTCAACGTGGGCGATCGCTTCTCGATAATTGCGATCCATGCTCAGATAACTGGGCAATAACAAAATCGGGGCCACCCTGGCCACAGGTCGTCGAATCATGGGATAGGGTAAATTCACCAACCACACCAGACCCGAAAGCGCAACCACACTGGCAGCCGTAATTCCGCCAATCTTAGCAAATTTAGCGATTTTGCCATCGCCTTGATTTTTTTTAGCTGCTTTTTGGAGAACTTGCTGATTAAAAGACGGAAACATATCCGTTATCAGTTGCTCTAGTTCTACCTGACTAAGCGGTTGACCCTGTTGCGTTGCCAGTTTATCCAGCCGTTTGACCACAATATCCCGTTGAATATCCAAATTTTGGCTTTGGGATTGTTTATCCACCTCGGCTAACAATAATTTGCGAGCTTGGGAATTGAGACGCATCAGCATGGTCAGACCTATCTAAACCGATAACGAAACAGGGAAATTTTTAGGGGGTACTAGGGGCTTCAGCCGCTTCACTTTTCGCTTGGAATTGGGCGAGTCGTTCGGGGGCATTGGCCATGACTTCATCAAATTTTTCTAATAGTTCGCCTGGATAGCTTTCCAGCACTTTGGTTGACAGAGAAATCCGATTTTTAATCTCGTCAATTTCTAAGACCACCACTTGAACTTCTTGCCCTAACTGGAAGATGGTATTTAAGGCATCAACCCGTGCCCCACTGATTTGGGTAATGTGCAATAACCCTGTCACGCCCTTAAGGTCAACAAACACACCATAGGGTTGAATTTTAACGATTTTGCCTGATTGCAGGGTTCCGCTTACTAAGTTGGTAATGGCGGCGGCTTGAATAATTTGACGTTGCGATAAAACTAATTTATTGGTTTCCTGATTGGCTTCGATAATATTGGCGGTTAATAGCTGACCTATTAATCCTTCTAGGTCATTTTTTTCGACTAAGTGCGATCGCGGAATAAATCCCCGTAATCCTTCCACATCACCCGTTACGCCGCCTTTATTAGTTCCTGTCACTCGCACCTGAACCGATTTATTGGATGCAGCAATCTCCGCCACATTTTCCCATGCCTCTTTGAGTTGCAACTGGCGCAAAGAAAGCATTACCTGACCTTCGGAATTCTGTTCACTGGTTACCAAAAATTCACCTTCTGAATCTAATGGTAAAACGTCAGCAATATTGTCAACGTGCTGAAGGGAAGCCTCTCTGAGGGGAAGAAAACCAGGCGATTTACCGCCAATTTCAATATATGCACCATCGGAAGTGTGCTGTGAAACTTTTCCTCGTACAACTTGTCCTTTGTCTGCGTGATAATCGTGTTGTTCTAACGCCTTGGCAAAATCATCGTGAGAAAAGGACGCTGAAGAAGAATGGGATTTCGAGGCCATGAGAAATGAATCGTATTGTAAATTAAACCATTCTAACAGGTTCTTTGAAAAATGAAAGTATCCCAAAAAAAACTTAAGTAAACAATGTAAAAATGAAATCGTTTTGCCGAAAAGTTTTACCTGATAAATGGTTTAGTGAGTCTTCAGATTGCTAGGACTAGCTCAGTGATAGTTACAAATACTTAACAATATTCAAGTTTCTAGCTTTATCATTGAATCTTTATTTAAAAAAACTCTTTAAAAGTATTTAATAATAATAAATTAGTGGCTTTTTGAGGCGGCAAATTAGTATTTATCGGTCAATTTATTTAAGAATTAATTTTTTTGTTTAAGGCTTTTTAAATGAAACTTTCTGGATTTTTAAATGTATATCAAAAAATATTAAGATTGGCCCTATTATTCAGTGAAAGAACCGTTAATTAGCGATTTGAGATAACGGTAACCCTGTTCCGCCGCGCCTAACCATGATTAATTCTGCTGCAATGCTGACGGCGATTTCTTCTGGGGTTAAGGCTCCGATATCTAAACCAATGGGTGCATAAATTGTTGTTAACTGAGTAGGAGAAATAGCCACTTTTTCGATAGCCTGCAATACCAGCCGAACTCGTTTTTTGCTACCAATCATGCCAATATACCGACAGTGAACAGATTGTTTTAACAAGGTTTCTAAGGCTTCTAAATCATAGCGAAAGCCTCTGGTTACTAAAGCAACGTAAAGTTCAGTGTGCTCTTTCAAGGCCACTAAAGCATTTTTTATAGATTCAGTAAAAATATGGGACGCGATCGCGTAACGGTCAGGATTAGCCCACTCAGGTCGATCATCTTGTATTGCAATTTGAAAACCTATGCTATGGGCAACTTTGGCGAGTTGTTCTCCGACATGGCCAGCCCCCACAATGAGTAATAACGGCGCAGGGGTTAAGGTTTCAACAAAAGCGGTTTTAGGGTCAACATTTATTGAATCGGAGATTAGATAAGGGATTTTTCCTGTTGCAAAGGGAGTCACTAAGGTAACTTGTTGTCCTGCCTGGAGTTTTTCGACTACTGTTTGTGAAAGCGCGATCGCGTCTTGCCCTGACCATTTTTCCAGCCAAACCTGCATCTTGCCACCGCACACCCCCTCGACAACTTTTTCTGAGGCTCCTGTTAAATCAATCTCAACCCATTGTTTGGTTACTGTTTCTTCACTGGTTGCTAACATTTGTTGGGCGGTCTGAATAACTTTTGCCTCTCCTGCGCCGCCGCCGATGGTACTAAAAATTTCTCCATTGGGTAAAATCACCATTTTGGCTCCCACCTCTCGCGGAACCGAACCTCTGACCGTTACAACCGTTGCTAAAACTGCTTCATTTTTCAATAAAACTTGAGCCAGATATTGATAGCAATTAATGGTCATAGGAGAAAATTTGCTAATTAAAATTCGTAACCTTGATCAACCCAATAGTGCCAATCGGCGATCGCTTCTTCAGTATCATCGTCTGCATCAATGGGTTCTATTTCTGATAATTTGGCAGAAAATATATCTTCATCTTCGCTATTTAGATCAGCAACTTCGACAAACATTTCATGTGAACATTCGTCTTCTGAAGCCATCCCGACAACTCGCACCTGTTTTTCACGTACAGAACTTCGTAATTTCCTTGTCCATTTCGCTAAGAAAGGAAAATTGAGCTTCCCTTCCAGATAGTAGTACCAACCCATTGCCCGTTCTTCTTCATTGTAAGCATCAACCACGATCTCATAATCAATACGGTTTTCTCGAACATCATCAGTTTCAACGCTAGGCATAGGAACAATTCTTATAAATTTATTTTGAATATTTTACGCCTTTATTGGTGATTAATATTTTTTTGCAGGAATAAATCAAAAAATTAAACAATTAAATCTAATAAACGAAATTTAGCAATCATCCCAATTTCTGTTAAAGCCTGATCCTTTTCGGCTTCTTGACTATTATTTAAACGTTTTTCAAAGGCTTCTAAAATACTCTCTTTAGTATGATTTTTGACCGCAATAATAAAAGGAAAACCAAACTTATCTTTATAGGCTTGATTTAATTGCTGAAAACGATCATATTCCTCTGCGTTTAATCGATCTAATCCTACCCCGGATTGTTCTTTGACCGAAGCTTCCGCCATTTTTGCTTTAGTTGCTAAATCAGGATGGGCACGAATTAAATCGAGTTGTTTTTCTAGGGAACTATTGCTAACTGTTTCTACCATTGTTTGATGGAGTGCATTAACATCTTTAAAAGGTTTTTCTGCCCAACTTTCTTGAGCAACCCAAGGCGAATCTTCAAAAATTTTACCCAAAGCTTCTGTGAATTCTGCCTGACTCATCCCATTTAATTGAATAATCGAATAAACCATAATTTCATTTTTTAATTATCAATTATTAACTATCAATTATCAATTAATTTAACTGCCTCGATAGGTACTATACGACCAAGGAGAAACCAATAATGGCACATGATAATGACTATCCGCATCCGCAATGCCAAACTGAATCGGAATGCGATTTAAAAATAGTGGTTGGGGTAAAGATTCACCATACTTCGCAAAATAATCCCCCGCATGGAAAACTAATTCATAGATGCCAACTTTTAACGATTCATTAATTAGTAAAGGCTCATCAGTTCGACCATCTTTGTTAGTTACAACGCTTTTAAGCAAATAGCGATCGCCGCTAAGAGAATCGACTGACCATAATTCAATCGTTAAATTCGCTGCGGGGCAACCATGCGCTGTATCCAGAACGTGGGTTGTTAATTTTCCTGCCATACTCTATAAAGTCCCCATTTTTAAGGAGGATTTAGGGGGATTTAAACAGACTGATAAGGATGGTGTTCGATCCAATGTTTAGCAATATCGAGACGACGACAAATCCACACATCCTCATGGGACTGGACATAATCTAAAAATCGAGCCAAGGCTGCAATCCGTCCAGGTCTGCCCACTAAGCGAGCATGAAGCCCTACCGACATCATCTTCGGAGCCGTTTCGCCTTCTTGGTACAACACATCAAAGGCATCTTTTAAATAGGTGAAAAAGTCGTTGCCACTATTAAACCCTGGCGCAACGCAGTATTTCATATCGTTATTGTCCAAGGTGTAGGGAATGACTAAATGGGGCTTGCCTTCGACGACATCCCAATAGGGTAAATCATCATTGTACGCATCGGAATCATATAAAAAGCCGCCTTCTTCCACGACTAAACGGCGAGTATTGACACTGGGCGCGTAACGACAATACCAACCCAAAGGCCGCTCTCCTGTTAGTTTTTTCAACGACTCAACTGCCATCTGCATTTGGTGTCGTTCTTCTACTTCGCTCATGTCATGGAAGCCAATCCAACGCCAACCGTGACAGCAAATATCGTAACCTGCTTCGACAATAGCCTTAGCTGCTTCAGGATTGCGTTCTAAGGCCAAGGCCGCCCCAAAAATCGTAATGGGAATATTGCGCGACTTAAACAACCGCATTAACCGCCAAAAGCCTGCACGGGAACCGTATTCATAAATGGATTCTACGATTAAATCCCGTTTGCCATCCCCCATCGAAGCCCCAGGGACTTCCCAAAGATAGGTTTCTGAACGATTGTCGCCATCGGGAATGGAGTATTCCGAGCCTTCTTCGTAGTTCAAGACAATCTGCAAGGCTAGACGGGCATTATTGGGCCATTTGGGATCGGGTGGGGTTGCACCATATCCGATTAGATCGCGGGGATAGGTCATGGCTAAAGTGGGAGGTTAACAGGTTAACAATAAACGTGAAATACTTAAAAATTTACACCGTAACAGGAGTCGTTGCGGCTTTATAGGCTGCCCAACCGCCATAGTGGGAAATATCGGGATCGCCTTGTTTTTCAATGAGTTCACGGGGATAGAGCATAGCCAGTAAAACTTCCCCATCACTCAAGACGACTTCTGCGGGGTACATATTGGGGGGTTCGGTGGCAAGTAAATGCTCGTACTGCGATCGCGTCATTTCGTAGACTTCCCCAGGAATAGAAATGCCATTTTCTTCAACTGCATAGATCCCAGGATGCCAACCGTTACCGACGGAATGCAGACGATAATTCGGCTTCGTTTTAGCTTCTTTGACAAATTTAGCTGATTGTAAGTTTTGGTGATCGGGTTGTCCCCGCAAGGCAGAACCACAGATAAAAAAGCGGATGGTTTCAGAAGTCGTAGTCATAGGGTTGGCAAAAACTGAAATACAAGAGCATGGAAATCAATCAACGCCATTGTATACCGTATACAGTATTCTTTCAAGTGGCTAATCGACGCGATCGCTGATTGATTTAGTACAACGTATCGAGCTTTAAAAATGTCCGTAACAAAACATTAGCCCCTTGAGCGCATTGTTCAGGGGAAGTATATTCCTCCTCAGAATGGCTAATTCCTGCTTGAGAAGGCACAAAAATCATTCCCATATCCGTAAAGCGGCCAATTTCTTGGGCATCATGGCTGGCACGGCTGGGTAAATGGCTATCGGTTAAATTCAATTCCTGACAGACTTCCACGATCGCGTCTTGGATTTGAGGCGTTGCCAAGGTCGGCTGCACCGATAACATCCGTTCAATGGTGATTTTTGTACGGGTGCTGACGGTAATCGATTCAATTTTGCGCTGTAACTGGGCAACCAAATGATCCACCGTTTTTTGGGAAAGATCGCGGATATCAACCGTCATTTCCACATAACCAGGCACAATATTCGCCGCATTGGGCCAAACTTGAAATGCACCGACCGTTGCCACAGGATCGCCTGGGTAATGTTTTGCCATATCTTCCACTGCTAAGACAATGGCAGAAGCCGCCACCAACGCATCCCGACGCATCGACATGGGCGTTGTCCCTGCATGGTTGGGAACCCCTGTAATTTTAATGAGGTGACGCTGTTGCCCCACAACCCCTTCTACTACACCAATATCTCGACCGATCGCTTCCAAGACTCCGCCCTGCTCAACGTGCAATTCCACAAAAGCCGCAATATCCTGAGCCGTTTGTCTAGCAGTAGCCAATTTCTCCCAATTTCCCCCGATACTGTCTAAACTCTCTTGAATGGTCTGCCCATTATTGCGTCGATAATCCGTTAACTTCAAAGAAGCCGTCCCCGACATCGCTTTAGAACCGATCATGGTTCCTTCTTCATCACAAAAAACGATGACTTTAATATCATGATTGAGTTGAATATTGTTTTCGTCTAAGGTGCGAACCATTTCCAACCCTGCCACGACCCCTAACGCCCCATCGTAACGCCCGCCTGAAGGAACCGTATCAATATGGGAACCTGTCGCTAAGGCTGGAATTTCTCGATTTTTCCCCGCATAAACGCCGATTAAATTTCCCGCCGCATCTATATTCACCGCCATTCCTAGTTCCAGCATCCACTGACGCACCAATTGACGCGCCTCAATATCTTCAGGAGAAAAGGCAATCCTGCGAACCCCGCCGCCTGGTAATTTTCCGATACTGGCTAACTGGTCTAGGGTTTTGGCTAATCGCTCTTGATTAATCGACAGGTCTAGGTTGAGGGTTTTCAGCATTATCTTAATTTTTTATTAAAAGGAGAATAGAAGCGCAGTGTTACTGTATAGCGAGTTTATCCCGTTACACTGTTTCGCTGTATACAGTATACAAAATAGTTTTAGATTTGTTTGGGTAGGCGCGATCGCTGCTTTGATTACTGCTCTGTAAATCCTCGAAAATGCTTGCTGTATAAAAGATTCACTAGAGTAAGGACAGTTGATCAACAATGGGAGACGGTGGCGTAAATCCGAGGTGCTGATAGGCTGCGGCAGTTGCCATGCGACCTCTTGGTGTGCGATTTAAATAACCAATTTGCAGCAAGTAAGGTTCATAGACCTCTTCAATGGTTTTGCTGTCTTCTCCTGTGGCCGCCGCGATCGTTTCGATTCCCACTGGGCCGCCCTGGAACTGTTCAATCAGGGTACTTAAAAGCAAGCGATCCATCCAATCTAAACCCCGTTGATCGACTTGATAAATATCCAACGCTTCGGCTGCTAGTTCTGCGGTAATTTCAGGGTGTTGTTTAACTTGGGCGTAATCTCGAACCCGTTTCAGTAATCGGTTAGCAATGCGGGGAGTTCCCCTAGACCGACGGGCAATTTCTTCGGCTCCTCCCTGATTAATCGCAGTGTTTAAAATCTGGGCAGTCCGCAACACAATAAGGGTTAATTCATCGACTTCATAGAACCGTAATCGCTGGATCAGTCCAAAGCGATCGCGCAATGGAGACGTTAACGCACCCACCTTTGTCGTTGCCCCAATCAACGTAAATTTCGGCAATGACAGGCTCCGAATTTTGGCACTTTTGCCCTTACCCATCGTGATATCTAAGCGATAATCTTCCATTGCAGGATAGAGCAATTCTTCGGTTAGGCGATTGAGTCGGTGAATTTCATCAATAAATAAAATATCGCCAGGTTGCAAGCCGATGAGCAAACCTGTAATATCCCTGGGACGTTCTAAGGCAGGAGCCGCCGTAATTTTACAGTTAACGCCCATTTCTGTTGCTAAAATCAGGGATAAGGTTGTTTTTCCCAGTCCTGGCGGGCCGTATAACAGTAAATGATCCAAAGAATCTTTCCGATTATGGGCGGCTTGTAGGGCAATTTTAAGGACTTCTTTTAAGTCTTTTTGCCCAATATATTCATCTAGCGTATGGGGGCGAATGCTTTCTTCATTATTCTCGGTTTCTTCAGGCGTAACTGTCGGCTGCAAAAGGGTTTCTTCTGCTGGGGGAAGCGGTTGAGCAGATTCATTGGAAGTAGGAGCAGAACGTTTAATCGCCATAATTTAGTGTCGCATTATTGTTTTAAATTCATTAAAACTCAAATTCTGAGGATTTTTCTTTGTGCAAAAATTTATCTTTTTGGGGCATTTTATAGACGATTTAAATAAAACATTAATAAGTTTCTTATAATTAAAAAATTGAAAATTATAAATTTTGATTGACAACTGAATTGTGATAAATTCGTTTTCAATAAATTGTATAAGATTTATAATATCCATATTTTATCCTAAATCTTTATTGTGTCTTTTAAAAAACTTATAACCCAATTAAGCTCTGTTTGCGATCAATACGTTTATCCTAATGGCAAATCAACAACAGTTGAAACGACTAAAACGCAGTGTTGAAGAATGGAATCAGTGGAGAGAAAAGAATTTGTCTGCTGAGATAGACTTGTTTAACGCTGACCTTAGAGGAGCTTACCTTAGTGAAGTTAACCTTAGTGGGGCTAGTCTTTTTCAAGCTGACCTTTATAAAGCTAACCTTAATGGAGCTAATCTTAGTAAAGCTAAACTTTTTCAAGCTGACCTTTA
>CAYZWO010000123.1:0-11877 GCA_964482215.1 uncultured bacterium
AATATACAACCATACAGTTCGGTAGTAATCGGTTGCTTTGGCGTTAAGGCAAATTGACGAGGATCGTGGCCTTCTTGCACTAATTCACCAATTAATAAAATGCCATCACTCACCACAGAGTTTACTTCTCCTTTTTTCAGCTTGTTGATTCCCTCTTCGCGACTTTGAACTGCAACCCATTTCGCCGCAGGATAGATTTGCGGAATAATTTCTGAGGTGGTGGTGTTAGGAATGTAGGCGATCGCCAGATTTTTCAAAGTACCATTAATATTGAAGAGCTTCTCATCAGAGCGTTTAACCAGAAATTGCGCTCCCGTCATAAAAAAAGGAATAGAAAAGTTCACCCGTTCCAAGCGTTCTGGGGTTATAGTGGTCGCTGCACAAGCAATATCTAAATTGCCGTTTTCAACTTCTTTAAAACGATTGTTAACATTCACATTAACGATGTTGAGCTTAACGGGTTTATTGAGTTTTTTAGCTAATTGTTGCTGAATCAAGGTCAATAGCTCTACCGAATAACCTTCTGCTTTGCCTTGAGGGTTCAGAAATCCAAAAGGAACCGTATCCACCCGCACACCGGCATTCAAGCTTCCTGTTTTAGTCACTTTTTCTAAAACCGTTTCTGCACTAGCTTTTACCGAAAAGGTGGTCAACAAGGTAAACGAAACACAAGAAAGAACGATTCGATGGAACATACTGACAATACAACCTCACTCAAAAATTCATCATTCCAGTTAAAAAGAGTTCAGCTTAAGACTTGTTTCTTAGACCTTTCTCCAACAAAATTGGAGTTAATCATAACAGTTTTGCAACGAAGTAGTCGATAGGGAAGTTTTTTGCCTATCTTAGAGAAGGATAGATTATTTGTAATTTATTAAAGATCGGATTTCTTTATGCGTGACTTAGTACAAAAAGCGTTTTATTTAGGGCTTGGTATCGCATCCTATGCCGCAGAAAAAGCCACCAGTAATTTACAAGAATTAAGAATTCAAGCGCAAAAATTAGCCGATGAGATGGTTGAACGGGGAGAAATGACCGCAGACGAAGCCCGTCGTTATGTGGATGACTTAATTAATCAAGCCCAAGTGATGCCAGAAAACAAGGAAGATAATAGCCCTCGTGAGCCGCGTCGCATTGAAATTGTGTTTGATGATGGAGAAGAAAACCCTAAAACCAATACGAGTGATAGTTCTACTGCTTCTAATAATCCAAATAATGTCGAAGAATTACGAAAACAAGTAGAAACATTACAGGAAGAGTTACGAAAAATGCGTCGTCAGTAAACCTTGATGTTGTTTAGATTAAAGTTGGGATAAGGTCGCGATCGCGCAATTATTTTTTAAGTTAAACCGTATTGAAGCATGACAACGAATAAACCAAACCATTCTGCTAATGATCAGGGGCTGCCCGATTGGTCGAATTTTTTAGAGGCGATCGCGCTCAGTCTGGAGGATTTTATGGCGGATGTCCAACAGACTGTTGAAGAAGTAGCAGAAAGCATTCAGCAAGAAATTGGACAAGAATTTGAAGAATTTTGGCGAGAATTTATTGTTCCATTGATTAATTTGGAAGTAGAAGAAGAAATCCACTTTAATTTTAATTATGAAGAGGATTTTGCTGCCGAATCCGATTTCTGGTTAAATCCCAAGGTTGAACCCACTGCAACCCTCCATCCTGCCTGTATCGGCTGTGCTAATTATCACGGTCGCCTCTATAACGATACTCTCTTAGTGTGTGGGATGCACCCCTATGGCGTAGATGGTGATCAGTGTACGGATTGGGAAAGGTCTTAAGGACGGTAATCCTACCCCCAATTCGCAACAATTGGCGATCGCGGGCTTGTTATCCTAAACAATAGGGCTATTATTTTACAGAATGATTCAAGGCTAAACCTTATGGATACAAATGATTGGTTAAAACAGTTATTGTTAATGGGGATCGGGACAACTTCCTTTGTGGCGGAGAAAGTTGGAGAAGCCAGCGAACAATGGGTCAAAGATGGTAAAATCAATCCCGATCAAGCTAAAGCGTTTGTAGATGACCTCCTGCTTCAAATTAAAACGGAACAGGGTCATTGGGAAGCAAATTTAGAACGCCAATTGCGGAATATGCTGCAAGATATTGGGGTTCCTCGTCAATCTGAAATGGATGAACTACGAGGCAGAATTGATCGCTTAGAACGACAAGTTCGAGAATTAGAAAATCAGCGTTGGCGATAGGATAATACCCGTCAGGCTATTACGAGGCATCATTAATGAAAGAAGTTTTAATTAGTTTGAGTGTCGTCCTGTTCTTTTGTGGGTTACTCATTGTTTCATCTATTTTTAACAAAGGTGAACCCCAATCCCAAGCGATCGCTGCTAATTTGACCACGCCATCCCCAACTCTCGCTGCATCACCTATCAATAAGGAAACTAGCAAAATGAATTTAGAAAACGCAATTGAAACCCCCTCCGGCTTAAAGTATATCGATACCGAAGAAGGAACTGGCGATAGCCCTACCAAAGGCAAAACTGTGACCGTTCACTACACCGGAACCCTAACTGATGGAAGCGTCTTTGATAGCTCCGTTGGTAGAGGACAGCCTTTTTCCTTTAAGATTGGGGTCGGTCAAGTCATTAAAGGTTGGGATGAAGGGGTTGCCTCAATGAAAGTCGGTGGCAAGCGTACCTTAATTATCCCCCCCGATCTCGGTTACGGTGAAAGAGGCGCAGGCGGCGTAATTCCTCCGAATGCAACTTTAGTTTTTGATGTGGAACTCTTAGGCGTTCAATAGTTAGCGTTTAACCCATTTATTTAAATATTTACTTGATCAGGAGTGAGCTAATTTAAGCTTACTCCTGATTTTTTATAGGAGGTTTGGATTAATACGCGATCACAACCGTTTTTTTAACCAAATTTCTGTTTGGCTTGCTCATAAACTTCTACCGTAATTTCGCTAATCTCTCTTTCCTGAGCGAACTTCTCAATTTTTTTACGTGCAGCAGGCCGAACAAAAAAAGGGATTTCTTTTAATCGAGCTTCTGCTTCCGGTTGCCAACTGATTTCATTACTCATAATTTTACTGATTCGTTAAAGTTTATTGCTAGGAAATTGTTGAAGTTCGTTTTCAAAAAAATGCTCTTCCGTCGAGGTTCGATTGGGAGAGTTACCTTCTTCAGCCGGTAAACTCCGAAGAGCCGCGATCGCCTCTTTGATCATTACCGCCGTAGGAACTGCCACAATCACCCCCAGTAAACCACCAATCCTAGCACCAGAAAGTAAGGAAATTAGTACCCAAAACGGATTTAACCCTGTGACACTTCCTAAAACCCTTGGAGCAACCCCATTTTCGACAATTTGTTGAATAATTAAAGCGGCGGCTAATAGCTGTAATGCCATGCCTACATCCCGTAAAGCCACTAAAAACGTCACCAGGGTAATTCCCACCGTTCCCCCAAAAGGAATCAAAGCCATTAACCCAACCGTTAATCCAAACAACAAGCCAAAAGGAACTTTTAAGGCAACAAAGGCTAACACCAACCCCACCGCCATACAAGTGGCACTAATCAATTGGCCTAAAAAATAGTTTTGAAAACTACGGCGTAGAGTCTGGGAAAAGGGCTGTTGGAAACGAGTCGGTAACCAGCCAATAACACTTTGCCAAACGTCTTGGGTATGGAGTAATAGGTAAAACGTCAAAATAACGGTTAATAAAACATCTAACAGCCTAACTACCGTAAAAACCGTCAAACTCAGAGCAATATTTAGGGTTGTTCCCGCTAAATTCTGTAATTCAACCGCTAGGCGACTATTAATTTGGGTAATAATCCCATCGAAACTAATAGGAAGTCCCAAGGCATTGGCCTGTTCATCTAATAACATTAATTGTCGTTGGCCAGAATCTAACCATTCCGGTAAACGAGCGACTAATTGTTGAGCTTGGGTAAAAGCAAGGGGAACGAGAGTAACGCCAAGGGCTAAAAAGATAAATAAGGTCGTCAGAAAAACAAAAACCGCCACAACACTGCGTTGGAAGCCTTTTTGCTCTAGCCAACTAACGGGATAATTAAGGAGAAAGGCGAGAACGGACGCAATGAGAACAATAACAAATAGGGACTGGAAATAACCAAAGATCGCAAATAGAGCCCTAGCATTTAAAACCATGAGAGGAGCCGCTAGCAGCACAACTAAGAGGCGAGAGAAGAAATTCAGGGATTCCCACCCTTTGACTAACCAGTTACCTTTGGGAGAAGATGAGCCAGAGTTGACCATCACAGTCGCTACCCCGTCTAATAGAAGTACCTTAAGATAGTTTAATCAATTGCGTGAGTTCTCATGGGAACCTGGCAACTCGCTTGCAATCTATTTTACGCCAAGCTCGCCTCTTTTTCAGGAAAGGGGAATCTCATTCAAGCATTTCTAACCTCAGAGTCATCATTCAATTTGTCTTGATGGGCTAATGGGGCGTTATTCAAGTGCTATTTAAAGACGCGATCGCCGCACTATCTGCTGCTGACTAAAATAAAGCCTTGTGCAAAGTCTTGAGTTGACGTTTTTGAAAAAGCCTTTATCGTTGAGTTATTCAATTCAAGTTTTAATCTTTAACCGTCAAAAAGATCCTCGAATCGATTGGAGCAATCTTTATAGAAAAAATTTTCATCCTATTGATTATTTTGACCAAGGTTTATGTAAATGGGAATTATAGACAGTTTTAAAGTGCTGGAAACACCTTTTTTTGTGACATAGATCACATCCATTTTATTTTTTTAACTTTCAAAAAATAGCTAGAAAACTGATACAATTACTGATGTAGATTTTCTTTAAATAAAATTTATAAAACTAATCAAAAAGTTAATTTTTTTAATCTTGGTCAAACCTTTAGAAAATTAGATGAACTACCATTTATTAATGATTATTACTGAATTTTCCTTAGCCGAGCGGCTCTGAGAAATATAAATTTACAGTTAATCTTGAGCGCATTTTTTCCCAATTCAGTATGAAGGTTCGCTAAAGTAATGGAAGAAAAACGAGCTAATGTTAGCGAAATAGATAAACTCACCAAAAACGTCCCTTTTTTTAATGGATTATCTAAAGAATGTTTAGAAAATTCCATTAGTCATGTGGTGACGCGCCATCACCCTGCTAATCGGGTCATCCTGTTAGAAAATGATTGGGGCGGCTCAGTGTATTTTATCGTTGACGGTTGGGTCAAAATTCGTACCCATAACGTTGATGGCCGGGAAGTTACCCTCAATATTGTAGGCAAAGGCGAAGTGATTGGGGAAATGTCGGCTTTAGAAGAAATTCCCCGTTCTACGGATGTGATGACCCTAACGCCCACCATTGTCAGTAGTATTTCTGCTTCAGATTTTTTATCGCTTCTCCAGACTGAACCCCTAGCAGGTATTCGTTTAGCCCAACTGATTGCCAAACGTTTACGACAGGTTAATCGGCGGCTACGGCTAAGGGAAGCAGAAAGTATTGCCCGTGTGGCCGATACACTGTTATTTTTAGCGGAAGGTCAAGGTAGAGCGACCAAAAAAGGAATGAGTATTCCCAATTTGCCCCATCGTGAATTAGGAAGTATTACGGGATTAGCGAGGGAAACCGTATCGCGGGCCCTAACTCGATTAGAACAAGACGGTTTAATTTCCCGTGAGGCCGATAGAATTTGTATTCGTGACTTGGATGAGCTAGAGGATTTAATTTCTTAATTCCCTACGTTTTATAGAATAGATTGGAAGAAAGGATTCTTTCAACGCTAGGGTTAACAATCCTTTTGTACTATTTATGGTTTATTTGTCTTATTTTTTATGAATTTTTCGGCCGATCATCCGTCTTCTGCGTCTAATGTTGATCCTGATACTTCCGATTTAGATGATGATACGAATTGGGTGGATCAAGGGGAACCTGAAACGGAGTCAACGCCGATCGTGGAAACTGAACCGACTCGATCCAAGGGGCGATCGCTGCTTAAATCTCCCCGAACGCTGGCAATGGTAGAAACGGCCTTTTTAGCCAGTACGGCCAGTTTGATTTGGTTAATTAATTATTACTTTCCCCTCGGCCCTGTGTTAACTCTCTTTTATGCGGTTCCGATTGCCTTGGTTTATCTGCGTTGGGGACATCGAGCAGCGACCAAAGGCGTAATCGTTGCGGGATTATTGCTGTGCGTTTTAATGGGGCCAACCCGTAGCATTGTCTTCCTCATCCCCTATGGATTATTAAGCTTACAATTGGGTTTTTGTTGGCGACGGCAGGCCCCCTGGCCCTTTTCGGTTTTTTCAGGGTCTTTGATTGGAACCTTTGGTTTTTTCTTCCGTATTTGGCTATTTTCCCTTTTATTAGGTGAAAATTTGTGGCAATATGCCATTATTCAGATGACTAACTTAGTGGATTGGGTTTTCTTAAAATTAAATATCTTAGCCCAACCCGAATTTGCCCTCGTTCAAGCGATCGCGATCCTAATGATTTTCTTTAACAACTTGGTTTATGTGTTTGTGGTTCACTTAGTCGCCCTCTTGGTCTTTGATCGCTTAGGTAATCGTATCCCCCGTCCGCCCCAATGGGTTCAAACCATTCTGGATTTGTAATCTAGAAAAACCAACCATAGGAATGTAAGCCTTTACCGAGGATATTGACTCCTAAATAGCAGACCCAAACCACGATAAAACCCGTTGCCGCTAAGATTGCAGGTTTACGGCCTTGCCAACCTTTGGTAATCCGCGCATGGAGATAGGCAGCAAACACAAGCCAGGTAATCAACGCCCAGGTTTCTTTGGGATCCCAACTCCAGTAAGACCCCCAAGCTTCATTGGCCCAAACCGCCCCTGCAATAATGCCAATGGTTAACAAGGGGAAGCCTAAACCAATAATGCGATAACTGATATTGTCTAAGGTGTCTGCTAGGCTCAAGCGTTGGGGAGATAAAATTAGGCTATCTTCAACCGTTTTAACGCTTTCTAAAACCGCAACGCCGCCATTATTACTAATTTCTGCCGATTTTGTCGCTTCCGTTTGTAAAGTGGTCGCTTGTTTGAGTAATTGCCCTGGGCGATAACTACCTGTCCCCACCGAGCTTCCCCGTAATTCAATGGCTTGACCTCTAGTAACCACCAAAAAGGCGATCGCGAGCAGAGAACCGACCATCAACGTAGCGTAACTGATCATCATGACGCTAACGTGCATCATTAACCAATTGGACTTAAGGGCAGGAACGAGGGGAGCCGAAACCCGCATATCAGAAGGTAACGTTAACGCCGCAAAAGCCGTAATGCCCATCGCCACAGGAGTCGTGAAAACCCCAACCAAACGACTGCGGCTCATATTTTCTGCAATTAAATGAACCGTCGTTACGCCCCAAGCTAGGAAAAAGAGGGATTCATAGAGATTACTAATGGGAAAATAACCCGCTTCTAGCCAGCGTGCGCCGAGTAAAGCCGCCATACATAAATTTGCGATCGCGACCCCGACCGTTCCCACATTGGCTAACCAGGCAACAGGAAACGCCGCCCCCGCCCAGTACACCAACATGGTGATAAACAAGACTAAAAACGAAAGATTGTCTAAAAGATTTTCTAAACTAATTAAATCCATAGGAGTCTATTGCAAGGGAAGATACCAATAACTATCCTATCGGGTCTGGTCGCTGAGAAGATTATCTACGCAAAAATTTAGCAAAAAGCATACTCAGGAGCAATACTTATTAATTCATTGCGCTAGTCAAAATTATCCAATAAAATAATACATAATCTAACAAATTTTAATCATTATGACCAATTTCCAACAAAAAAGTTATCAAAAGCACGAAACACACTTTCAAAATTATGCTAAGGATGGTTCTCAATCTGAGCATGCTAAAACGTGGTTAAATGACAGTACAGTTGATGCTTGGCGACATCAGAGAATGATGCAGTGTCTTAACCCTCTTCTTGAAAGTTTTCCTCAGTCTAGTTGGGTAACGATTGGTGATGGACGCTATGGAACAGAAGCTAATTTTCTGAAAAAAAGAGGAGTAAAAGCTTTAGCAACTGATATTAGTGATGTTCTTTTAAAAGAAGGAAAAGAATTAGGTTTTATTGATGACTATTCTAAAGAGAATGCTGAGAAATTATCCTTTCAAGATAATCAATTTGACTTTGCCTATTGTAAAGAATCCTATCATCATTTTCCTAGACCAATGATCGCGTTATATGAAATGCTTCGAGTTTCTAAAATAGCTGTAATTCTAACAGAACCGAAAGACAATCATATTTATTCAAGTTTTTTAAATTTCTTGTTTGAAGGATTAAGAATAAAGGTTAAAAAGTTATTGGGACACAACGTTGTAAATCATCAGTTTGAAGAAGTTGGAAATTATGTCTATTCTATTTCTGAACGTGAGATAGAAAAAGTTGCATTAGGAATCAATCTGCCTTGTGTTGCTTTTAAAGGGATTCAAGATTACTATATGGCTGGCGTTGAAAATGAACCTCTTAACCCTGATAGTAAAATCTTTAAAAAAGTTAAATCTAAAATTGCGATCGCTGAATTACTTTATCGGTATAAATTACAAAATTCAGGATTATTAACCGCTATTTTATTTAAAATTGAACCTGATCAAGCTTTACAAAATAAATTAATTGATGCTGGTTTTGATGTTGTTAAACTTCCTAAAAACCCCTATTTATAATTTTCATATTTTGTGGAATTAAGCAGTGAAATTCTTTTAAGAACGGGTGAACATCTCGTTTTAGTGTTGATCGCAATGGGAAGCGCGATCGCCATTGGCATACCGTTAGGAATCCTCATTAGTCGTAAACCCCGACTGGCCAAACCGATCTTAGGCTTTGCCAATACCCTACAAACCATTCCCAGCCTAGCCATTTTCGGTTTTTTAATCACCGTTCCCTTATTGGGGGGGATTGGCCGAACCCCTGCCATTGTCGCCTTAACCCTTTATGCCCTGTTACCCCTCATCCGCAACACTTACACAGGTATTAAGCAAGTTGACCCTGACTTAATTGAAGCTGGCTTATCCTTAGGGCTTACCCCCCGTCAGGTGCTATGGCATATCGAATTACCCATTGCTTTAACAGTAATTTTAGCGGGGGTACGGGTAGCAACAGTTATCTGTGTGGGCATTGCGACCATTGCGGCGGCGATTGGGGCAGGCGGCTTAGGGGTTTTTATTTTTCGGGGAATTTCAACGGTTAACAATCAACTGATCTTAGCAGGGGCGATTCCGTCGGCCTTGATTGCCTTAATCGCGGATTGGGGCATTGGTTGGTTAGAAAACCGTTTTACCCGTCGAGTGGTTTATAAACCTTGGTCGCGTCAAAAACGTTTAATTGTATTAGGCATTACAGGATTTTTGCTATTTAGCGCGATCGCGATTTTTCATCAAAACTTAAATACGGCGAATAAAACAGGTGGTGAAATTATTATTGGTTCTAAAAATTTTACCGAGCAAGTGATTTTAGGCGAAATTTTAGCGCAACAAATCGAAAACAATACCAACTTAAAAGTCAACCGCAGTTTTAATTTAGGCGGAACTTTTATTTGTCATGAAGCCGTTAAAGCAGGAAAAATTGCAGGTTATGTTGAATATACGGGCACTGCCTTAACCGCAATTTTAAAAGATAAAGTTACCAATAATGCTCAAACGGTTTATCAACAGGTTAAAGATGCCTATCAACAGCAATTTAATTTAACCGTTATGCCCTCATTAGGGTTTGAAAACACTTTCGCGATCGTTATTCGTCAAGCCGATGCAGATCGATTCCAAATTCAAACCCTATCCGAAGCCGCCCATTATACGCCCCAGTGGAAAGCAGGGTTTGGCTACGAATTTTTAGCCAGAGAAGATGGCTTTCCTGGGTTAGCAAAAACCTATAACTTAAAATTTGCTCAAGCACCGAAGGAAATGGATTTAGGCTTAATGTATCGCGCTTTGGCGAATAAACAGGTCGATTTAGTCGCAGGAAATTCTACTGATGGTTTAATCCCGATTTTAAATCTTACTATTTTAAAAGATGATAAACAATATTTTCCTCCCTACGATGCCGTTCCGGTTTTTAATGAGAAAATCCTGAAAAAATATCCAGAATTACGGTCAGCGATTTTGAAATTATCAGGACAAATTTCTGCGGAGGAAATGCAACAATTAAACTATCAAGTTGACAATCAAATTAAATCGGTAGAAGAGTCGGTTAAATATTTTTTAAAAGCTAAGGAATTAATTTAAATAGCTCTCTTGCATACTGCATGATAATCAAAAATTATTAATAACTAAATTACGATGTTTTTAGAAAGAATTACTAAAAAATAAAAGAAATAATTTTATGTCACTAAACCGATTAAGGAATAACGTTAAAAGTCTTCTTTTTTAAATTGGTCTGGAGGATAAATTTTAATATCACTAAAATCTAGATCGAGATCGAGCGTAACTAAAATTCTATTTTCTTGTTGACAAATATCCAGAAGAATTGGGTCTTTTTCTCCTTTTAAATTTTGTTGATGAACGTCATGGCATCATAACCCGCATTTTGTAGAAGTTCAGCAAATTCTACAGGTAAATTTTTATCAATGTAAATTTCATTCTGCGGCATAGGAAATGGCAGCCTGAATATCAAGTTGATTTAAAGAGGGATAGCTTTGTAGTATTTCTTCATTGCGAATACCTACGGCTAAGTTATCCAAAATAATGGAAACCATGATGCGAGTTTCTTTTATACAGGTTTTGTCGTGACAAACTGAGGGATCACTGGTTATTCTTTTTTGCTATTTCATTGTTTTTTACCATTTTAAAAGGACACTCTAATTATTTTAACTACAAATACGATGTCTAATTTCTTCGTAATCAACAAAACGCGTCACATTCATCATATTAAAAAAATTTTTATAAACGAATTCTAACGAGAGAATTAGCTGGTCTTTGTTCTTCATCTTGATATCGGATCTCAGGAATTAAATCTTCTTCAATGCACCACTGGTGGAACCCAACAATAAAATTTTCTGAGCTAATATAGCATTGCGCCCAGTCTTCTACTTGATGTTTATTTCTATATACATATTCCAAAAAGACTTCATTAAACCACCATATTCTTTCACGGGGCAATAAGCGTAAATAAGGAACTTCCAAAACTAAACTCCAAGCTATGCAATGATCTAGAAAGTCTATTACTGTATGTCTATTATGAGCATATATTCCTTCGGAAACTAAAAAGTCAACGTGTTTTAAGAAATCTGGCCATGCACGAAGAAAGTCAGGATTCAAATAATCTTGGATTTTCTTTAATACCTTAATTGAGCTTTTTAAATCATTTGTCCAAGATTCAAATTCAATACGTTTATTTTGTATTTTTAATAATTTTTCTGGAATTACTTGACTATACTCACTACAGATTTCTAAATTTTCTATATATAGTAAATCAACATTTCGGCAAGAACCCAATATTACAAATCTTGATGAATTTTGATGTAGAAATAATTCATCAATTTCACTATACAATTCTATAAGCTTTTGTAGAGATTTCCATTTCTGAAAATAGCTCTCTATCCAACTTTTACAATTTCTTTCCAATAACGCTAATCCTTGAGCTTTATCCAAATTATCCCATACTAAGTTAAGCCACTTAATCACCAGAGAAATTTCTTGGTTTCGATTATCTTTTATGCTAATGCTTTCAATATATTCAGCAGTAAGTAATTGCCATTCAGATTCTCGTAATCCACCGTCGTTATATTTAGGATTGACTTCCCCAATTCGTAAGTGTTCGTGAGTTCTACGTGCTTTTCCGTCTGGTATTAATTCATAACCAACCCAAGGGTTAATAAATTCTATTTTGGCTTTATCCCATGCTCAGTAGATCGAAAAAGCGATCAGGAAGTGGGTAAGAAGAGCGTGGTAGTGGC
>CAYZWO010000124.1:0-2779 GCA_964482215.1 uncultured bacterium
GCAAATGGCTTTGTTATTGTTGGCTCTATTAATCGTAAAGCATTTCTCTGGATTGACTGGGATCACAGGGGTGGGAGGCTAGATAATCGTGCTAACCCAGATGAAATTAGTGACGCTACAGGGGTATCAGCAGATGGTTCTATTATTGTTGGAAGTAGCAATATTGTACATGGAACAACTGGCCCACAGGAGGCATTTCTTTGGACTCATGAGAGAGGGGTGGTCAGCTTAAAAGATGTCTTGATAAACGAAGGTCTTAATTTAAGTGGTTGGTCACTAACTTCTGCAAATGCTATCTCAGCCGATGGTTTCACGATAGTTGGTAATGGAATCAATCCTTCAGGACAAGATGAAGCATGGATTGCTAATCTATCGCCTAATCCTGTCCCTGAACCGTTGACAATATTGGGTTCAATGGCTGCGATTGGATTTATGGCTGGTTTTGAACGTAAATTCAATAAAAACAAAACTGAAGAAAAAGATCCAGACAATTAGTTTTTCGTTTTTTACAGTTAAAAGAAACTCACACAGTAGCTAAAATGCGATAGGAACATTCCACGATTTGCTGCGATCGCTCAAACTTTTATCTTGACGAGCTTTTCTATCTTTTCTCTATTCACTGTTGTCGTATAAGCTGCTTCTTTTAACCTATTTAGACCTAGAGTCAACTTTTTCCCCATCATTGTGCTAACGGAGTTGCTTTAAGATAGTTTTTTAGCAAGTTATTAAAAAATTATTTTTACTCCATGACGAAAACAGAATTATCTCCTCCTGCGATTCTTCCGCCGAAACTGAAAATTTTAACCATGTTTCGTTTGGGGTTATTTCAACTGGGCTTAGGGATTATGTCCTTGTTAACCTTGGGAGTCCTCAACCGCATCATGATCGATGAATTAAGTGTATTACCTTGGATTGCCGCCGCCGCGATCGCGATGTATCAGTTTGTCAGTCCTGCTAGGGTTTGGTTTGGGCAATTGTCGGATAGTAAAAAGCTTTTTGGCTATCATCGCAGTGGCTTTGTTTGGCTAGGAGCCGTTCTGTTTACGGTTATTGCGTTCTTAGCCCTACAAGCAGTCTGGCAATTAGGATTGAGCCTACAAACTACGGGCTGGAGTGTGGCGACCTATGGTTGGGCATTGGTGTTAGCGGCAGTTTTTGCAGGATATGGGCTAGCCTTGAGCCTAAGTTCAACCCCCTTTGCTGCTTTATTAGTAGATGTATCCGATGAAGATAATCGGTCTAAATTGGTGGGGATTGTCTGGTCGATGTTAATGGTGGGCATCGTTATCGGCGCGATCGTCAGTTCTCGATTGTTGAATACGCCTGATATTTGTGGCAATGCCATCTTGAACTATGACCCGACTCAGACGAAAAAGATTACGGATATTGCCCTACTGCAAAAGACAGTGAACCCTGTTTTTATCCTCATGCCTGGGATTGTTTTATTTTTAAGCTTCTTTTCTACCTGGGGCGTTGAAAAAAAATATTCTCGTTTCGGGACGCGATCACATTATGTAGAACGAGAAGATCAAATTACGTTTAAAGATGCCTTAAAAGTCTTAACCGCTAGTCGGCAAACGGGTTTATTTTTTGGATTTTTGCTGATTTTAACCATTAGCTTATTTATGCAAGATGCCGTCATGGAACCCTACGGCGGTGAAGTGTTTGGAATGTGCATTTCTGAGACCACGAAACTGAATGCCTTTTTTGGCACAGGAACCCTACTGGGGATTGCTTCAACGGGCTTTTTAGTGGTTCCTCGTCTGGGTAAACAAAAAACAACAAAATTAGGCTGCATTCTAGCGGCTGCCTTTTTAGGGTTAATTATCCTAGCTGGTTTTACCGCCAATCAAAGTTTCCTAAAATCGGGCTTACTCTTTTTCGGGTTAGCATCGGGCATGATTACTGCTGGTGCAACCAACTTAATGTTAGATTTAACGGCTGCTGAAACCGCAGGCACTTTTATTGGGGCGTGGGGATTAGCTCAAGCAATGTCTAGGGGATTAGCGACCGTATTCGGTGGTTTTGTCTTAAATATTGGCAAAGTTATCTTTACAACGCCTGTGCTGGCCTATGGTTTGGTGTTTGTCCTTCAGGCTGTGGGATTACTGTTAGCAGTATGGTTGCTCGGACAAGTCAATATTAAAGAATTTCAGGATAATGCCCAATCAGCGATCGCGGCGGTCATGAATCAAGACTTAGATGGTTAGAAGTCTGCAAAAATAGTAGAACAATCCTGTTGGAGAAACCATAATGGCGGCCAATTATACAGACATCAATATTGCCGATTATATTGATCACGCGCTACTCGATCCCCTAGCGACAGAGGAACAGTTAGCTAAATATTGCGCTCAGGCAAATCACTATAACTTTCCTGCTGTTTGTGTCTATCCCAGTGCAGTCCGTCAGGCGGTGGATTTGATCAAAAATAAGCGTACTCAAGTCTGTGCGGTCATTGGTTTCCCTTCAGGTGCAACGACTTCGGCCGTGAAATTATACGAAGCTCAAGAAGCGGTAGACAATGGGGCAACAGAACTAGATCTTGTCATTAATTTAGGCTGGTTAAAAGCGGGGAAAACGGAAGAGATCTATCAAGAAATTGCCCAAATTTGCGAAGAAACGGGACGGACGGTTAAAACGATTTTAGAAATGTCGCTATTAACGGAAACGGAAAAACGATTAGCGGCGGAAATTTGCATGGATGCAGGCGCTAGTTATCTCAAAACCAGTACGGGTTGGTCAGGGGGCGCGACTGTGGCAGATGTTGCGCTGTTAAAAA
>CAYZWO010000124.1:2789-11755 GCA_964482215.1 uncultured bacterium
GGGATTAAAGCCTCTGGGGGCATTCATTCTTTAGATCAGGCGATCGCGCTCATTGAAGCAGGGGCTACTCGTTTAGGAACTTCTCGCGGCATTGCCTTAGTGGAAGAACAAAAAGCAAAAAATGCTTAAATCATCGTTTTTTCTGTTGATAGCTTTACCCAGCGATGTCTACAAATTCGGCTGGGCCGACCATCGAAAGATAAGCTTCCTGTAAGTAATCTTGAGCAATTTGTTGAGCATCCTCTACGGAAATTTGAGCCACTTTTTCTTGAAACTCGCTATCAAATTCAATTCCTAACCCCAAGGTTTCATACCATCCAAATAATTGGGCAATCTCGCCATTGGTTTGTTTTCCTAACGCATATTGACCTAATAATTTATTCTTTGCAGCCGTTAATTCTTCAAAAGATAACAGTTGATGACAGAGCCGATCCGCTTCTTTTTGTAACCCCTCTAACGCGATCGCGGTATTATGGGGAGCCGTCCCAATATACATCACAAATTGGGAAAATTCTAAACGAGTCGGATAAAAAGCAGACACATCGTAAGCTAAACCTCGCTTTTCCCGCAATTCTACAAATAAACGGCTAGAAAGCCCATTTCCCAAATAGGTACTAAGTAACTTCAAACCCGCATGATCCTCATGTTTCACCCCTGCCCCCAAATAACCCAGCATAACAATCGATTGTTGAGTCTCTTGCGTCGTAATGCGTTGAGTGGGTTGGGATATCAAAGTTGGTAAAGATGGCGTAAACAGCGATCGCGCCGGAACTTCCCAATGGCCAAAGGTTTGATTAATCAGCGCAATGGCTTCATCCAGAGCCATACGACCCGACAGGCTGATCACCATATTATCGGGGCGGAAATAGGCATGGTGATAGGCCAGTAAATCATCCCGTGTCAAATTAGCAACTGTTTCCTCAGTTCCTAAGATCGAGACTCCATAGGGATGATCCCCATACATCGATTCTCGCAACTGGTTGTAGGCTACATTAAACGGTTGTTCTTTTTGGGAACGAATGGTTTGTAAGGTCAGGCGTTTTTCCAGTTCTACTTCCGATTCAGGAAAAGAAGGATATTGTAAAATTTCTGCCACTAAAGCCAAAATTTCTGCAAAATCTGCCGAAACCGTTTTTAAGCTCATTAACCAATAATCGCTGGTTGCATCGGCTCCCATACTGGCTCCAATCGATTCGACCGTTTCTGCAATTTCTAGAGAGGATAAGCGTTCCGTTCCCTTGGTAATCACTGTGGCTAAAAGGTGAGATAAACCCGCTTTAGTCGATGAATCCCAGCAAGCTCCCGCTTTTTTGAGAAAAATTTTGCCTGCGATCAGATCGGCCGTTGGATTTTCAGCAAAAATAACCGTCATACCATTATCTAAAACCCAACGATGAACCGATTGATGATTTCGCATAGAAAGAATCGCAAACCTTAAATAAATTTAAATGAATGTTTTTAGCAACTGAATTGTTACAATTTAATGATATTGCAGGGAAGGCTTCCAGTTACTTTAACCATTATAGAATTGATTGTCAATTAATTTAAACAATATTCGGTTTTAAAGCTAAAACGCAACAAGAATCAATTTATAAATTGATTTATTAAAATTCTAAAAAATCAAAAAAATTAAATTACTTTATGATTTAAAAAAATGAAATTTACATGAATACTAACTACATATATTTCATACAATTTATCCCCAAAAATAATCTTGCTTATGAAAGATTTCGCGGGCGAGTTTGCCAATTACGATAAATGTGCCAGACAATAGAATTAACCTTAACTCTGCTAGGGAGTACTTTTACCGTTAATGGGACTGCTAGAAGCCCAAGTACACAATTCATTGAGGGAATTTTTGCGGCAACAGGCCCAACCCCTCTGGACTCATCATTTAACGATGGGCAGATTGGTGTCCCGTGCCTTAAGGTTACAACGCTCTGCCCTCATTCAGACTGGAATTTCTCCCTCTCGTTACTATTTGAGTTATTTACTGCCTGCTTTGCTCAGTGAGCAACCGATTCTGTTAGTGACTCCTGATCGCTTTAAGGAACAATTAGAAACTGTTGAAATTCCTCAATTATTGCAATGGTTAAACCAATATCACGGGCCTGTTTCTGGTCAGCACTTACAACTCACAACCCCACAGATTTGGTTAGGCGATCGCTTAAATAAAACGGGGCAATTTCCTGATGAGATTCCGACTGTTATTGATCAGGCTGATTTTCTAGAAGAATGGACAAGAGATTATTTAACGTTCAATCTTAATACAGAAAATTGGGAACAGTTAATGTTAACGGCTCCTCAGCAACAGGAGTTAATTCGAGAAACCCGTATTTATTTAACAAAAGCATTATTTCTTCACCCGCAAAATCCCTACGAATGTTATTTGTTAGAACAACCGGAACAAGAATATTTAAGTTATTTATTGGAAAATTTAGAGAAAAATGATCAATTATCACCTGCTTTTCAAAGATTCTGGCATCGTTGGCAAGAAACGCAAGATAATCAACTCTTGTGGGCTACCATTAACCGTCAGACAGGAAAATTTAGTTTATATCTTAGTCCCATTAATTTAGCTGACTATTTACGAAATTGTTGGCAAAGCCCTTTAGTTTTAATTGGCAGTTTTTTAGATGCAGATAAAGAGGCTCTAACATTCCGTAAAATCATTGGTTTGGGCGATTTATTATGTTTAAAATTTTTACCTAGTCGCCAAAATCAATCAATTCAGCTTTATTTACCAGATCGTTTATTACCCCCCAATACCCCAGAATTTAAAAACTTTATTTTTGATCAAATTCATCAATTAATTCAAAATAATTTATCAAAAAAACAGGCTGATCGAGATTCTTTAAGTAACAATTTTTATAAGAATAGTGATTTTGATCAACAAACAGAAATTTTAAATAATAATTTAAATAATATTGTTATCCTCTTAGATGATGTTCCTTTAAAGGCTCAATTAGGATCTATCTTAGCAGCAGAATTTGGGGCAAAAGTTCAAGTTGAAAATCCTCAGATTAACAATAATAATATTCTTATTAGTGGTTGGGAATTTTGGCACGATCATCAAGAAAACTTACCCTTACCAAACTTATTAATTATTGCCACCTTACCCTTACCTTCTTTAGAACATCCATTAGTTGTTAGCCGAGTTAATTATCACAAAAAACATCATCAAGATTGGTTTCGAGAATATCTATTACCGACTGCATTACAAGCTATCCAACGGGCGGTTATGCCTTTGCGAGAATCCCAAGGAGTTGTGACTATTTTAGATAATCGCGTTAATTCCCGCAGTTATGGTAAGCGTATTTTAGATGCTCTAGAACCCTATGCAAAAAGCAACTATATTGACGAAAATTGGTTCTAATAATTATTAATTGTTCATTATCAATTATCAATTATTTTAAGCATTGCGATGGATTGCGTTTGAAAGCCAAATTGTTGATATAAATTAAGGGCAGCTTGATTTTGTGGAAAAACTTGTAATCCAATCTGGCGATCGCCTCTTGCTGTTGCCCAATCCTGTGCCTGTTGTAATAACGCTTTAGCAATTCCGCGACGACGATATTCAGGAACCACGTAGAGCAAAAAAATATGGGCATAGCGATCGCCTGTGATTTGATCAATGGCATTTCCCATCCATAGACCCGCGATGGGTAAAATCAAAGAAGGCGTAGGCGATAAATTTCTTTCGGCTTCCATCCACCAAAGCGGTGTTTCTTTGGAAAAATATTGATTGACTGTTTGGGTTAAATGGCTAAAATCTCGTTGATTGGGAAATAATTCTTGATAGGCTAAATTCATAAACTCAATTAATTGAGGCTTATCTTTGCTAGATCCTTGTTTGATATATCCACCCGTTAAAAAGCTCATTGGATTAAGATTATTAAATAAAATTTTTTTGATAAAAATAAAATGAACTCAATGTATGCTGAATTAATTTTAATGGGAAAGCTAATAGAAAAGATGATTAATTATCCATAATGAAATATACCGTTTTCAGTCTGATCAGTTTAACCAGTTTAGCAATAGCCTTGCCCCTTACTGTCCTTGCTCAAGATACCTGTTTTCTTCAAGGAGCTAACGGACAATCAATTAATTTAAGTTCTCTTTGCGGTAATCCAACACCTAAAACGCCCCAAAAAACAGCCCCGAAAGACGTTTATCAAATTCCGATTAAACGTCGAGTTGGTCGCATTCCAACGGTTGAAGTCTTGGTTAATGGGAAACATAAAGTGGAAATGTTGTTTGATACAGGAGCCAGCGTGATCGTGCTCAATCAAGAAGTGGCTCAGGCGATCGGTATTCCGTTGAAGCCAGAAACCGTCAAAACCTATACCGCAGGGGGAATCGTGGAAAACAATGTCGGTTACGTTGCTTCTATGCAAGCAGGGGGATTAACCTTAAATAACCTTGAAGTTTCCATTAACCCAAATTTAGGATTACCTGGCCTTTTAGGACAATCTTTCTTTGGTGATTATGATGTAACTATTAAAAAAAGTATGATTGAATTACGGCATCGTCCAGCCTCAACTAAATAAAATTTGTCTGCTTTTTAAGCCACGCTTTATAATAGTTTGTAAAGATTGACCCGTAGCTCATTTAAGCTATGGAATTAAAATCAATTTTTTAAGAGTAATTTTAAAGATTAAATAGAGAGAAAATTTATGTTTGGACAATCTCCTAAAAAAACAGATCAAAAAAACGAAAATTTAGATTTAGAGAGTGTCTTATTTTCTCAGGATATGAATAAAAGTGAGATTAATTTAAAAGATAATGATACCGAACTAAGCATCACTGAAATTACTCATCAGCCTGAAATCGTCAACATTGTCGAAAAGATTAGTGGTATTCTTTCCCCTTACTTTATTGTCTTAGTCGGTTTGTATCTTTATGACAATAACTTTTTCATCGGTACATTATTGATTTTTGTGGGAATCTTTTCGTTGTTAAAACTTTCTTGGAAAGATATCAAAAATGTTCTGGATCAAATCAAGAATTTCTTTAGTTCTGATCCTGATATACCTTAATTGTTCGGATTTAAGAATACATTTATTTTATTAATTCATGATTATATTCTTCTGATTTAACGCGGCCATCTTGGAACCAAATAACCCGTTGAGTATGATTGGCAACTTCGGCTTCATGGGTAACGATAACAATGGTAATTCCAGAATTGTGCAACTGTTCAAAAATTTGCATTACTTCTTCAGTAGTCCGTGAATCTAAAGCTCCCGTTGGTTCATCCGCCAAAATTAACAAGGGATGATTAACAATGGCTCTGGCGATCGCGACCCGTTGTTGTTGACCCCCGGATAATTGGTTGGGTTTATTGTGCAAACGGTTTTCTAACCCAACGCGAACTAAGGCTTCTTCTGCTCTGAGCTTTCTCGATTCTAGGGGAATACCGGCATAAATCATCGGTAACATGACATTCTCTAGGGCTGTCATCTGATTTAACAGGTAAAATTGCTGAAAGACAAAACCGATTTTACGGTTACGGATGGTCGCAAGTGCATCTTCTGAGAGTTCTGAAACGTCGATGCCATCGAGATAATAACGTCCAGCGGTGGGACGGTCTAAGCAACCAATCAGGTTCATCATGGTGGATTTACCGGAACCTGATGCCCCCATGATGGAACAATATTCTCCTCTCTGAATCTTCAGATGCACATTCGATAAGGCATGAACAGTGGTTTCGCCTTTGCCATAGACTTTGGAGATGGATTCTAAGCGAATTAATTCACCGCGATCGTGATCGGTTGTTTCGGAATAGGGCTGATAAAGTGGGGGTAGATTAGCATTCATAGATTAGGGGACTATGGCAAGCATTAGCTTTATATTAGAAAATAATAACTCACAGTCATTATTTCTCTGGTAGCATCAAAGTATTCAAATTATTGATTAATGACTAATTAGAGTTATTTTTAGCCAGAATAATCAATCAAAGGGAATCAAAATGTCAGACATAGATTATTCCACTCAAAATATTTTAGAAGAAACGATTGAAGAAATTCATCGCACTCCCCAAGAATATTTACCAAGTTTGCTACAAATTATTCGTTTATTCCGTGAAAGTGTAACCCTTAAATCAGCAGAAGAAAGTTTTCGCCAAGGATGGCAAGAAGCAATGACAGGCAATACCATTCCGATTTCTGAACTGTGGGATGGAATAGATGCAGAATAATCAGGACAAAATCCAAATAGACGTGACTCCTGAATTCAAGCGTAGTTTAAGAACTTTAAGTAAACGTTATCGTAATATTCGGTCTGACATTCAACCCATTATTAATCAACTACAAGCAGGTCAAATTATTGGCGATCAAATTCCTAGAACTGGCTATTCTATGTTTAAAGTTAGAATTAAAAATAGTGATATTCAAAAGGGAAAAAGTGGCGGATATCGATTTATTTATTATTTAAAAACGCCTACTCGTATTCTTCTGGTAACTATTTACTCAAAATCAGATCAGGGGGATATTTCAGCCGATACTATTTGTAGAATAGTTGCAAACTGGGAATCTTAATGAACTATCGTTTAAAAAATAGCGGATCAACTCTTGGTATAATTTAGTAAGCCTATATTATTCTCAATTTAGTATCATCAATGACAACAGCGTGGGTATTTCCAGGGCAAGGATCACAAGCGATCGCGATGGGGAACGATCTTACCGAACATCCCATCGGAAAACAAAAATTTAGCGAAGCTGAACAAATTCTCGGTTGGTCAGTTATTGAAAAATGTAATGGTAACGAAGAAGAGTTATCACAGACGCTTTATACTCAACCCTGCTTATACGTTGTTGAAAGTATTTTGTCCGATTTATTACAGGAGAAAGGCTATAAACCTGATTTTGTGGCAGGCCATAGCTTAGGGGAATATTCGGCCCTCTATGCCGCAGGGGTTTTCGATTTTGCTACGGGTTTAAACTTGGTTAAACAACGGGCTATGCTGATGAATAGTGCAGAAGGCGGAAAAATGGCGGCCCTGATGAAGTTCGACCGTGACCAGTTAAAAGAAGTTGTAGAAGCTACCCCCAATTTAGTGTTAGCCAACGATAACAGCGAAGAACAGGTCGTTATCTCTGGCACCCCCGAAGCGGTAGATAGTGCAATGAGCCAAATTAAAGCGAAACGAGCCGTTCCCCTAAAAGTTTCTGGGGCGTTTCATTCTCCTTTAATGCAAGACGCAGCCCAACAGTTTAAAACCGTTTTGGAAGATATTAGCTTTGCTGATGCCCAAGTGCCCGTGTTATCAAATGTTGATCCCTCTCCTGAAACCTCTGGAACTGTATTAAAAGACCGCCTCATTCGACAAATGACCGGATCTGTTCGCTGGCGTGAGATTATGTTGCAATTTCCTCATTTAGCGATCGCCGAAGTGTGGGAAGTCGGGCCAGGAAAAGTGTTAGCAGGATTGATTAAACGGACTAATGCCGAAATAATCTTAAAAAATATCAGTGGAATAACTGACTTATAGCCAATAAGCTGTAACTTATAAACCAGAAAGTAAGAAGAATTACTGGCCAAAAATCCGAAAATTTTCGGATAAAATTAAGCAGGAAATCAAAAGACAACGTGACGACAACTGATCAAGCATCGCTCTGGTTAGCCTAGTCATCCTGTTCTTACCTAAATCACTAAAGTCGTGAGTCCACGCTAAGGAGAGTCTCTTGTGTCAACCCATAAAATCTTGGTAATTGATGACAGTAAAGTTATTCGGATGCGTGTGCGCGACATGCTACCCCAAGGCAACTTTGAAGTCCTAGAAGCAAGAGATGGCGTTGAAGGCTATAACATGATCCGCAGTGAAAAGCCCAATTTGATTTTACTGGACTTTTTACTCCCGAAAATGAGCGGCTGGGAAGTCTATCAAGAAGTGCAAAAAGAGCATGACCTGAAAACGATTCCCCTTGTCCTCATGTCTGGACGCAAAGAAGAGGTGTTAGAAAAGCTGTCTGAACCGTTTGAATATTTTGCCTTTGTCGAAAAACCCTTTGAACAAAGGGAGTTAGTTGCGGCAATCAAAGAAGCCATGATGAAGGCGAAGAAACATCCCAAACCCGTTGGTTATACCACGACCGATCCAGGTAGTCGGACAACCAGCCCAGGGGATTCGGCATCGGAAATTCAAGCTCTCAAACAACAGGTAGCGAAAATGAACAGCGAAATCGAAACCCTGAAGAAACAATTGGCCCAATTGGTTACATTTATCAAACAAAAACTCTAAGTTTCTCTTCCAACTTTCTCAAAATTTATAATTTTTCCCAAATTTCTAATCATAGTGGGCAATTAGCTTATTTTATTAAGAATGCGGCTTTGATTTCACTTAAAGCTGAAAAGATTAAGCAGTAATTGGGCTAATTTAATTTTTTTATTGGCTTTTTTCCTCGTCAGTTTTGTTATTTAAAGCGTTTTTAATTAACATCGGCAATTCCCAAGGTTTTTGGGTTACGGGAATATTCGCTTTTTCAAAAGCCAGAATGGTTTCCTGTACACTGTTAATCGCTGGTAACGTATAGGATAATTGATTTGCAATAATCGTTGTGGAATCGCTAAAATGCTTATCAATGGTGGCATAACGACCAGTTAAATAGCCGATAACGGGTTTTTCGATTGCAGAGGCGACATAATCAGCGGCCCGCATCTCGCCATTACTGTTGGGTTGACCGAGTAGCAAAATAACTTCAGTTTGTTCATCTTCTTCCAGAATTTGTAACCACTGCTCAAAATTGGAACCTATTAAGCCATCCGTTCCTAAACTCACTACTAAGGATTGGCCTAAATTTGCTTGGGAAAGTTCACGAGCGATATCATCCGTTAATGCATCACAATGGCTAATAATGCCGACTTGTCCAGATTGGTAGCTACTGATATCTAGCGTTCCCACACTTAACTGTTCTGGAATGAGTAATCCCTGACTGCCTGACCCTAAAATAAACGTATGGGTTTCCTCG
>CAYZWO010000125.1:0-11752 GCA_964482215.1 uncultured bacterium
ACAAAATATCCTAAATGCACACTTCATGTTTTTTGACAATGCGTAAGTCCTATATCGGACAAACGAAGGGCTTCCACCGATACAGAATAACCCCAAACTCGACAAAGACCTTGTAGACGTTGAGATTCACCGATTGCCAGATGGGCAAAGAGAACTTGAGCCGCTACATTCTTACCCTTGTGTTCAACCAGCTCTGTAGCTCGAATCCTTAAGCAGAAAGCTAAAGTAGGTTCCAGAAGAAGATAACGAAGCCAAGCTTGACCAATAAACTCACGGTCTCCGCACAAGCAACGAATCTTCGCGGAGGGAAAAATCTTGAGCATTTCCTCAATAAAACGCATCCGTTCATCACTGTTAGAATTCCCTTTTTTCTTCTTCAGTATCCAAGAGAGAATAGGAATTGCTACGCCTTCATGGACAATGCCAATGCTCAGGATGTTATGGCAATGACTCCCAAATTCCCAAGTTGTGCGGTCAATACTCAAGACCTAAGGTTGGGGGATATTAAGCCAATGGACTACTATTTGGGCAATTTGAGAGTAATTTAGCTTGAAGTTTATGAAAAAGCGTTGTAATCGTTCGTAATACGACTCTACCAATGCCTGACCTTCAAAACTAAGGGCTAATTCTTTGAGGTTGACCGTTTTTACCTTCAGCAGAGCCAGTAAGAATAAGGTGAGGAAAGAGACTCTGGCACCGTGCCATCCCAAGTGAGTCTTGAGAGTTTGTTTCAATGCGGTATATTGATTCATAGGGGTTCCTTAGATTGTGCTTAACTTCTATGAAACCCCTTCTCTCACTACTTTTCAAGACTTTTGTCCTGTACGTAGAACACCGCTATAAAAACAAATCAAATCTATGTTTTATTGATTGGCAAATTAATGTTGTTGATATAGCGATCGCGTGATTATCATGTTCTACATTTTAGGCAATCTTTTTGTAGTGTTAAAATTGAATAACAAATAAAATTAAGTATTTAACCGATTATGACTGAACTTCTCCAACAAGCAATTGCTTAAATAAAACAACTTCCTCCCTTATCAACAAGACGCGATCGTTTCTCGATTTTTAGCAGAAATACAAGATAGACAACAATGGGAAACTCGCTTTAACAATACAACTGATGACCAATGGGATTGAATGGCAGAAATGAATGGTACATTAAGAAATTACTAATAGACAAACAACGCCTCTTAATCAGGTTTTTCCCTCTTAGAAATGAAATCAAGTCCTACTAAATCCTTTCGTAAACAACTAGAACAATTCTAAGAACAGGCTTATCCGTTGCAAATTATTGCAAAAATGATGATTCTATTTGGCGAAACTGAAAAATACAGGTTAAGCTAACGATTAATCACCGTCATAGCGGAAATTAAAGTATGGGGGATACATCAGCGATCGCCACCCAGGGATTAACCAAACAGTTTGAACGCCACATTGCGGTTAATAACATTGACCTAGAGGTGAGTGAAGGAGAGGTTTATGGCTTAATTGGCCCGAATGGCGCAGGAAAAACGACTCTGATCCGTCTATTGGCAATGGCGGAAGAACCGACGATTGGGGAAATTTATTTGTACGGCGATCGCGTTCTGAAAGAAGAAAATAATTTACGATTAAAGCAATATATTGGCTATTTACCCGATGATTTCCCCTTATATGAAGAATTAACCGTTTGGGATTATTTAGAGTATTTTGCAAGATTATATTTTCTGAAACCGCCCCACCGTCGCCGCCGTTTAGAAGAAGTCCTAGAATTAGTGCAACTGACCAGTAAACGCCATAGTATTATTGCAACCCTATCGCGGGGCATGAAACAACGCCTCAGTTTAGCCCGAACCATTATTCATGAACCGATTTTATTGCTGTTGGATGAACCTGTATCGGGGCTAGATCCCATTGCACGGATGCAATTTCGGGAAATTATTAAAGTTTTGCAGGCCGCAGGCATGACAATTTTAATTTCGTCCCATGTTCTCAGCGATTTAGCGGAATTATGTACTTCAATTGGCATTATGGAATTGGGTTGCTTGGTAGAAAGTACCTCGCTGAAAACACTATATGAACGCCTTTCTCGTCAACAAATTCAAATTCAGGTGTTAGATAAGTTGGATCATTTAATTCAGGAATTAAAGCAATTTTCTTGGGTTGAAAGTTACGAAGTGATTGCTGACAAAAATCAAGTTAAGGTTCACTTTTCAGGCAATTTAGAAGACAGTGCCAATCTTCTGCGATCGCTGATTTTAGCTAACTTACAAATTACTGAATTTCATACTAGCCAAGAGGACTTAGAAACGATTTTTTTAAAACTTGGTCATCAGCAAGTTTCTTAATAATTAATAAATTTTTAGATTAAATCACCTAGTATTATTAAGGAGTAAATTAAGTGTATGGTTACTAGCTTAAATAAATTAATTGACAAGGCGGGAGAGTTTAATCCCCAATTATTTCGAGAATTGAAAAGTCGCTTAACTGTTCGGAATTTAGCTGTGGTTTCAGGTATTGGAATTTTAGGACAAATTGCTTTTGTTTTCTTCTTCCAGACGCTTTTGCCAGTCGCCAGAGATCCCGATTACAAAGATTATTACAATCGTTATTGTTTAGGCAGTCCGCCACCTGAGTGGGAAGGTTATCAGCAACCCCATCCTTACATTCCTGATAATTACTGTGTTCATGATTTCTTAGGAAATTGGATTATTAACTGGCAACTTTGGTGGTTAGATTTCTTTACAACCTTAAGCTTTATTGGAATTACTATTCTTTTAGTGGGTGGAACCTATTTATTAGTCACGGATTTAACCAAAGAAGAAACACGCGGAACTTTAAATTTTATTCGCCTCAGTCCCCAATCGGCTGAAACCATTTTTTTAGGGAAACTTTTAGGCGTTCCGTCTTTACTTTATGTTTTAGCCTTATTAACTATTCCTCTGCATTTAGTGACAGGCATTATGGCAGGAATTCCTGTTGGGTTAATCTTGGCTTTTTATGGGGTTTTAATTGCAGGTTGCGCCTTCTTTTTCCATATCGCCCTACTAATGGGATTAGTTCAATCTAAAGCGATCGCGTTGCAGTCCTTTATTGTGACCGTTGGATTGCTCTTTTTTCTCTTTATTTTGATGGTAACAACGCTTTGGTCAGAAGGCGGCGGCTTTCATAGTGCATTAGATTGGATTTCTTTCTTTTATCCAGGTAAAGCATTAATTTATTTGGCTCAAGCCACCTATTTACCCTTTAAAACCGTTGGTTATTTGAAAGACATTAGTTTAATTGGATTACGTTGGTATGGTCAGCCTATTTTTGCTAATGCTTGGGCAGGGATTACGTTTATCTTATTGAATTATGGTTTCTGGACTTACGCACTTACAAGGGCAATTAATCGTCGTTTTCGTCGTCCCCACAGCGTTTGGCTGAATAAAAAACAAGGCTATGCTTTAACCCTCGGTTTTATCGTTATTAATTTGGGTTTTGTTGCTCAATCAACCAGTTCTGTCGGTCTGTATCATAATTTCATCGTTTTACAATTTCTTGTATTTGCCTTTTTTGCAATTTTGATGGTTGCGCTCAGCCCCCAACGGCAAACCTTGCAAGATTGGATCAGATACCGTCATCAACTCAGCCACAATCCTCGCTCTTTAATTAAAGATTTAATCTTGGGTGAAAAAAGTCCGTCTACAGTCGCGATCGCGGTTAATTCGGCCCTTGTCTTTTTATATACGCTGCCTGCAATCATCATTTTTCCCTTAGGTAATTACCGATTACCTGTTTTGGGCGGTTTATTCTTAGGGTTAAACATGATTATTTTGTATGCCCTCATTTTTCAGGGATTATTATTACTGAAAACGCCTCGTAGATTGGTTACTGCGATTTCATCCCTTAGTATTCTCGCTATTTTTCCCATTGTTGCTTCTGTTTTGGTCGGTGCAAGATTTAGTTTTATTAGTAGTCTCTGGTTTATTACTTTTTTACCAATGGTTGCAGGCGAGCGGCTCTTTAGCATTGGGGCTGGCATGGCATTATTGGGCCAGTGGATTGCAATTGTACTGATTGGTGGAAAAATGACCCAGCAACTTAAACAATTAGGTAGTTCAGAAATGAAGCGTTTAATGACAGAACCTCCCCAATTAATTAAAAATTAAACTTGGCTTTTAGTCAGAGAGTTGACTTGTATTTTCACTTTCTAACTATTATGATCAATTTTTGATTTTATATTAAGTAAGTCAACTTTATTTTTTATAAAATCCCTCGCCTATCGGCTCCCCCCTTACTAAGGGGGGCAGGGGGGATAAAACTCAAAAAGATTCTACGCTTTATTTAGTTGCTCTATTTATTAAGTAGAAAGTCATTATTAAATATCACAACGTTTTGTATTTTATCCCTCCTTTCATCTCTGGAGAAAATTTATGACTGTTTTAATTCCAGAAACGTCTTTAAAAATAATTTATGAGCAAGATTATTTATTATGGTTAGAACTTACGGCCGAACAACTCCACAATAAGCAATTAGAAAATTTGGATATCGAAAATTTATTAGAAGAAATTGAAGCAATGGCAAGAAAAGAAAAAGTTGCTTTAGAAAGTAATTTAGAAATTTTATTGATGCATTTACTGAAATATCAATATCAAGTGAATAAACGGTCTTCAAGCTGGCGATACACGATTGATGAACACCGTAGCCGAATTTTAAAAGCCTTTAAAGTTAGCCCTAGCCTTAAGCCCTATTTTCAAAAGGTTTTCGATGAATGTTATCAAGAAGGCCGCAGAAAAGCCTCTATTGAAACAGGTTTAGCGATCGCAACTTTTCCGAGTCAGTCTCCTTTTAGCCAAGAGGAAACCCTAGATCCTAATTTTTTACCTGAATAATTTGACAGAAAACTCTACGTTAACCCTTTCATGATCGCGATTAAATTAGTCCATGCAAGGTAATATCGTTACCAATTCAACAGTTTTGTTTAGAAAATGTGTCTACACTAAAGCTTTGTTCTCTTAAACAGATACAGCAACGTAATGGGAAAATTTGGACTTTTTTGTTTATTCTTTTGGACTTTTGCCACAAAATCAGCATGGGCATCACCACAAGCCCCACCTGAAACCAGCTTTTTAGGACAAATTCTGCAATACATTATTAATTTTCTCTCGATTTTAGAATTCAAAATTGATGAAATGCCCTTAATTGTGCTGTGGCTAGTAGCTGGCTCGGCATTTTTTACCGTTAGAATGAAATTCATCAATTTTCGAGCTTTTAAACATGCCATTGATGTAACGATGGGGAAATACGATGATCCTGACGAACCAGGGGAAGTTTCCCACTTTCAGGCATTGGCAACGGCTTTAGCGGGAACGGTTGGACTCGGAAATATTGCAGGAGTCGCGATCGCGATTAGTATCGGGGGGCCAGGGTCTGCTTTTTGGATGACGGTAGCAGGACTGTTCGCCATGACCATGAAATTTGTGGAATGTACGTTGGGGCAAAAGTATCGCATTGTGCGGGCGGATGGAACCATTGCAGGTGGCCCAATGTATTACCTATCCCAAGGGTTAGCCGAAAAAGGTTACGCCAAAATAGGTAAAATTTTAGCCATTTTATTTTGCGTCCTCTCCATTATTGGTGGTGGAGCGGGTTCGACTATGTTCCAAACCAATCAATCCTATCTGGCGATTTCTCAGGTATTGCCTTGGTTTACTGATAAAGCGTGGTTATACGGTCTGGCGATGTGTATTGGGGTAGGAATTGTTATTTTAGGGGGAGTTAAACGCATCGGAACGGTCGCAGGAGCCGTTGTTCCTTTTATGTGCGGAATTTATATGTTGGCGGCGATTTGGATATTATTGGTTAACTTTACCCAAATTCCTGCATTAATCGGCATTATTATCAGTCAAGCATTTGCACCTCAAGCGGTGACAGGGGGCTTAGTGGGCGTTATTGCTCAGGGATTCAGACGGGCAGCTTATTCCAATACGGCAGGTCAAGGTGTGGCAGCGATCGCCCATGCAGCGGCCCAAACCAACGAACCTGTACGCGAAGGCATTGTTTCTTTGTTGGAACCCTTTATCGATACGATTGTTGTCTGCAATTTAACCGCAATGGTGATGGTCGTCACAGGTGCCTATAATAATCCCGATTTTCAAGGACTGAATGGCGCACAACTTACTCAGGCAGCCTTTGGAACGGTGATTCCTTGGTTTCCCTATTTATTAGCGGTTTGTATTGTCCTCTTTGCTTATTCGACGGTGATGTCCTGGGGCTATTACAGCGAATTGTGTTGGGAATATCTCTTTGGTGATAAAAATCCGTTAGTGCTAAAACTTTGCTTTTTAGTGATTGTCTTTTTAGGTGCGGTTTTGAATCCTACGCTTTTTATCCGTTTAAGTGATTTGATGTTGATTTCCGTTGCTATTCCCAATGTTTTAGGTTGTTATTTTCTGAGTAATGATGTGGCGTTAGATTTGAAAAGTTATTGGTTACGTTTGCAAAGAGGAGAGTTTAAGATGCATAAGGTTTAAATCCCTTCGCTGTTAAGCAAACAACTTTTGTGAAAAATAAGTTTGTACAGCTAAGGACATAATAGTCTTATATCCCTACTGAAATTGCTTTTTGTAGGGATTTTACACTGTTAGATTTTTTTGACGTTTTATTTGGGTGTTCTATTTAGGCGAATACTAAATTGCCATTCCCTTCAATCACTTTGCCAATTTGATAAGCCGCGATCGCTTGGGATTGGAACCAAGAAATTGTTGCATCAGCACGATCAGGAGGAACCAGAACCACAAAACCAACGCCCATATTGAAAGTTTCTAACATGGCCGTTTCGCTTACCTGCCCAACTTCAGCCAACCAACGGAAGATCGGTAAAATTTCCCAACTATTGGGTTGAATTTGAATCGATTGATTGGGGCCTAAACAACGGGGTAAATTTTCAGGTAAGCCGCCGCCTGTAATGTGGGCCATTGCATGAATCTCTAAATCAGAGCGTAGGGCTTCTAAGATCGGTTTCACATAGATGCGAGTGGGAGTCAGCAAAACTTCTCCCAAACTTTGGCCGCCTAAGATTTCGGGGCAATCTTCCCAGTTAAAGCCTTGGGTTTCAATGATTTTTCTGACTAAACTAAAGCCATTACTGTGGACTCCCTGACTACTGAGCGCGATCGCCACATCTCCCACTTTGACCTGAGATCCATCAAATAATTGACTTTTTTCGACAATACCAACACAAAAACCCGCGACATCATATTCCCCCGCCCCATAAAAACCAGGCATTTCGGCCGTTTCGCCCCCTAATAATGCACAGCCACTTTGACGGCAACCTTCCACAATTCCTGTAACCACTTCCGCTAATTGTTGCGGTTCAAGTTTACCCGTTGCTAAATAATCGAGGAAAAATAAGGGTTCCGCCCCACAAGTTAGGACATCATTGACACACATAGCGACCAGATCAATGCCAATGGTGTCATGACGATTTAAGGCGTGAGCAATTTTGAGCTTGGTTCCAACCCCATCTGTTCCTGAAACTAAGATAGGTTCCCGATAGCCCGTTGGTAATTGAAATAAGCCGCCAAATCCGCCTAAGCTACCCAAAACCCCTGGTCGATAGGTACTTTCTACCCCTGAGCGAATTTGTTCAACGAAACGTCGTCCGGCCTCGACATCAACTCCTGCTGATTGATAATCCATTAGGATAAATCACCTTATATATAACTGAAAGAACGGCTGTTTTTTCCATGCTAAAGGGTAATGGATCTTAGGCTCAAGTTTTTCCTTTGCTGGGCTTGGTGAGTCAGTAATTCCTCTCCTTATTTATCCTATCGAGCGAGGTTATCTCATCATTTATACTTAACAAAATAATAATAAAATTTAATGGTTTACACCTACAAATAAGGGATCAATAAAGCAATTTGTCGGAATTTTTGATTAAAGTTTTTTATGTAAAAAATGCCTGTTAATTCGGATTGATTATTTTCTAGGTACAAATTGAAGTTAAATAACACACTACTGATCCGTATATTCCCTGAAGGTGACTTGTGAGGACAGTTGGCCGAGTGTCACGCTGAAGGCTTAGCTGCTGTAGTCTACAGAATTCCAGTTTTTTATCAACATACTTTATCGACCTCAAGTGTGAGTAATGGCAGGAAGCAAGAAATTCAAAATTTATTATCTTCTTATATTTGTCCCTACAGAGTCAAGCGATATTTGAATTTTTAATTTGATAGTGCTCAAAAGATAGGAATCGGTATGATCCCCACCCAGATCACCATGTTAATCTGTGACGAGTTGATACCAAATTGAACTAAACAAAATATTTCTTTTTATCTGTAGCTTACACAGTAGGCAATTCAAGCTGTTCTACAGGTTAGAAATTGCATGAATTTTATTTTTTAAAACGCCTACTTGATCAAATACCATTGCTTATGAAGAAAACAACTTTGAGTGGATTAACCCCAGCGGCCTTAATGACTTCCTTAGGAACAGCTTTTTTCCTGATGACGGGACTGAATGGAATTCTGCCTTCCTATGCGAATAATAATCCTACTCTCCGTGACGATAATTCTCCTTCTCAATTAGCACCTGAATCTAGTCTTTCAACAACTTCACCAACGGCCTCTATTCAAAATACCGTTTCGCCAACCATTTTATCTCCTGCTTCCCAAGACAATTCGGCGATCGCGACGGTTTACCCCCATGCGTGGAAAGATGGAAAATTAGCAGTAACATTGCGCGTTAAAAATATTCCCATTGCCACCTTTTTAGGTACTGTTGATGACCTCAAAGCGTTTGCTGATAATCCAAACCCCACTAACCCTGAGCATCCTGTAGTTCGTGCCCAAGCGATCGCGGATGACATTAACGAACTAGCGCAAGACCCAAACTTTAAAGCTAGCGATATTACCGTTGGTGTAGATAAGAAAAAACGGGCGTATTACATTGAAATCAAAGACGAGGCTCTCTTTAACCTCGACAAAAATACGATTTTACCGGATACAACGGGTAAGTTAAGCAAAGATGCCCTACAAATGGCGAATCGATTACGCCGCGTCATGGGGGATGCACCACCTTTAACCTCAGTTGCAAAGGTTGTTAATCCTTCAATTAACTCAATTATTGACGATGCAGGCCCTAGCAGACGCAAGATTCGAGGAGGAATTGCCTCTTGGTATGGCCCAGGCTTTCATGGCCGCCGTACAGCTAATGGAGAACGCTATAATCAACACGGATTAACCGCAGCCCACCGTAGTTTGCCCTTTGGAACTAGAGTCCGCGTTACCAATCTGCGTAATGGTCAATCGGTAACGGTTCGGATTAATGACCGTGGCCCCTTTATTGGCGGTCGTGTCATCGATTTATCGGCAGGTGCAGCCAGAGCCATTGGTGTTTATGGTAGTGGAACCGCTCCTGTTCAATTGGAAGTGATGAATTTCTAAAGGTCATTGCCAAGCTTTTAAATTTTTAATTATTTATCTTAAATATCGGAGGCGTAGGTAATATGCCTCCAAATTTTTATGAGAAATTATTTATTTCTTCTATTTTGTTTATTTTGGATAAGTTTTACAAAAAATCAATTTATTTATCAGTCATTAGCTGAACCTGAAAAGCAAGGGAGATGCTAAATAGATGCAGTTTGTAGTTAAAAATTGTCAAATTTCCCTGATTTTTGATTTTTATGCCTTTATCAGGTTGGCAAAATTAATTCTTTACATTATTTATAGATTCAAAGTCAATCATTTTCTTTTTTTTAGATACGATAAAAGTAGAATCAGTTACGACCAAATCCTAACCATTTGTTGGCAATTAGTTAGGTTAAAAATCGCTTTTATACGGTTTTATTGGATTGATAATTCCCCCTATTTTCTTCTTAGATAAGCTCGTTTCAGTAGCAAGCTCATCCTTAATATCTTGATAAATTGGTTGAAAAATTAATTTAAATTTATAAATTTGTATTGATTATGAATAATTACTTTTGTGCTGTTTGTTTAACTGTCTCTTTGGCCATACCCCTTTCTCCTGTAGTCTCCCAACCCATTGAGATGCTTTTAGAGCAAGGTTATAACGCTCAATCTCAAGCAAACTACCCCGACGCGGAAAAAGTTTCTCGCCAAATTATTGAACGCGATCCCCAAAATTTAGAAGCTTATTCTTTATTAGCGAATGCTTTTTATAATCAAGGAAAATTCACCGACGCAATCGCCGCCTATCAGAATGCTTCTCAAATTGATCCCCAAAATCCTCATATTTACTATGACTTAGGTATCGTCTTAGCTGAACAGGGAGATTTTGATGCAGCGATCGCCAATTATCAAAGAGCGTTAAAAATCGATCCCAAGTTTACCGATGCCTATTACAATCTGGGCTTAGCTCAATACGCTCGTGGTGATATCAAAGCTGGAATGGTGAGTTTTCAACGGGCGATTCAATCTAATCCCCAGGAAGCAGATGCTTACATTTGGTTAGGAAAAGGCTATCTCTACCATAAACAAACCAATCAGGCCATTAATGCTTGGAAAAAAGCGACACAAATTGATCCCCAATCGACCTATGCCTACAGTAGTTTAGGGGAAGTCTTTGCCAAACAGAAAAAATATCCCGAAGCGATCGCCTATTATCGACAAGCCTTAGCCGTACCCGATCAATTTGGCATTCCCGTCAGTGCCCATACCCTAGCGCACAATGGCTTAGGTTACGTGCTGCAACAACAAGGGCAATTAGCTCAAGCAATTCGAGAATATCAAGCGGCTCTAGAGATTGAACCCAATTTTATACCGGCTCAAAATAACCTAGCAAAAGCAAATGCTTTACAAAACTCTCGCCATAAATCTATTCAGTAGCACCAAGTGTCTTTAATCTTTCGGTTGTGTTGTTTTGTCTTCAGCGTTGGGGTCTAAAACATTAAGTGCGGAAGCGGACGAGGGAGGAATACCTTTAATCGCAATCAAAGTTTCCATCACTTTTTTAACAATGGGAGCCGCTACCGTTCCCCCATAGGTATGGCCCCCTTGCGGTTCATCCACCACAGCCATGACGACATAACGGGGTTTTTCAACGGGTAAAATCGCCACAAAGCTAGTAATTTTTGCATTCGGTAGATAACCCCCTCTAGGGCCAGCTTTTTGAGCCGTGCCTGTTTTTCCACCGATGCGATAGCCTTTAATTTGGGCTTTTTTGGCCGTTCCTTTGGTAACAACATTTTCCATCATCTGCACAACCCGATAGGCGACATCCTGACTAAAAATGGTTTTCACAGGATAATTAGGCTGCCAATGTAGGGTTCCGCTAGTATCCACTAAGCCTTTAACTAAATGGGGGGTCATTAGTTTACCACCGTTGGCTAGGGCAGCATTCAGTTGTAAAAGTTTAACGGGGGTAATTGAATGGCCTTGTCCGAAGGCCGTTGTCGCCACTTCAATAGGCTGACTGATAAAGGCTTCACGGGGTTTAAGATAACTCGCCACTTCACCCGGTAAATCAATTCCTGTTTTACTATCTAAGCCCGCCCCTTGAAGCAAACTGTAGTAATGGGCAGGATTTAAGCGGCGCATTAATGCCACCATGCCCACATTACTAGAGGTTTGGATAACGTGACTAACATCAACTGCCCCTCCTCCCCGTTTATCTGAGTTGGAAATTGTCCAGGGGCCGACTTGAATCGAACCTGGATCGTAAATAACAGTTTCAGGCGTGAAAGCTTTGGCATTCAAGCCCAAGGCAACAGAGAAGGGTTTTAGGGTCGAACCAGGCTCATAGAGGTCACTCACTGACCAATTTTTAA
>CAYZWO010000126.1:0-11297 GCA_964482215.1 uncultured bacterium
CTGTTTAATTTGGGATAAGCTCTTATTTGAGTTTGATTTAAAAAATGTGGCATTTCATATTGACAAAATGCTTGAAATTATGATGCTGGAATAGTCTCCAGAAATTATATTTTTAAGCGGGTGAGGGGAATCGAACCCCTATCATTAGCTTGGAAGGCTAAGGTTTTACCACTAAACTACACCCGCACGGTTTGGTTTAACACCTTTGTAACAATAACATATTTGAGGATCACTTGAATAGAATTTACCAAAAATTGTTAGGGGTTAAATGCAATAATTACGCGATCGCTGTCCCAAACCATTTCCAGAGAACCAACCCCGTTAACAACAAACAACTAATTCCTGCAATCCCTGCTAGGGGCTGTTTGCCAATTCCGACAATCCAGTTCGGGCTAGTCGGCGAATAGCTTAATAATTCAGCTGCATCTAAAGACGCTAACCCCCAAACCCAAGCCGCGTGTAACCCCCAAGCCAGTCCTAAATTGCTGTGATCAACCCAACGCGCCCACACCAAAATCATTCCCATTAACCACAGCCCTGGCAGTTGAGGCAGAGTAGATTGACGTTCCCAGAGGAGATGAAGCAAGGCAAAAATTAAACTCGAAAGACTCGCGGCTAACCAAAGCGGATAATCGGCTTGGAGTTGATTCAAAAAAATTCCCCGAAAGAGGAGTTCTTCCGTAATTCCTACCCATAACCCCAAAATCAGTAACGGTAGGGCAAGGGGAATCAGGCGGGAAAGATTTTGAGTTTGCCATTGTACAAAGTCACATAAATTTTCGATAGTGAAAATCAGCAACAATCCCCCCAAGCCTAATAAGATTCCCTCTAACAGCGATCGTGCTAAATTGCCATTCCACTCTAAACCGTAGGTCGCAAGAGATGTTCCCTCAACCTGTAAAGTTAACCAAACCATTAAAGGAGCCAATAGGTAAAGGGAAGCCACCAGAGGCAACTTTTGTTGAGGCGTAGCAGACTGGAGCGGATTCCATTTTAATTTTTTGCCCAACGGAAACGAGATCGGCAACCAAAAGATCAGCCAGAATAGTAAGAATAAACCAATCTTAGCCAACGCTGGATACAATCTTAATGAGCTTAACCAAATGGTTAGGTCAGAGAACATATATTCCACTCATACTTAAAGTACCCGTGTTTATACTGACCAAAAACAACAAAAGATATGATAAAATAAGGGTAATTTTAGTATCCAAATCACCCCGTTAAATCACCATTTATTAAGTGCTGAAGTTATCCTCGACTACTGTTGAATTAAGTTAAGGTGATAACATTTTAGGACTAGAAATAGAGAAACGGTTAAGTCGTCTGAAGTGTCCTAATTAGCTACATTACACCATTTTTTGAGTGTAAGGATAACCCATTGACTTACTCTTCACCTTCAGAAGTAGCATCCACCTGTTTAAGGTGAATATGCTTATAGCCAAGCTTAATTTCAAATTCATCACCTGACTTTAAACCCATCTGTTCTGTGTAGGTAGAACCAATGACAATCTGGCCATTTTTATGGACACTAACTCGGAATGTCGGTTCGCGGCCTCGTCCATCTTTAATACCACCTGGTTCGAGGGGAACCCCTTTTGCCGCAAGAACAGCATCATAAAAATCAGTTAAATTGACACGGACTTGACCATCTTTTGTCGTAGTGTAAAAACCACAGCGTTTCGCTGTTTCTCGACGGGGCAAGTGAGATAATTCTTTGACTTTTTGGAGGAGTGCTTTCCCACTTAAGGGTGCAGTTGTTGTTTCTGACATAGGACTCAAATCTTCCTTAAAATTTTTGTCTAGCTTTTTCAATTTTAGTTAAAAAATTGATCTTATTTAAAATATAGCATTAAATCTTTAAGAGAAAAATTTTATTTTTTGTAATCCAGATCGAGAATAATCTTATCTATATCGAGTTTTTTGTAGAAAATGATCCTCTTCAGATAGATCAATTTTAATATTCATTAGTAAAAAAATAGTTGATAAAACCTGATAATAGAAGAAATGCCTAGTTATACTTACGGAGAAAAATTTGAAATTAAAAGAAGTGCCCTAGAAAAAAGGACAATATCTAAAAAAATATTCGTCGATTTCAGTAAATGCCTCAGTCAGTAGAGAGAGGAAGATAAATTTTATCAAGATTTACACGGAGATTTTCACCAAGGGAGATACGGGTGTTTTAGACTGGTGAAGGGGGAAAACGCCCTGCAATTTTTATTTTCAATTTGGCGACCATGCAAGTTCAATTTAAAATTTTTCGTCAAAAACCCAATGGTAATCCCTATCTTCAGACTTTTTTACTAGAAGTTGAACAGGGAATGACGATTCTCGATTGTCTGAATCGGATTAAATGGGAACAGGACGGCAGCTTGGCGTTTCGGAAAAATTGTCGTAATACGATTTGTGGTAGTTGCAGTATTAAGATTAATGGCCGCTCGGCCTTGGCTTGTAAAGAAAATGTGGGCAGTGAATTAGAGCGATTTGCTCAGGTTACAGATCAGGGGATTCCTGAAATCGCGATCGCGCCGATGGGAAACTTGCGAGTTACGAAAGATTTAATTGTAGACATGAAACCCTTTTGGGATGACTTGGAAGCCGTTGAACCTTATGTCAGTACCAGTAGCCGCAACATTCCCGAACGAGAATTTTTACAAACTCCCGAAGAACGGGAGCAGTTAAACCAAATGGGAAACTGTATCCTTTGTGGTGCTTGTTATTCCGAGTGCAATGCCAAGGCCGTTAATCCCAGTTTCGTCGGCCCCCATGCTCTCGCCAAAGCTCAACGATTGTTAGGGGATAACCGTGATGCTCAGACAGAGGAAAGATTAGAAAAATATAATGAAGGCACTCAAGGGGCTTGGGGTTGTACCCGTTGCTATCTTTGTAATAGTGTCTGCCCGATGGAAGTGGCTCCGATGGATCAAATCGGCAAAATTAAACAACAAATTTTAGAGCGCAAAGATGCCCAGGCAAACCGACCTGTTCGCCACCGTAAAGTCTTAATCGATCTGGTTAAAGAAGGCGGCTGGGTGGATGAACGAAAATTTGGGCTTTATGTGGTCGGCAATTATTTTCGAGATTTAAAAGGCATTGCCAGTATTTTGCCATTAGGGTTAAAAATGCTCAGTTCTCGTAAATTCCCGACTTCTTTTGAGGCTTCTGAAGGAACCCAAACCGTGCGATCGCTGATTGAATCGGTACAAGCTGATGTTCATCTAAACAGCACAGCGAAATCCCGCTAAAATTTGTCGCACCCAGGGATGATACCAATTGCGAAAACTGTTGCGTAGTCCCCAAGGCCCCGTTGCCCAACTTCCACCGCGCAGCACTCGATGTTGCTGATCAAAATAGACCTGGGAATAGCCTTTATAGGGATAGGGTTGAAAATTGGGATAGGGCGCAAACCAAGAGGCTGTCCACTCCCAGACGTTGCCTAGCATATCGTAACAACCATAGGCGCTTTTTCCCGCAGGGTAATGATTAACGGGGGATGTTTGACCAAACAGATAGTTATGGTTACAAAGCGTTGCATCAGGAAAATGATCTCCCCAAGGATAAAGCCGTTGTGCTTGATTACTTGCATCCCAACTTGCGGCCTTTTCCCATTCGGCTTCGGTGGGTAAACGTTTCCCGACAAATTTGGCGTAGGCTTCGGCTTCGTAGTAACTGACCCCACAAACGGGATGATTCACCCATGACGGATCGGCTCGCCAATATAAAGGTTGGGTAATCTGTTGCTCAATACGCCATTGCCAACCCGCTTGCGACCAATAATGAGGATTATCATAGCCACCTGTTTTAATAAAATCTGCATACTGTCCATTGGTGACAGGATATTGATCGATTTGATAATTTTCCAAATAAATTCGATGGGAAGCTCTTTCATTATCTTGGGCCTGTTGGCGATCGCTGCCCATGATAAATTCGCCTGAGGGAATCTCGATCAGGGTTTGCGCTAAAGGTAAAGAGTTACTAGGAACACTAGAAGATTGACTTGATTTTCCCCGTTGCCAACGCCAGAATTCCAATAAAAAGGAAACGGTTTCTCGATGTTGCGTTTCGTGTTGAATCAGCCACCACCAAAGCCTTTCCTGTTTTTCTAACGGTGCATTTTCTAAATAGGCTAAAACCTGTTGTCGAACCGTTTGTAGATAATTTTGAATAATTTCAAAGTTGGGCAGATTTTGGCGATCGCGTTTTGGTAAACCATCGGCGGCAAATAAACGTCGATATTGAGAAAATAATGGCTCTAATCCCTGATATTTTTCTAAAATCCAATAGGCTTCTGTAAAAGCAATATGCCCTAAATGCCACCCGACAGGGCTAAAGTCGGGATGAACTTGACAACAAAATAATTCAGTATCAATGTTTTTAAATAAAGCTAAAGTCTCAACTCGACAAGATTCGAGGGCTTGCGCGATCACGAATTTGGGATTAGTTGTTAACGCCGTTGTGTCCACAATCTAGCCCTCATAATTAATACTTTGTAGATGTTGTTCTGCTCCTTCTTTTAACACCCAACGCATTGTCGTAAAGAATCTCGGCCAATTTCCTTGACCATCACCAAAATAAATTTCTGCAATTTTTCGATAAATATTAACTAAATCAACGCTTCCATCATCGAGTTCATTAATATCTTCATCCAGTTGAGTAATCACCGCCAAACGTTGATCTTTTAATCGCGGGACATTTAACGCCAAAATTTCATTAATTGTATAGTTAACGTTTTCAATCGGGATGCCTGCCTGATTACACGCGATTTCATCGGGAAAAATTTCACCATCTTTACTAGAAAAACGAAACAAACGGGCTGTAGGTAAGTGAAGGGGATTTAAGAAGCGTTCATCAGGGACAAAATTATTTTTTTTCCTACCACAACAAGGACTATGTTTAAAACGCTTAGCCTGCTCTGAATCAACTTCCATCAGTCCGCCTGGGCTAAGACAAACAGCCAACATATTAGACCAATCTAGATCATGATTCTTCTCCTTAGTAGATTGGTTACAAGGAATAAAATGTTCAACAGAGCGATTTTTCTCATGGAGAGCTATTTCACAATAGGCACATAGTCCTTTTTGATCGGTTACTAAAGTTTTGCAGACAGCACCATGTGTTTTGGCATTCTTTTTTAAATCTTCCCACTTTCTGAATTGACTAGAATACCTTTTTTTATATTCTTCAAGTTTCGGTTGTTCAGTAGATTTAAGAACTCTTTTCATGCTTTCAGCCTCCGTTCCAAGCGACGGATCTGCATATCGGCTCTCGTCATATCAGCGTCAAAGAATTCCCATTCTCGCAGTTCCATTTGTAGTCGTTTTGCTTCTTCTAAATTTTCATTATCAATCGCTTGAAAAAGAGCCGTTAATTTTCTCGATTCTTCTGTATCTGGTCGTAGATTTTGTAAGCCTAAAACATAGCGAACAATATCTGAGCTTTTCATTCCTTTTGTTAAATAGGGACAAGCTTTTATTTGATAATTTTCTAAAATCCAAACCTGATTACGGTCAACAGTGGTAACAACTTCGGGGCTATGGGTTGTGGCAATAATTTGGGTATTGGGAAAAACTTTTCGTAAATCAGGAATAATTTTTTGTTGCCAAGTGGGATGTAAATGAAGATCAATTTCATCAATCATTAAAATGGCTTCGGCTTCTAGCGGATTTTCGAGGTGGGGATTGGCTTGAGTTAATCGTCGTGCAAAGTCCATTACCAATGCCAACATATTCCGATAACCCGCACTCAGTTGATTTATTGATAGTTCTAATTTTTCTCCTGTTTCTGTTGTCCATTCAACCATTAATTGAGCAGAATTTGTCAGAGAACAATAAACGTGAGCATCGGGAGCAATAATTGTAGTAATAGCTTTTCTAACTTGTTTAAGATCAGGTAATTCATAGTTAATATTTTTAAGACGTTTACCTTCTCTAAGTTCCAGAAATTCTTGTATAAATAACCAATCAAGTACAGATGAAAAATCAGCAATAGCATTTAAAGCTTTAGTTAGCGAACTCGTTCTATTACTTGTTCTATTAAAAGCTTCACTATCATCTGCCTTAAAATAATTAGTATTGGTTAAATTACGCTCACTTGTATAATAAGCAATAACAGATAAATTAGTGCTTGGATCATTTGATGATAGATTAAAAATTTTTTCTATTTTAGATGAAAGAGCAGAGTATTGTTCAGCTTCATCCCACGAATCAGATGCTAAAGATGAATTCTTATATTTAAGTTTTTCATGGGCATCATCTGTAAGTGATTTTTGGTACGATATTTCCCACGACGGTAAGGTAGTTACTGAAACATTAAATTTTATTTTGGTTTCTTGTAATTCATTTTTTTTCCTAATTAAAAAATCTTTATTACAAAGAGGTAGATCTTCACTTGAGTTACCTGCTTTTGCATGAACAGTAAATATGTAATAGTACATGGCAGCAGCGATCGCGTCTAAAACTGCACTTTTCCCTGAACCATTATTTCCGACAAAAATATTGATATCTGGATTGAGCGCGATTTCTAAATGCTCGAAACAGCGAAAGTTTTGAACGGTAATTTTTTGAATGTGCATAAATTTTAGACCAGTATTATAGTTAAACTCACTCTAGCTAAAATTCTTTCAAAAATTGTAAATTATCCGCCAATTCCTAAACGACCTGCCAAACTTGGCGTTAACGGAATTAAGGTTGCCAACATTAAAAATAATGCTAATAAACCCCAAGCCGCACGAGTATCATCAGGCTCACTTAACTCATTTAAACTGGGACGTTCTAAATCCCGTTGTAAAAACAGAATGACCACACCCCAATAAAGCGGAATCGGATTACTTGGATTGATTAATGCCACAATACCTAAGACGATCAAGGTTGCAATTGTAGTGCGTCGAGCAATTTTACGACCGTAAATGGCTTGTACAATTCGTCCGCCATCGAGTTGACCCGCAGGCAATAGATTCAACGCATTAATCACTAACCCTAACCAACCCAAAACAACTAGGGGATGAATATCAACAATTGACTTTTGTAATTCGTCTCCTAAAACCACCCGCGCTAAAGAACCGATGATAATGGAACCTTGGAAAAATTGAGTCGGGAGTTGAAAGAAACTGCCTGGATGGGAAAGTACCAAGCCAATAAACAGAATAATTAAAGAGACTAAACCGCCCACCGCAGGCCCCGCAAAGGAAATATCAAACAAGGCAGAACGATTGGGTAATAGGGATTCAAAACGGCTAATAGCTCCAAAAGAACCGATCTGCCAATTGGGAAGAAAGAAGGGTAAACTGAGACGGACTTGATGGCGTTTGGCAATCACCTGATGACCGATTTCATGGGCGGCTAAAATGCCCCATAGTCCCAACGTTAAAGGGAGCGCTTCGTTATAACGTTGCCATTGAGCGGATAGATCAAAACCGAGCAATAAGCCAATCGCTTCTAAACTGGTGGCAATAGTTGCGACTAAGAGAACTAAGGCCAGATTCTTTTGCGCTAGGCTCATGGGTTGGGGATCATTGGTGCTGGGCAAAATGATGACAATAGGGCGTTCTTCTGTTCCTTCGACTAAAAAGAGTCGATATTTTTCACCAAAAGCGGTTTTCAATTTTTCTGACAGTTTTGCGTAGGCGGTATCGGGATCACTCCGTAAATTGCCTTTAAAAATGGCTCCTTCTTGGTAGGGAATGGTTTCGGTTGCAAAAAACGTATCAATGCTAAAAATGCCTTTGAGGATGGCTAATTCTGCTTCAGGAATGGGGAGAATTTCAGGAACAACGGGATTATTATCGGTCGTACTGGCAGAAGATTCAACTGTAGATGTGCTTTCTGATTCGTTAAAGGTTCTGAGACGTTTGGCTGCTCGCTCTTTTAACATGGCATCTTGACCCGCTGATCGCAATTGCCGACCCAGATAAATATAAACTGCAACGGAAACAATCAACAGCAAAAGAACGCCGACAATATTAACGTAAATTCCCACCGCAAACAGGGTAAAGAAAATCAGCCAGGGAGCCATCAGCACCAGGGATTGTAACCAGGCTAAGATTCCCAATTTGCCAAAGGGTTTGGCTCGATTGAATCCCCAAATCAGAATTCCGGCGGCCACAATGAGGATAAAAATAATGACTAACGGGGTTCCTGTCGCGATCGCGGATGTTTCAGAAGCATTCATAGGTAACTAAGCGGATGCTTGATGGTGTTCTATCGCTGCACGGAGGTTTCCTTGGCAAGAATCGAGTAAGGATTGGCCTGCTTCGGCAGAGAGTCCCGTCCAATGCATTAATAACGCTAGTTTAACCCGACGACCACTCCGTTCTAACAAAAATCCACAGGCCTCTCGGTCTAAATCGGTGAGATCTTCTAGCATCCGAAGAGCGCGATCGTGCAATTTTTTATTGGTAACTGCCACATCTACCATGCGATTGCCGTAGACTTTCCCTAAGCCGACCATAACGCCCGTTGAAAGAATGTTAAGGGCCATTTTGGTGACGGTTCCCGCTTTTAATCGGGTTGAACCTGCCACAACTTCGGGCCCTGTTAACAGACGAATATCGATATCAGCTTCTTCGGCGGCAACCTGTTCTTTAGGAACGCAGGCAATAAAGATGGCACAGGCTCCTCGTTGTTTGGCGGCTTTTAAGGCTCCATGTACAAACGGTGTGGTTCCTCCTGCGGCAATGCCTACGACCACATCTCGTTGTCCAATGTGTCGTTGCGCGATCGCGTCTGCCCCATCTTCAGCCCGATCTTCTAAATCTTCGGAACTGCGGACTAAGGCTCCTGCCCCTCCTGCAATAATGCCCTGTACCATCTCAGGCGGCGTACAAAAAGTTGGCGGACATTCGGCGGCATCCAAAACCCCTAAACGACCACTGGTTCCTGCGCCCACATAAAATAATCGACCACCCTGACGAAGGGACTCGGTGGTTAGCTCAATAGCTTGGGCTAATTCTTGTTTGGCTTGCGCGATCGCGGCAAGGGTTTGGGCATCCTCCTGATTAAACAGTTCGACTAATTGCAGCGCAGAAAGCTGATCGAGAGTTTGGCTATTGGGATTCACTTGTTCCGTTAACAAATGACCCCGTTTTTCTAAGGAATTCATTCTTAAAATTACAAATCGTATTTAAACTAGCGAATAACCCTTCAAAATAAAAAATCAACAGCAAAAACGCCTATAGATTGAGATAAGTTAAGATAAGCCCCAACCTAAGTAATCACCGAGAATGCTATCTGCTAACTTTAAGGTTCAGTAATTTTTCTGAACTTTTTTAGGTTACTCTTCTATTTAAGCCTAAAGTAGTCCCTCTAGACGACGACGAATATTATCTAACTCACTGTCAGAAAGCCCAATACTCGATTCTGTTTCTTCCGCTTGAGCTTGCATTACGCCATCTTTGTCCCAATCAGGATTATTCACATTATTTTCAGGGGGAATGGCTAACATCCCTTCACTGACGATTTCATAGTCATAGTCGGCTTCATGACAAAACGCTTCAATTTCTTCAGAATCCATTGCTTCCACGCTGGGGACAGGAAAATCTTGAGCTTCTAGAAGTAACGCAAAGCGGGTTGCGTCGTCTTCAGACTCAAACATAAGGATTTTATTGCGCCCCCCCATCTGAATGGTATGAATCCCCTCATTTTCGGTTCGGGCATTGAATAGCAATACATAAACACGCATAAATTTAGTATTTGCAAGCCTTTTTTAAATAACGATAATATTACAAACTGAGACAGTCTTAACCCTAGATTCCCATTAATTAAATCAAGAATACAAGATAAGATTGCCCCCTTAGAACTTGTTTGCATAGTCTTATTTTGCCCCCTAAATCCCCCAAAGCTGGGGGACTTTTCAAGACTTTTCCCCCAAGGTTGAGGGGCCAGGGGGGCTTTTTAAACAGACTCTTAGAATCTAATAAGCTTAATTTAAAATTAGCCATTTCTGTCCGTTAAGCCGTTGTACTAGATAACGTACCATCAGATCTAAGGTCACTTTGCGTTCATCAATCATAAAAGACTCGATGGTACTGGGTTTACTGCCACCGCTAGCAAAGGAAAATCCTTTTTGACCATTAATATTTTCGTCCCAGAAATAGAGATTAAATTGGCGTTGCCCTTTTTGCCAAATGCCCTCTACCTGCCAGCATTGTTCGTCGGGGTCGGCTCCAAAGGTGGGTAAGGGTTGCTTTTTAAAACTAACGCTAATTTCTTTTAATCCTTCCTGGTCAAGGGCTTTTTGCAGCGTCGGCACAAAATCTTTTTCCATAAACTCAGCAAAGGGTTTATCTTCTAGCGCAGGTTCTTTGGCTTTTTTCGCCGCAGGTGCTTTGTCGGCCGCAGGTGCAGCTTTAGCCGCTTTGGCTGGCTTGGGATCAACTGCCGTTTTTTCCTCCGTAGAGGCTTCAGGGGTGGGTTTTGTCTCTTCTGCCATAGGTCTTAGTCGGCGATCGCCTAATGAAGTGTGGATAGTCCGTAACGATTCTTTCTGAATATAGCGCGAAATATACCTTATTCTCACCTGTTTTGAGGATCATTTTCCCGCTTTTATCCCCAAAATTATTCTCTTATTCAAAAAAAAGTTATTCTTATTAACAAATCCCGTCAGGACTCCCTATGGTTGCCAGTATTTCCTCACCCACTTTTCACGCCTTCTATCTTCCTGCGATCGCGGGAAACGAAACCCAACTCCAAACCATTACCAGCCGACAAGAGCCAATCTTTCTGCCGACAACCAATCTGAAGCTCGAAAATATTCAAGCAGGATTTGCTTGTGCTCTCCACATGCACCAACCGACTATTCCCGCAGGACGAGAAGGAGCCTTAATCAGCCACCTGCAATATATGTACGAACATCAAGGGGAAGGAGATAACCACAACGCCGATCCCTTTGCCTGGTGCTATCGTCGCATGGGGGAATTTATTCCGCAATTAGTCCAAGAAGGCTGCAATCCTCGCATTATGTTGGATTATTCGGGTAACTTACTCTGGGGTTTTCAACAAATTGGCCGCCACGACATTTTAGATAACCTAAAAACCCTCACCTGTAACCCCCAATACCAGCCCTATGTGGAATGGTTAGGAACGATGTGGAGTCATGCTGTCGTGCCTTCTACGCCGATTCCTGATGTGAAATTGCATATTCAAGCCTGGCAACATCATTTCGCCGCTATTTTTGGGAACGAAGCGCTGCAACGAGTCAAGGGATTTTCTCCCCCCGAAATGCACCTGCCCAATCATCCCGACACCCTATATCAATATATAAAGGCGTTAAAAGAGTGCGGCTATCGTTGGTTAATGGTTCAAGAG
>CAYZWO010000127.1:0-11159 GCA_964482215.1 uncultured bacterium
TCGATTTGACTCATTGATAACCCATTGCATGAGCGCACGACCGATTCCACGAGACTGAACTTTTGGCTCAACCGTCAGGGGGCCAACACCAGCCACATCATCACTGTGCAATAAAAAATTAGACCCCACCACCCTATCGTCTATCGTAGCAACAACCCCTGTATAGTCGGGACGAGCAGCAATATGAGACATGATCAACATTCCTGTATCTAGATCAGGTATATCGCGTTGGACACCATGACGGTCTTGCAATGTTGAGAATGCTTCGTGGCAGATGCGGGCAAGCTCAGGAACATGATTTTGATGAAACGGGATAAGTTCAAGAGACATCTTTATACTAAGCCGATTATTAAGCAAATCTGATGATATTACAGGACAAATTAGTAATTGGCTCTTCTAAAAAACTAGATTTGTTAAGTCCCGATATTTACTAATTTAAAATAGTTGCTTTCACCCTGAAGGTTCGTAGCGCAGTTGGTCGCTAACTCCTTAATTATATCTATAAATTAGTTTCTTAAAAAAGAGATTAATTGACTTTAAATCGTGGGTTTAATGCCTTAGTTGACATAAATTCAGCTTCCTCAGTATTCCATTGTTTTTTCATAGCTTTATTTCAATTCATTGATTTTATTGCCATTCTGTTTATCTCGCTCACACAAATTGATGAATCTCTACGAAATCATGAATTTGTCATTCAAATCAACAAAAAGAGTGCGCCGAGTTAAAAGACCTAATTACAATGCTTTCAGCAGCAGTTTGACTTTTCTAGCATCTGCCTTGCTTAATTTTTAAGTCAGCCGAAATCATCCGAACTCGGCAAGAACTTTTTTCCTTTCGACTCTCTCTCTGTCGAAAGATTTCTCTATTAATAAGGCGAAAGCGGCTAAATATCTCTCATCCAAGTCAATAAAAGAGAGAAAAATAAATTTAGACCATTTAAACCTATTCCTATTCCTTATCCAAACCTTTTATTCTCTTTGACTCATGGCAGAAATCACCATCGCTGCCGATTTCGGAGCATCTCTTGGAAGGGCAATCTACAGCACCCATTCTGGCTACTGCAAACCAGAGTTGCTGCTGCTTGATCCTCAAGTTGTGGTCGTTCCCGCGAAAAGCATTGAAAATTACGAGAAGTACAAAATTGGTCAGGCTAATCCCGAAGATTCCGCTTGGATTCACTTTGGCGACACTCATTTTGCCGTGGGTTTCCTCGCCAAGAAAAATTTCCATGCTGTTCACTGCCTAGAAAACCTCAAGGTGGATTCCGCTATTCCCCAAGCCTTATCTATTATTGGTAGTATTGCCCAAAAAAAAGGCTTACCTTCTTCTTTCTCTTTATCTTTGGGTATTCTCCTACCTTGGAACGAATTTCGTGACCGTGAAAAATTCCAGTTCCAAATTTCAACGGCTCTTTCTGACTATATTTTTCGAGGGCAACGCTTTCGCGTTCAACTCGAATCGTTCACGGCATTACCCGAAGGAGGAGGGATTTTTGCCAGAGGTCGTGTCCCTCAACAATTGGGACAAAAGCTCCCCTATCCCAAGAAACTTACCATTGTGGTCATTATGCTTGGCTATCGGAATTCTTCTATCTTAGTGATTGAGAAAGGAGAACTCACTAGAGGAGCAACAGGAAATTTTGGTTTTGTCCGAATGGTGCAAAAAATTCAGACTTTTACTTCAGGACAACAGGCTGATATTCTCGTTCCTGTTATCTGCCAAGCCAGAGACAAATTAGGCAAGCGTGTTATAGAAACCTTAGCTCGCAGCGGTCGAACCGAACTGCGAGAGAAGGAAGTCGAAGAAATTGCATCGGCGATCGCTGATGCCAGAGCTGAGTACGTTGCGCTACTATAAAACTGGCTGCTCCAACATTTACCTTCTCAAACCCAGATCGATGAATTTATTATCAGTGGCGGAACCGCTCGCTATCTCAAGCGGGAATTAACTGAACTCTTAAAAGGTTTTGAAGGGTCACTCAACTGGTGTGACGGTCTTGAGGAGCGTCTCTTGAAGACCTTTGGTGACACGGTGAGTAATCATTCCCTAGAATTCCGTTTAGCAGATGTTTTTGGGCTTTTCTACAAACTACACAATCGTCCTCTACCTCGATTACAAGAATCCGATTAGAAACTCATGAAAACTCAATCAATGAATACTTCTGATAAAGTTAATTTTGTCTTTCGTCAACAGCCACACAAAACTTCTAAGTACGGCATATTACTGACTTATATTACCGAAAATCAAGCAGATATGACCCGTAATGAGCGAATTCTACATCCAACTTCCGTGTTCTGGCTGCCTTTCGCCTATCAAAAAAAGGCGAATCTCTCTCACCAAGAACTACAGCAACTCGCCCGTTCTTCTATTTATCAACTGAAACTCCATATTCACTATCTGGAGGAATCTTTTGGATTAAATACCATTCCATTCTCGTTGGAGAAACCTCAGGTAGATAAGCCAGAACTGTTTACTCATCACGAGTATGAACAAAGCCCTAAAGAAGCCACAGAAGACTTCAGCCATGAGGATGATATTTTAAATCGCTTAACTTAAATCTAGGTGAAGGACAACGCTATGACATTTACTCGTGAAGACCTACAGCAGGAATACCATCTTGATGAAGAGGATACAAAAGAAACTCTCAAAGCCTGTGGACTTTCTTTAAAAAAGCGCAACTATTCTGACATGGAAAAAGAACGCTTTGCCCAAGCCCGAAAGCTTTTTGAAGAAGGAACCGCTAATTCCTACGATGATATTGCCCATTATTTTAAGAATCATGAGATGGCTTCCACAGATAGCGATAACGGGATCAATGAGACACTCAATGAAGAGTTAGTCGAACATTTACACTTATTGGAACAGCAAGCAATGGAAACAGGCTTTCAAGTCGGACTCCAACAGGCAGAGATTATGGGCAAAGTCATTCCCAGGGTGACTATCCTGCGCCTTAAAGAAATGATTGTTACGGGAGAATTACGAGAAAACTTTCAGCAACTCTGGCAAGAAACCGCAGAAACCTTGGGAAACGACGAATCTCTACCCGAACGAATCGAAGCCCGTTGGAAGCAATACCAACTGAGGGAATACCCACCTCTGACGAGCTTACCCGAATCATCGACGGAATTATCCAACAACGGCTTCTAATTGTCCTTGCTGAAGATGAGCAACACTTAAAACTCCAAGAGCGCAAGCTAGTTCTCCTTAAAGAAAAGCGTCATCAAAACTGGCAAATGCTTAAGAAATGGGGCAACTTCGTCAATTCTTGGACTGGAGCGGTTGCTCTCATGGCTGTCATTTTTGCGCTTGGACTTCATACAGGTTTAAATCTATTGCCTCAAGGAATCATCTGTGAAACCAGAGAGAGTTTTTGTTATTTCCTACGATTTGACCATCATAAACGCTTATTAAAACAATAAGAGGAGGATTCAGGCTATGAAATCTCATCGAATTCAAAAAATCATTAGCCACAGTCAAGCAGTGAAAACCCAAAAGGAACGGGAACTAGACCTAGATTTTGATGGAGATGGACTGACTGAACGAGAAGAACGGAAATATGGACTGAATCCTCTAAGTCCCGATAGTGATGGAGATGGATATGATGACGGACAGGAGATAGAACTAGGAAGTAATCCCCACGCTCACTCTAAAGTTTCTTCTTCATTAGAGAGAAATTACGACAAAAAAAGACTCAGAGAAGCCTATATGAGTCATGCTCAAGCCATATTCCATCATCCTCAACTTTCCTATACCTCTCTCTACCAACAGATCGCTGGGGAAGAGTGGCTGGGTCGCGCTTTGGATGAACGGGTCATGATAACTGCACGACAAGCGGGTAATTCTTTAGAAGAAGTTAAATGTTTGATAGCCCAGAGTCCCTATATTCAAGGTCAGCTAACGAAAGGAGAATGGGACAGAACATCAGCCATTGCCTATATCAACGAATTAACTGCCCCCTATCAGCAAAATCAAAAGCAAGAAGAAGAATTTATTTGCTGAGTAACATTAGAACCTTTTAGAGGAGATCCTCCCAATCAAACGAATCTACATCTTCGGCAAATTCGAGGTCTTCTACCGCCAGATAGCCTTGGCTAAGCAATTCTTCCACATCTAAACCTGCACGAGCGATTATCCTTTCTTGCACGCTAGAAACCACTGGGTTTCCTTGAGTGAAACGTGTTCTATCTTCTATTTCTCGTTTCATATACTGCTCATGTTGGGCAATTTCTTCAGGCGATCTACCCTCTTTTTTTAAGAATTCTCGAAAATCAGATTTAAGAGTTCCGTCTTGTTCATATAAATCTTTCTCTATCATTAATTCAAAAATTGCTCCTGCTTCCATTTATTTTTCGTTCTCCACGAAATTTTTATTTATTAATAATATTAACAATAAGTTAGGAGTCGTCGCTGGTATGACCCTATACCTCTCTCATTTTGATACCAAGCTCAGGCAAGATTTACAAGTTCAAGAACCCATTAAAAATTGCTTAGCCGAATATTTATTTCCTGATGCTCAATTCGCATTAGGGGAAATTAATTCCAATACGGTTAAAGTAAAAGATTTACAAGATTATCAGGGAATGTCATTACAATTCTCCGCTAGAAAGCGGATGTATTTCTCGGATCGCCCGCTTCGTGACTGGCTTTATCCTAATCCTTCTGATGGTGCCGCCTATGGCAGTTTACTCTTCACGCCTTGCCAAAAATTTTCCCTGATTCAACAAGCAAGAGTTCTCATTATTGATGATAACACCGGAGAAAATAACGATATCTTACCGAAAGAACAAGCTAAAAGATTGGTAGGTGACTGTCATGGAAAACTGAGTCTAGAATTAGCAGAGCAACTAACGGGGAGAAAGAACGCGCCTTTCCAATTTCGCTTAGGAATTCGACCCCAAAAGAACTGTCAAGTTTATCGAATTGCCAAAGGAACTTTAGCTCCCGATCCTCGCTTAGAAAGCTTAACTAGCAACATAGTTCATCACGAAGGACGGATTAAAGTCGGATATGACCTCATTCTTCCTATTAGCTCCTTCAAAGGACGAAAAGGGAGCGATGCTATCGCACCAGGAGAATATTTTCTCGATATCGGGGTAGGGATCAAAACGATTGCTGAGTATGGAAAACAGAGTCTTGGCGCACAAGTGCTGGTGAATTATCCTAAAGGCGTTGAAACCGATCTTGTTCCTATCCTCCAAAAAAAAGTAGATCGCTTAGTCAAAATCCAGTCCGATTTACACGCCCTCGCTCAATATTTCGTCAAAAACTATGAAGAAAGAACCAATTGGCCAGAAGAACAATCTCTTGAAGACAGCGATTTACTCTCACCTTTGAATGCTTTAGGGGGAGAAGATACCGAAAACACTCTATCTCAAGAAAAAATTTTCCATGACTTGCTCAAACATGATTTGGAACATCACGGACAATTATTAGAACATCCTTTTGTCATTGATGAACTGAAAAAGTTTCTCCAGCGACAGTGGATTGATATTGCGACAGGACGAGCCATTAAGTTTGAATCGGCACTAGCACAACCCAGCCTTGACCTCCAGAAAGATGAGGTTTGTGTGCCTCGAATGCCTGATGGGGCAGAACTCATCGTTACTCGTAGTCCTTTGGTCAATTCTAATGGGGTCATCGTTTTGACTAACCGCCATCTTCCTCCGTTAATGCGATTAGAAGGCACTATCCATATTCATCCCGAAACAGCCGCTCAACATCTACAAGCTGATTTTGATGGAGACCGCTTAGCGTTTGAACAGGCCGATAAATATCCCACTTTATCAGCCGAAATCAAGGAAGCTCTTTTACCTGAAAACCGCTATCCTGATGTGGTCAAGCGAGATAAGATTCCCTATCAGGGAAGTTTTGAGGAAATCGCCGTTAGTGCGGTCAATAATGACATTGGCAAGATTGCCAATCAAATCATGATCTCAGTTACCCTGCGTTGGGAAACCGTTCGGCTGCCCGATGAGAAAAAAGCAGGATACGTCCAACAGGTTGCTCAATATTATCGAGACATTCTTGCCAAAGAAGCCAATCCCCAGTCCCATTTTCAGATTCCTGAATCTTATCGGAACAGGATAGACGCGATCTCTCATTTACCGTCTGAGCTATCTTCTGGACAGATTGAAACCACGCTTAAACAACTGCGAGACCTTCAATTTCAGATTGTTGGGGATCTGTCTAACGAGCTTCAGGTTGCCGTTGATGGCCCCAAAAGTGCTTTAAGACCCAATCAAACCCTGCTTAATGCCTGTCGTGCTATTGGGGGTTATCAACCTGTCACTTGGTTGGCGGGACGAGATAAAAATCGCAACCCTCAACTTTATCGTCTCCATACCCTAAACAGTAGTAATTATGGGGCGATTGACCAAATGATTCAAGTCACCAATGACAAATGGGAGAAAAATCGTCTCATTGCCCGTCCTATTGTCCAGTTTCGGGACATTTTTCCTGAAGTCAAGAATCCTCAACTTACAGCCATCGCCCAAGAAATTAAGGAAACTTACAATAATTATCTCAAATCAGCCAGAACACTTGAAGACCTCAAAACCCAACAACCTGAACTCATAGAACCCTATCTTGAGGTCACATCGACCAAAAACCAGAAGACAATTTATTTGACTAAACTTGAGCAATTTGGAACCTTAGAATCAGACTTGCTCAACCAAGACAAACCTTTTCCTCTGGATTTACGTTTAGTCCGTAATACGATTGACCGAGACATACCCCATTCTCTGCTGGCGATCTCTCCTGTCCCTCTGGATGGAAACGGTAAATCTAACGACAAGACTATTGGCTCTGTTACGCTCGCTTCTGTCGAGATGCATCACTTAAAGGCGGGAATGACTTTAAAGCAAGGATTAGCTGTGATGCAACCAGGAATTACTCAAGAACGGATTGAGGGCATTTATCGATCATTGAATGAATATGTGGAAACAACCCGCCAAGAACATCCCGAACAAGAACGCCAAGTCTTAGCCGCCGCTCTCTGGCATCAAGCCCATACCCGTGATGAATACCAAACCAAGAAGGCTCTTTTAGCCTTTAAATTATTCCCCAATGAAGTGATTCAACAGCTTGAAACACTACAGTTAACCCAACTAAAAGTTGTCGGACTCCACTTCCCGACTAACGAATATGGAAATCGGCAGTGGCGGGGAGAAGAGGTTCAATGTGAAATTGCTGTCCATCCCATCCCTGATAAATCGGGACAATTAGAGGAAAAGCGAGTAATTAAAGTTGGGGGAAAAGTTTTGGCTCCTTTGACCAGTGAATCTCCCGCTTTTACCGTTGGGACACGGTTTAAAGCTAAGATTATCGCTGAGCCAAGTTCAGGAATTATAGCAACGACTCCTAAAGGCAATACTCTGAAAATTGGACAGACTAAGAATTTTGTTTATCGGGAACGAGACTGGCAAGGAGAAGAAACAAAAATCACCGTTGCCTTAGTAAACAATGGTAGGGGACGTGAGATTCCTCTCGTTTCCTTAGATGGCAATGCTTTGGGGGTTTTAGATCGAGAGAGTGAAAAAAAATTGAAGGAACATAATTTATTAAGTCGAAAGGGTTTGACACTTATAGCGAAACTCGAAAATAGTCTCCCGACAACAGCCCATGTCCACGTTAAACCAGAGACCGTTCTTTATCCTTGGCAACAAAACGCCCAAGAGCAGGAAATGCAAGCTAAACGGACGATGTATCGCGAATATTATCAGATTTATCGGGCTGAAGTTTGGAATGATTCAGCGTTGAACCCTCTTTCCTCTCCCGAACTTGATCTGAAGATTGCGATTCGGGCCTATGCGAATCAGCACAAGCCTCAAGATATTGCTATGATTTTAAGTCAGAGTGATGTTGTTTTGAAATGGAGAGAGACTGTCCCTAATAGTCACAGTTGGGAGACGTATGTTAGCCAAGCCAAGGAATACGTTCGGGTGGTTCAGAATGAAGCTTATCAAAAATTTCAACAAAAAGACACTGAGTTATCCCAATAAACAGAAGCTCAATACTGGTTATATTCTCCCAAGGATGGATTCAATCGCCAAACTTTTCTAAAAGTTTTAACGACGCGACGCATACAGTCTCAAAAAAATAGAGGAATTACTTTACCAGACTGAAATATGGATTTTTTAGATAAGGTGAGCCTAACAGCTTTGTAAGCAAAAATAAGAAGGCTTGAAAAATGATCGACATTGAATGAGCAGTAATATAGCAATCTGAGATGATTTATAAGATTCGCAAGATAAAGCTTGTCTCCAGCTTGGGTTATACGTTTATCGTTCTCATGAATGACCACTGATTGCTATATTCAGTTTTTAATTGCAAAAACTGTTAAAAAGCTGTAACGACAGAACACTATAGTATTAATCTGAGATACGATGCTATGCTCTTAAAAGCATGCATAAGCCAAGTGACCTATGACCAAAATTATCGCTTTATTTAACCAAGCTGGCGGGGTTGCCAAATCTACCATCACCCAGAATCTTGGTTATCATTTAGGTCTCAAAAATCACTCTGTTCTGTTAGTAGACATGGATCCTCAAGCCTCTTTGACTAGCTTTATGGGCTTAGATCCAGCTAGCCTTAATAAAACTATTTTAGATGCCCTTATTAATGAAGAGCTACTTTTCATCCAATCTAATGTATATGGAATCTCTATCGCACCATCAAACATTCATTTGAGTGCGGCAGAAATAACGCTTGTCAATTTGGATTTTCGAGAAGTTCGCCTTAAAAATGCTCTAAGTCCAATACAAGAAAATTTTGATTTTATCTTAATTGACTGTCCACCCAGTCTAGGTATTCTTAGCTATATTAGCCTTATAGCAGCTACTCATATTTTAGTTCCTATCGAAACTCAGTTTAAATCTTTTTTAGGAACTAACCTTTTACTAGACACCGTAAGTCGAATCAAAAAACGAGGTAATCCTGAATTATCTATCGCTGGTTTTTTACCAACTAAATTCTCAGCAAAAAATACTCAAGACCAACGTACTCTTAATGCTATTCAAGAACAACTTTCTCCTTATTTCAAAGTTTTTGAACCCATTAAACGCTCCACTGCCTTTGCTGATGCTTCTGAACAGATGGAACCCTTAGCTCTTTATCAACCAAAACATCCAGCTTTATCAGTGTTTGAAGAAATTGCAACCTACTTAGAGCAATTACCATGAGTAAAAAAATAGATCAACCATACAAACAAACACTTAATGTCGGTATCCTTTTTGGAGAAGATGAGATTGTAACAAATAAGCATTTAATTGCTTTGTCTGAAATTATTGTTAATCCAGATCAACCTCGACGCTACTTCGACTCCGAGGCAATGGAAAGATTAATTGAATCAATTCAACAACATGGAATTCTTCAACCCTTATTAGTTCAACCTAAAAATGATATAGGTTATCCATTAATTGCTGGAGAACGTCGATATCGAGCCGCAAAGGCTTTAGGTTTAAAAACTGTTCCAATTATTATATGCAATTTAGATGCTCAAGAAGCTTGGGCAATTGCTTTAATCGAAAATCTACAACGGGAAGATCTTAATCCCGTAGAAGAAACTCAAGGCATTCTCAAACTCCTTAGTTGGAAGCTCCAGATTGAAGATAACGCTGTTAGAAGTTTGCTACATCGATTGCGTGATGAGCAGAAAGGAAAAGTTCCCCATAACGTTATGGGGAGCAATTCTTTTGAGGTTATTAATCGAGTTTTTGAGGAGCTAGGTACACAAACATGGGAGTCATTTACGGCTAATCGACTCCCCATACTAAATCTTCCAACCGATATTCTTAAAGCATTGGAAACAGGACAAATTGCTTACACAAAGGCAAGAGCAATCGCTAAAGTTAAGGATGAAACCAAAAGAGCAGAACTTTTGGAGGAATCTATTCAAAACAATCTCTCCTTAACACAAATTAAAGAAAGAATTGCTACCCTAAAAGCATCATCAGATTTATTAGCTCCCAAACATCAGCTTCAGTCCCTTACCCGTCGCCTTAATCAATTAAAACTTTGGGAAAAAGACCGAAAAACTTGGAAAAAGATCGAAGGATTACTAGACAAAATAGAAACAGTGCTAACAGATTTAGAAACCGAGGTTTAGAATAACAAAAAAAGAACAGCGAGATTTATTCTCTCTGTTCTTCAAATCACGCCAATCGCTGAATTTTCTCGATGATCTCCATAGCCTTCTCATTTATAGGAATAAAGACTCGTAGCTTCCAACGAATCATTTCCGTCATACAACCAAGGGCTTTCAGACACATTACTTCTGATTCTTGATCGATCCCTGTGATTTCTAGCCGTTGATTGCCCATCACCGTCGATGAGCGCAACTGCCAACCCCGCGCCAACGGGATGACTTCTTTACGTTGAATAACGGCTTGAAAGACTTCATCTACCGTCAACTGAGGAGTTCCCTCAATCTTAAGATTGCGATAAACTGCCGCGATATTCTCTGCCTGAACTAAGCGACCCAGCAATTTCTCCCCACTATCAGTTTGTAGACGAAAGACACGCATATTCTCCGCGTCTAGACGATCCCAAATCGGTAGCAATAATCCTGTAATCAGATAGAAGCAATCAATCTCAAATTCAGGGGACTGCTTCACTTCTTGCTGCCATAATGATTGAAAGGTTTCTTGACTAATGACTTTCCAAGTAGAAGACTGAAATTGTTCAACACTCATCTTGTCGTTGGCGGTTGGACGAATGAGATTCACTCGTCGCACGAATGCTCCGTCATCTGTCACGATACTGTTCGTAGGAATACAGATAGCAACCCGACCTGAACGTTCATTCACGACCCATTGACCCTGATAACGTTCCGTCACTTCTAAAGCTTCTGGTAGTTTCAGAATCGGAGCTTGACGTTTCCGTTCAATCTTGACGCAATGGGTTTGAGCTTGGGTTTCAGGATGAGTATAGATGACTTGGCGTTCTAGTACCTTAAAACCATCCGCCTTCAGCATTTCCACACCAACCTCGTAAGTCCCCACTGAGATCGCTGCTTCGATCTTGCTCTCTAGCCGGATCTCAAACTCTTCAAACAAAGCGTTTTGACGTTCAATCCGTAAGGCTAAAACACGGTTCAGAAACTGAGATATTGCGGGTAAGTCTTCTTTTAAGTTGCCTTCCTTGTCAGTTAGGGAAAGTCC
>CAYZWO010000128.1:0-11036 GCA_964482215.1 uncultured bacterium
TTATCCTACCAATCTTTTACTTCCGTTTTTACCTCCCCGAAACACCTATTGAGCCTTAATTAAAAACGCGATCGCTGAAAGGGCTTTAACGGTATCAAACCAGAGTGCGATCGCCGATTTTCTATGACAAAGATATTAAGAGAAAGAGCTAAAGATTTTTTAACTCTAACGTAGATGAATTAAGCTTTGGTAAAACCTAACCCATTTTCTTCACCGTAACGTTCCATAAACCGCATAAAACGATCCCATTCGGCTTGAGAACCCATTTTTAAGGTTGCTTCAATTGCCGTTGCTCGGCCATTCACAAATTTTCCTTGAACTTCTCGTGTGACAATTTCTCCCTCTTCATCAACCAGATACATTCCCGTAATATCATCTGTGCTATCTTTGGCAAAAATTTTGGGTTCATTAAAATAAAATTTTGCAGTGCCGCTTTGTCCACTCCGCGATCGCGTTAACCGTACCTCTGGGATCACATCCTCTTTAACACCACGAGAAAATTGAATTTCAGCCATCTTAATTTTTTCCTTACAAACTTATTTAGTAACATTTCTTCATCATCTCATAATCAGGAGAAGGCAAGCGGAGAAAATCCTTCATCCCTTTGGCGATCGCATCCCGTTATTTTGCTATTAAATGAGAAATATCGGCTTTTAAGACAACCTGCCATTGTTCCTGAGTCCAAACCAGTTGGGTTAAACAACATAGGGGAGCTTGCAGAATAAGATTGTCACCCACTAAGCCTGCGGTTACGCCACCCACCGTTGCCCCATGACCCACCAATAAAAGATTTCCTGAAAATTCACTCACTAATAACTGGGCAATATCTGCCATTCGTTGCATCATTGCTGTTTCAGATTCAGGATACTGGGGAATTAAACGGGATGAATAGTGAGGATCAATCAAGTATTTATCGCGCAAAAGTTCTAAAGTTTCTGTTTGCGGATATTCTGTCATCCAATCAGGATTTAACCATTCCCCTAAACCCCGTTCAATTTTTATCGGTAAGTTCAATAATCTAGCAATGGGATCGGCGGTTTGAATGGCGCGTAAAAACGGAGAGCAAAAAATATGATCAATGGCTTCGGTTTGTAAACGGGTTGCTAATTGTTGAACTTGCTGAAATCCTTCATCCGATAAGGGCGGATCGTAACGTCTTTCGGCCGTATTAAACCATTCAGGAAAGGCAAAATCAAAGCGATGACCGTGTCGAGCAATCCAAACTGTCTTTGCTGTCATTTTTTGGAGTTTTATAAAACCTTAACTAAACAGATCAATTAACTGTACGGCTTTGGCTTGTTTCTGCATCCGTTGACTAATGCGATCGCAGACGGATTCACACAATTCAAAAATCAGGGGGTCGCTAATAGAATAATACGCACTCACGCCTTGGGTTTGTCGAGCCAAAATTCCCGCTTGAGTCAAAACTTTTAAATGCTTAGATAAATTGGCTTGCCCTAATCCTGTAACTTCTGCTAATTCAGTGACGTTTAAGGGCCCACTTTTGAGGCAACTTAAAATCTGCAATCGACTCACTTCCGATAACACCTTAAAATATTCTGCAACAGGAATCAGCAGTTCAGAAATCGATTGGGCACCTGCACCATTAGTCATAAGGGTTACCGAAAAAGCCTTAGTTAGTATTTAAATTGAATAACTATATGGCATTAAATTGTAACATTAATTTTTGCACATATTAATTCACAATCGTTCACTCAATTTACTTGTTTAGATAGGCTTTTAATCGAGGGAGCTATTTTTAGTTGATAATTATCAATACTAATAATTCAAGCAAATCTATTTATTCTGTTCAAGCAACGGGTTTGAATTTGGAGAAAAGGAGCATCGCTCTTTAAAATGAGTAATAGACGAATTGATTTAAATTGATAGCAATAGGTTAGGAGACAAATCCCGTGGATGCAATGGAGTTCTTTCAAAAAAGTGCAGGCAAGTGGCGATCGCAGCGTACTACCCACCATCTTGCTTTTAGACGGGCAGAAACCGGAACATCAGAAATTTATGTCGAGGCCCTAGCCGCCGATAATCCCAAAGTGGCAGAAATCTGTGAACTCCATGAATATGACCCCTCGTTAGCGGTTGGTGGAGCTTTTGTCCGTTGGGAAAGCGCGATGTCTTGGGATCAAGAGGGAGAAAACCACGAAGGAACAACCGTGTTTGCCCTCATCCCCGATGCAGAAAATCCGAAACAAGGAACGCTATTAAGAGAACGGGGCTATGCGGAAATTGTCCCCATTGCAGGACGGTATCATATTGATGATGAAGAGGCTCTCGTTTTAGTCACCGATTACGAAACCATGACGACGATAGAGCGGTTTTGGTTTGCTAATCCCAATATGCGAGTGAGAACCAGTACAGTACAACGCTTTGGTGGCTTCAATACAGCGACTTTTTGTACCGAAATGCGAGTAGAAGAATCGGACACTGACTCGACTTCTGCTGCTGGATCTGTCGCGATCGCTTTAGAGTCCGTCAATGGCTGGTAAAAATTTTAGACAAATATTTTCTGAATTCCCTCAAATTCTGATTGGATTATTTGAGGGATTAACTCTGAAGTGAATTACTTTTTACAGCGATCGCTAGAAGTGTAAACAATTATTTATTTTTTATTTTTTAAAGTCTTCCTTCATCAGTTATAGAGAAAATATAATTATAAAACTCATCTCCTGTTATTTTGTTGATGACGATTACATGACTTGTGCTTTTATCATAGATCACTCTTACTTGTCGATCTTCTCCAATGAATGTATTGCCAGAAGTTCTTTTTAATATTCCTTTAAATTTGAATTCAGACTCTCTGATGGTAACGGCAATTTGATCACGACTTTTTTTAGTCATGGTTGTTGTTGGTGTTTGTGCCACAATCAGGGGTGATGTTTTGATCGTGTCAGCTTTAACGTTTGAAATAATTCCCCCAGTGGTTAATAAAATAACACTAGCAGTAGCGAATACAATGGATGCTTTTTGAGTGATGCTCATATTAATACAAAAAAGTCTGATAAACAAACAATTAAATCTTATTTCTCACAGACGTTATTTTAATCATAATGTTCTATTTATAATAAGTCGGTATCCAAGGGAGATCGCTTTTTCGTTATCTTTTTTAACAACGATCGCCCTTGGTAACTTATTAGTTTTTAAAGCCCGTTACTTCTTAGCACAGCGATCGCTGGAATTGTAAACGATGGTGCTGAAACGACCGTCAACGGTTCCAACTTCTACACAATAGCCCGTACTTTTTTCGACGTAATAGGAAGTTTTACCACCATCCCAAGTAACCGTATTTTTATAGGTGTAACCCCGTCCTTCCAGTTCATCTGCTGCTTGTCCTGCTTTAGCTCCCACGAGGTCTTTTAATTTGGGAGGAACAGTACTGTAGAGATTTTCGGGAGTCTTGCCCTTTTTCGGGGTAGAGTTTGAAGCGACTTGACCACAACTTTCAGGGAAGGCATAAGAGAAAGATTCGTAACGTCCATCTTTGGTTTGGATGGTTATACATTTTTTGGTTTTCGTTTCACGCCAATAGGTATAGCGTCTATTTCCTGAGACCTCCCCTGCCTTGGCAAATTGATAGCCTCGTTTTGTTAATTCGTTTTCGGCTTGTCCCGCTTTCGCTCCGACTAAATCACTCAATCGATTGACAGGAGTTCCTACTTCCTGAGCATGGCTTACAGAGGCGAAGCTTAGAGTTGACAAGGTAAAAAAGATGTGAAATAAGGAAGTTTTACGATTCATATAGGTTGTGTTCGCTAGAGTTATTTATAGTTAATCTGCTAGTAAGTTACGATGGTCGCCTTTAAAACCATTATTAAGTCAGGTGCTGGGTTGGGGATTTTGTACATTACTGAAAGATGAATTATGCCTTAAAAAGGACTTAGTATCCGCCAACCAAGTTCCCTCAGCGATTGCATGGATTCGTTTTTTGGGTGAATTGAACTTACAATAATTTGTTTAGTAAGTGTTTGTTTCTGGAGTTCAATTATTTTCAGGATAATTATCCAATATAAATGACAGTTTTTGGATAATAAATATGACAATTTATAAAGTAAGTGAAAAGGAACAATTTAACTACAAAATTGGTCGAAAATTTAAGATGAACTCAATTAGATTTACATCAAATGAAGTCTTTTACTGGTTTATCATTCTTTACAATGACCGCGATCGCTGTAGTGGTCGCTGAATTAGCGATTACGGCCATTTCCAGTAATGCAGCCCCCACAACCAACAAAGCCAAGTCTGCTTGTTTAGGGGCTGTAGCGAAAGTTGTCAATACAAATGCCAGCAAACTGTCTGTGATTCAAGCCAAAGAAACCTCCAAAAATATAGAAATCCAAGTGAAAGTACCAGGTGCTCAAAAACCTTGGTTATGCACCTCAAGCAAAAATGGCACAGTGAAAAAAGGCAGCGTTATGTACAGTGGAGAAGGCTAATATCTGTTTTTCAAACATTAATTTCACTTAACCCCCAATATCTACCCATTATTTATCCATGTTAAACACTAAATTATCAGCTTCCTTACTCATTGCCAGTCTGGTAGTCGTTGCACCTGCTGTTACCTTGGCTGGTAGCGATATTCGCACGGAACGGGTTCAATTTAAACCTGGAACCAGTGGCAAAGTCATCAAAGGTACTATTAAGGGCTATCAAACCGTTGATTATGTGATCAATGCCCGTAAAAATCAATCGGCTAACATCAGTATGGCAAGCAAAAATGATGCTGCTTACTTCAATATTTTGGCTCCTGGCGAGAAAGATGTTGCCATGTTTAATGGTTCCGTCAATGATAACCAATTTGAAGGCACACTTCCCAAAACGGGTGATTATAAAGTGCGCGTTTATTTAATACGGAGTGCGGCTCGTCGCAATGAAGTTGCCAACTACAGGCTAGACATTAATATTTCTGACTAAATGAGGCGTTACACAAAAAAGAGTATAACGCCCCAAACCTTAAGCCTCGATGACAACCCGTAGATTGCCCCGTTTTTTCGTTACACGACAACCAACCGCCCCATTGGAACGCTCAAATTCCAGATTTAACAGGGTCTTACCGACTCGTAAATTTTGAATGGAAAGCTGGTTAATCGACGGTAATAAGGTGGGATCAATGACTCGTAAATAGTTACCCTGAGCATCGGGGACTAAATTCAGCATCATGGTGAGGAATTGGAAAATGGTTCCACTGGCCCAAGCTTGGGGAGAACAGGCAACAGGATATTGAATCGGTAAACTGTCCTCACCACGTTCATGACCACAAAATAGTTCAGGAGGACGCTGATAGGGTTGGGTCATGGTCATATCAAAGATTCCTTGGGCAATCTCTAATGGTTGATCGACAAAACCCAGAGAGCGTAAACCTTGAGCGATCATCCCATTGTCGTGGGGCCAAACTGAGCCGATATGATAACCCATCGGATTATAGGCAGGGTTATAATTACTCAGGGTACGAATTCCCCAACCGCTAAACATATCAGGAGCTTTGAGACGATCCGCAACGCTATAGGCTTTTTCAACATCTAAAATGCCCAAGTGGAGGCAATGACCAGGATTGGAGGTAATACTATCAATGGGTTTGCCCTCTCCATCTAACCCCAAGGCACAGAATCCTTCTTCGGCTAACCAAAAGTCTCGGTTAAAACGGGCTTTGAGTTCTCGCGCTGATTTTTGCCAATCTTCTGCGAGTTCATAAAGTTTTTTGTAACTGGCAATTTCTGCGAGTCGAATTTTGGCCGCATAAACGTAACCTTGGACTTCCACCAAGGCGATCGCGCCCTTGGCCAATTCCCCTTTGCTATCCACAATACAATTGCCCGAATCTTTCCAGCCCTGATTGCTCAACCCCCGATAGGAGCGAGAAAAATAGCGGAGATATCCCGTTTCTTTAAGATTGCGATCGCACCAATCCATCGCCGCCAAAGCGTTATCCCACAGCGCATTTAAGGTTTCTTCATCTCCTGTCCAGGCAAAATACTCGGCATAAAGCATTAACCAAAGCGGAGTCGCATCAATCGTCCCGTAGTAAGGGGTATGGGGAATTTCGTTACAGCGAGCCATCTCTCCAAAGCGGATTTCATGGAGAATTTTACCTGGTTCTTCTTCTCGCCAATCATTATTGGTTTTTCCCTGATATTGCGCCAGAACGTACAAGGTATCGCGAGCAATGGTGGGATCTAAGAGCAGGGTTTGGGAAGCCGCAATAATGGAATCCCGACCAAATAGCGTTGAAAACCAGGGAACACCCGCCGAGAGAACTTTTCGCCCTTCGATGGTTTGTCGCAATAGATAAATATCCTGTTCAGCCTGTTGAATAACTTTATTAACCGCTTTATTGTCTGATTCAATTTGAGTAATTTGCTCCATCCAAGCTTTAGATTCGAGTAACTCTGAGGCTTTGGCTTGCATTAAGGTAATCGGAACATTATCCAAAGAAGCAGGACGATTATTGTTATAGAGTTGGATTTTATAGCCCAAACATTTACGTTCTCGGCCGTCTAGATGCACATGCCAAATGGCAGTATAGTTTTGGACTTCATCGGGCATTAATTGATGGAAAAGAATGCGAGATTCCAGAATGATCCCATCTTGTCCTTGATAGGCGAGGATGATTTCTGGGCAATTATCAGCCCGTTTTAATTCATTGCGATAATAACCTGAAAACTGTAACAGATTGCCACGTTTTTCCCGTACATAACCCCGTACATCAAAGATATCTAAAAAGTCTGCACCGAAGCTTAAACTAATGGTGAAACTAACGGGAAAAGTATTGTAATTATCGAGGGTAATTTCTTCAAATAAATCCCCTTTAATGCTAATTTCTCGTTGAATGCCGATGGTTTCTGCGTCGATGTTTCTACCCGAATTGGAATCAACTAAATGGGGATTAGCCGCTAAAATGGAGAGAAAAAAGCCTTTTTGTGCGGTGCTACTTAACAGAATCGGTGCTTGTTTATTAATTAATAGGGTTAAATGATTTAAATAGCGGGTATCTCGACAGAATAACCCCATACTTTTGATCACACTATTATCCGAACAGTCCGTATGTTCAATGTTGCCTAATGTGTCGGTGATCAGAAAAATATCATCATTTTTTAAGGTTAGTGTCGGAATGGGATGTTGATGATTAATGGGACATAGCCATTCATTAGTCGGTAAACTATCTAAGGGGAGAAATTTTCTGCCTTCAAATTCGAGGGTTTCAGTCATTGTAAGTAACGGGTAAAGGATTAAGGGTTAAACAGTTGGTAATTTTTTGGAAAAGACGCAATTAAAAATTGACCGCGATCGCTGAATGTGAAAAAAGCAAAACGAGGAAAATATCCGTTTTTTAATTAACAAGAAAAGCTCCAAGCCTGCTAATCATTAAACGGCTAGGAAGTTAAGGCTTCTATGTCCAATATAACGAATGGATTTTAAGCCTGAAAAAATATTAAGAACTATGGCCCTGAGAAGACAGCATCTTCAATGTCTTGACGACTGAGAGAATACTTAAAAGTTCGCCTAATATCGTTTTCCCGCGAATCTCCTTGAAAGTAATGAACCGTTAATTCCTCAATATCCAAACTTAACTCGGCTTGCCAAGTGGGATATTTAATCAGCCAACAATGGCGATGTTGGGGATCTTGTTCACAACCAAGATTGATTAACCAATTCTCGATGCTAGACAGGGGATGGTTGTAGAGGGGAGTATCAGCCGAAGGAAGATCCATAGGGTCAGAATTCAAATCTAGATCACACTCTGGATAGATATTTTAGGGCATTTTAGAGGATTAGAAAATTAAGGAAATCCATAAAAATATTTCCTGAACCTTAACATTCGGTAGCGTCGCCGCCACTTCTAGGGGATCACCCCGCAACCAGGCAATAACAAACGCTAAGCCCAAACAGCCTAAAAGTGTTAAAGCCAACAAAACCAAGGAAAAAATCTCTCCTGCCGATAAAGGGCGATCCGTCGGGTCTAAATAGGCCACATTTGAGGTTTTCCGCGTCCCAGATTCAGCCTGTTGAACATGGTTGGGAACTTGGATCACATTCCAACGGGAATAACCGATCTGCAAATCGTACAGCGATCGCCGTTCAGGATTACTGAGAATAGCATAGGCTTCATTTAACTGCTGAAACTGACGAGTTGCCACTTCAGACGGTAAAGTAGTGGTATCAGGATGATAGGCTTTGCTCAATTCCCGATAGGCCCGTCGAATTTCAATAACAGTCGCAGACGGATGCAGCCCTAACATAGCATAATGACTATTGGTCAACGCCTCTTTTAGGGGAATTGATCGGGATCTTGACTGTGAGGTTGCTCGTTGTTGAGTCACCAGACTTCCTAATCTCGCGTTTGTTTTAAATATTTTAACGAAGTTTTTTTTCAAGTTAACAATGAATTTTAACCGTCTAAAGTTTCTAAAAAATCGTTCCTTACAGTCCTTAATTGCGCTTGTTATTGCCTTTACCCTAAGTTTTTGGTTACTGAGTGCCAGCTCTGCTCAAGCCAGCATTGATGATGACCGCTTAGATGGCAATATTTTTGTGGTTTATGCCGGGAATGGTTCCTTGGTTCCACCCCGTTTAAGCCTGCCTGAAACCTTTGAACGAAAGCTTCCTGCGGTTTTGGTTTATTATCTCGACGACAGTAGCGATTGCAAACAATTTGCCTTTATTGTTTCCCGTATTCAAGAATTCTATGGTCGGGCGGCCAGCATTATCCCTGTCAGCGTCGATTCCATTCCTCTCAAATCGTCCTATCGTCCCGATGAACCAGGGCATTATTATCAAGGCGTAGTGCCGCAAACGGTGGTATTAGGGGCCAATAAAAAAGTGATTTATAACGGTAAAGGAGTCGTCAAATTTGAAGAAGTCGATGATGTCCTCCGCAAAGAATTTAATCTCTTACCCCGTTCTGAGTCGGTAGAATTGAAAGTACGCACGTTTAATGAATTTAATAGTGAATTGGTTCCTCAATAAGCTTTTTGGAGATCATCATGGGAATCCGCGATCGCTTTAACCAAATGACAGGCCGAACCCGCTATGTCGTCTCTCGCATTTTTATTCACCTCCGAGGACAGGAAATTGCCCCGATTTTAGGGGTTCTCAACCAAGCAGGTAGAGATAGCATTGAATCCGATGGCGATTTAGAAGTGACGGGAGAAGGTTTAGTCGAAATCTGCCAAAGCTTGCTGCAAATGAAGTTATATTGGGAATCGGCAGCGAATGAAGGCGATGTTTTTTGGAATGAGGGAGAAGCAGGGGATTTTGTCAATGAACTGTTTACCGACTCGGCCCAACGTTACCTCGCAGAAGTGGCAGGGGAAGAAATGGACGAGGATGATCTGCCCTTAAGCTTGCCTGCTACCTCCAATATCGTCGTCATGCTCACCGTTGCCTTTACGGGAGAAGTGCCTGATATTGAAACCAACTTAGGCGATCGCGAGGCTCTAGAGTACGGCCTCAAAGCTTTAATTAATCTGCACTATCAACACAAACTCGAAGCTATCCAAGTTCATTTCTCCCCTGCCCAATTAGGGGATGAATTAACCAACGAACAAGTTTTAATCAATTTTCCTGAATTGGTTCCGCTTTAAATCTTAAAATTTGAATGATTGAGCAAATGAGAGGTGCAACAATGACTAAATCGGTAAGTGAAAAAGTTCCTGAGCAGATGCGGGCAAAATTTGAAGAAATCACGAATCTTACTGATAATTTCTGTTCTCAATATCTCACGCCTGAATATGCTGAACTTTCACGTCAACTGACAGCCGCTCTCTGTCGGAAACGTCCCTCACCGCTCGCACAAGGTCAGGCTAAGTCCTGGGCTTGCGGCATTGTTCATGCGCTGGGGCTAGTTAATTTCCTCTACGATTCTTCTCAGACTCCTCACATGAAAGCTAGTAATCTTTATCGAGCTTTTGGTGTAGCAGAAAGTACGGGACAGGCTAAATCTAAACAAATTCGGGACTTAATGGATATGTATCAGATGGATCCCAAGTGGTGTTTACCGAGTCTGGTAGACCAAAACCCGATGATTTGGCTGGTTTCAGTCAATGGTTTTGTCATGGATATTCGCACCGCGCCCCGTGAGATTCAAGAAGAAGCCTTTCGTAAGGGTTTGATTCCCTATTTGCCAGAACAAAGTCAGTAGCAATGAGTCAAGAACTTAAACCGTCCGCGATCGCCACCAAAATCAAGAAATGGCTCACCACCGTTCAAGAGCTAAAAACGGAAAAACGCAGAGTTTCTTTCCCGATAACGCGCTTAACCTCTATTAAAAGTCTTTGTCAGGATCAAAAGGCAGCAGGTACATTTGCCCTTCATATCTGCCAACGGGTTCAGCAGGAAATGGATGAGATTAAACGTCCTGAACAGTTTTCTGAATCAGAGTGGGAAAGTCACAAAGCTTTGGTTGCTGAGGCGATCGCTCAGATGGAAAATTATTTAGCCACACCCAATGTCGAAGGGAAACGATCCCTCCAAGGTTTGTTAAGACAAATTGATCAATATCAAGGGGATGACGTTCGCCGTGTTCATTGGACAACGGTACATTTTGTCCGAAGTGGTTATTTGCTGAAATTAAGCTATGGATTACAGTGTTTTGTAGAGTCAGATTTTCCTTACTTTGCCTATAAACTCGCGAGTGAGTATGTGGAACGTTACAATCCGTTTTATGGCAATGGTTTGATTCCTGAGTCTATTCCGATGTTATTGGATGTGGCTGAGTTTTGGTGTCAGTATTATTTTGCTCAAACTTTAGAGGAAAAGTTTCCTATTGTTTTAGGGCCGCGAATATTGATAAGAGACAGCAATTAAGTTGGGTGATTCAGCAATTAAAAAACTTAGAGATTCAAATTTAAAATATGTCTCACTCCTGAATAGTTTCGTTGTCTTCATAAGTTAAATCTCTCAAAAAGTAGAAGCGATCACTCTTCCAATCACTACATTTTTCTCTACCTAAGTAACCAGTTAAAGGTGAAGCAACACGACTTGGAAGGTTATAAAATAGGCAAAAGAAAACTCGCTTTAAATAGGCA
>CAYZWO010000129.1:0-11018 GCA_964482215.1 uncultured bacterium
TTCTTTACACTGCTGTATTTTGGACTTAACGGGAAAAGTTAGAATGACAACGAGTAAAGAATTATCGGGCAAACGAAGGGCTTCCACCGAAACAGAATAACCCCAAACCCGACAAAGACCTTGCAGACGTTGAGATTCACCGATAGCAAGATGAGCAAAAACAACTTTGGTCGCTAACTCCTTACCCTTGTGTTCGATTTTGTCAGTAGCTCGAATTCTTAAACAAAATGGCAAAGCGGGTTCCAGAAGAAGATAACGAAGCCATGCTTTCCCAATAAACTCACGGTCACCGCACAAGCAACGAATCTGGGCAGAGGGAAAAATCTTGAGCATCTTTTCAATAAACCGCATCCGTTCATTAGTGTTAGAATTGCCTTTTTTCTTCTTCAATATCTTCGATAAGATGGGAATCGCTACTCCTTCATGGACGATACCGATGGTGAGAATGTTATGGAAATGACTGCCATATTCCCAAGTCGTGCGGTCAATACTCAATAGCCAAGGTTGAGGAATATTGAGCCAATGGACTACTATTTGGGCGATTTGAGAGTAATCTAGCTCGAAGTTGGAGAAAAAGCGTTGTAAGCGTTTGTAATGAGACTCTACCAATACCTGACCTTCAAAACCAAGGGCTAATTCTTTGAGGTTGACCGTTTTTACTTTTAACAGAGCCAGTAAAAATAAGGCGAGAAAAGAGAGCCTTGCACCGTGCCATCCCAAATGAGTCTTGAGAGTTTGTTTCAATGCGGTATATTGATTCATAGGGGTTCCTTAGATTGTGCTTAATTTCTATGAAACCCCTTCTCTCAATACTTTTCAAGACTTTTGTCCTGTACTTAGACAAACCCTGTGCCAAACCTGCAATCAAAAGAAAAAGCATTACTTTGATCCGCGCTTTAATCGCTATTTCGATTGATGTAATTGCCGACTAACTTAAATATAAAGCAAAATCAAAGGTTTCTATACAAGATTATTATAGTTCATCAAAAAAACAAAAAATTAATTGGCATCAAAATTATTTTTTGTCAAAATTTGTAATTTAGTCATTCATTTTATCAACCAATTAATTACAGGTTAAAATCTAAAATCAAAATTTTAATAAAAATAAAAAAGAGAGAAATAATTGTATTTTAAGTAAATATTTCCCTCTTTATCAAATATCAATCAAAACCATTATTTGCTTAAATTAAAGTAATTTCCAAAAATCAATGGTTAATAAAGATTCAGGACTACGTTCAAACGGCCATTGATAAGGAAAACGGTATTGAGGGTAGGTATTATAGACAATTTGAAGGGCAGATTGATAAGCAGAATCAAAAACTTCAGATAAGTAAAACTGTAAGCTTGGGGACTCTGCCAACAAATCTTCTAAAGCAGTTCTTTGCTTGATTACTGATTCAACCCAACTTTGATAAAGTTCAGGAGTTCTGACATAAGTTCTTTTAAGTATATTCTCTAGTAATTCTCTTAAATGGTTTTTCAGTTCGCGTTTTTGTAATCGACCTAAGCCACGAATCTCTTCGACTAAAGTTTCAATCTCTAAATTATCAAACCGATGGCTTTTGATTTTTTGAGCGGTATCTTCAGTCCAAAGTAAATAGTCTTGATCGTATAGCGTTTGATAAGCAGGTTGTTGAAGCATGATTAAAAAATTTATTAAATGAAAAAAAAAAGATAACTCTATAAAGAATTATCTTAACAAAATTTTTTAATGAATGAATAAATTAATATTCCTTAAAAATAAATTGTGCCGCCCCAGCGTTCATCAAGTTTAGGCGCAACTAGGGTGTAACCCGCTACATCATAGACATCATCTTCCGTTAAATTTTTCAATTCAGGATAGATATCAGGTCTACTCACGTTGGGGTGTAATTCGGTATAGTCATCAACACCATCGTAGCTGGTAGGATTTTTGAGATAGTCTACGATCGCGAGTAGGTTATCCCGTGGGGGTTCTGCTTTTGCTAAATCGCTTAATCCTAAACTGACGTTATTATTGGTTTTTGTTTTTCCTTGCAGGTGACATTTCGTACAATTTTGAACGAAAATCTTTTGTCCTTTAGCAAATTCTTGGTCTGTTAAGGTTGCGGTTTTACCTGTTCCATCTAAGGGAATCGTTAAAGTCTCCGCCGTGAGTTCGACCGCATTAGCACTGCCCACCGAAACGTGGAATAAGAAAAATACAGTGGCGATCGCTACCCAAAAAAATCGTTTCACCATTGTTCTCCTCAAATAGTTTGATTGATTAGGTCTTGATTCATCAAAATATAGTTTTTCAATCGTTCTAGCTTGTGTGATCATCATTTAGGGCGTTCTCATTGGTCAAAATAAGCAAAAAAATTTGTGTTTTTCTCATTTTCAATGTTGAAAATCAGATTAACAGCTTTCCTCACTCGATTTTGACTGCTGAGACAAAATTTGAGCAATAATTGCCTTGGCATCTTCCAACGCCAAATTAGTCTGTTGATTTTTATAGGTCACTCCCAATTGATCGCAGAGGTGAAACACTGTCTTCACTGGGAGATTATATTCAGTCGCAATATCGGCGATCGATAAATCGGCAAACCCCATAGGAGACGATGACCTTTGACAAAACTAGTTAGATTGAGTGGTATAACTATCATGCCATTCAAGTGACCTCTTGCTTCACTGAGCCTACAATTTTTGGCGTATTGCTCCTATCGAACGGGTTAAGATTAGGGGTTTTAAATACTTTGTTGATCCAATTTGATCCGACTTTCTAGATAGATGTTGTCTTTGATGCTTTTTTTCAACAACGGATTCGGTAAAATAAGTTTACATAAATCTTAAAATTTATTTAAAAATTCTTTGAATGTGACCTCTGCCTACTTGCTCGTTTCTCATGGAAGCCGTGATCCGCGTCCTCAAATAGCTTTGGAGCGGTTAGCCTACTTAATCAACCAGCGTCTAGCGATTCAGGGATTGAAAAACAACAGTCTTAACTCGCAATCCGTAGAATTCAATCAATTTCGACAATCAACGGCTACTCTAATCTGCCAAAAAGAACGATATTGGGTCAAAACGGCTACGTTAGAATGCCATGATCTGCCGTTACATCAACAAATCATTGACGCGGCGAGATCGGCTAAGGCAGCAGGATTTTCCCAGCTAAAAATTGTGCCATTGTTTTTGTTATCGGGTGTCCATGTTCAGGAGGATTTACCCGCAGAGGTCGCGATCGCCGAACAGCACTTAGGGCAAGATATGCAGTTAAGCTTGTCTCCCTATTTAGGCAGTTCACCGCGACTAGGCAGCTTAATTGCTCAACAATTTAATCGATACCCAACGGATATCCGCATTATTTTGGCACATGGAAGCCGTCGTATTCAGGGAAATCAACCGATTGAACAGTTAGCCTTTGAATTGGACGCGATCGCTTGTTATTGGTCAGTTCCGCCTAATTTAGAGATAGTTCTTAACGGCTTACCTTTGGCCCGACAATCCATTTACGTCGTGCCCTACTTCCTCTTTGCGGGGGGGATTACCGACGCGATCACCCAACAAATAAATCAATTACAGCAAAAGTATCCTCAAATTCAGTTTAAAATAGGTTTTCCGCTCGGTGCTACACCCGAATTAGCACAAATTATTATCGATCTAGTCCATTCATGAATCAGTCCTCTTTGCGATCCGATCTAGGAAAAGTCTACTTAGTTGGAGCAGGCCCTGGTGATCCAGGATTAATGACCCTTAAAGGAAAAACCCTGCTTGAACACGCGGATGTGGTGGTTTATGACGCGCTAGTAAGCCCTCCCATCCTAGAGATGATTAATCCGAAGGCGGAGCGTATTGATGCAGGTAAGCGGCGGGGTCGTCATTCTAAGGGACAGGATGAAACCAATCAATTATTAATCGAAAAAGCCCAAACCCATGCCGTCATTGTGCGCCTAAAAGGGGGCGATCCCTTCGTTTTTGGTCGCGGGGGTGAAGAAATGGAAGCATTAATACAAGCGGGAATCTCCGTTGAAGTGGTTCCAGGGATTACTTCGGGAATTGCCGCACCTGCTTATGTAGGGATTCCCATCACCCATCGGGACTATAGTTCCAGCGTTACCTTTGTCACGGGTCACGAAATGGCGGGGAAATACCGTCCCCAAATTAATTGGACAGCGATCGCGCAAGGGTCAGAAACCATCGTGATCTACATGGGGGTGCATAATTTGGGAAATATTTTGCCACAACTCCTCGCTGGAGGGCTATCTCCCGAAACCCCGATTGCCTTAATCCGTTGGGGAACCCGTCCCGATCAAGCCGAATTAATTGGCACGTTAGCAACCATTGTTGAACAAATTGAACAGACACAGTTTGAAGCTCCCGCGATCGCGGTCATTGGTCGAGTGGTCAATCTTCATGGTTTACTAGATGCAAGCCATTAATTTAATCAATAAATTTAACAGTTCTTTTAGAACCTATTTGTAAATTTTATTTTGCCCCCTAAATCCCCCAATACTGGGAGACTTCTAAAAACTTTCCCCCCAACATTGGGGGGCTAGGGGGGCTTTTCAAACGTATTCTTCGCTTCGTTACATGAGATTAGCCACCAAAATTGAAGCCATTTTATATTTAAAAGGTCAGCCCCTTTCTATTGCTGAATTAGCCGAATCTACCAACTGCGATCGCGCGGAAGTGGAAGAAGCCTTAATTGAACTAATGGATGATTATGCTCATCGAGACAGTGCCTTAGAAGTCGTCGAAACAGAAACAGGCTATAGCTTACAATTGCGCTCAACTTTTCAAAATCTCATTCAAGACTTTATTCCGGCTGAATTAGGGACAGGGAGCCTCCGAACCCTCGCCGCGATCGCGCTTAAAACCCCGATTTTGCAAACCGATTTAATTAACCTACGAGGCAGTAGTGCTTATCAACAAATTCAAGAATTAGTAGAATTAGGATTCGTAAGAAAACGCCGCCAAACCGATGGAAGATCTTATTGGTTGGAAATAACCGACAAGTTTCACCAATATTTTGAGATTGACAAACTCTCACTAAAATTAGAATAAAAATACCCCACTTTCCAGAAGGAACCGCTATAGTGGGAAGATAAGATCGGAAGAGATGTCCAAATTTAACTTAGGAAATTAAAGAATGGTATTTAACTTTGATTTTTTTACCTCCGAACCTGATGAAGAGCAAGAAACCAACACTTTGATTCAATACCTACAGCAACAACACCCCGAAACCCTTGCCTGGATTGCTCAATCCGCCAGTCCCGAAATCAAAGACATTATTACCCAAAACGTCCAAGGGTTAGTGGGGATGCTACCATCGGGAGATTTTCATGTTCAAATTAGTACGGATCGGGAAAATTTAGCGAATCTTCTGGCTTCAGCAATGATGACGGGTTATTTTTTAGGACAAGTGGAAAACCGTAAAAACCTAGAAAGCACTTTCCGTCAATCGGATTCCCTCAAATCGAAACCCTTTAAGCCTCAAGATAGTTAAGCAAAGCCCATGTTATTTCCCCCTTCCCAACAGTGAGCAGTAACCAGTCTCAGACCTTCTTTCACTACTCACTGTTTCACGCTGCCCAAAATTAACCGCCCTTGGCAAAACTTCCTAAGACGAGCGCGGAAAGCAAAATTCCAGGAAAGAGTAATACTACAAGCATTAAAAGTTGATCAGTCGTCATAGTGGGCCTCACGCATTCAAGAGTAAGCGATCGCTACTTTTATTCAGGGTAGCAGAAGAAAATAAAATTCGTAAAAATAAACCGAAGTTCTTAAGAGTTCTTGATAAAAAGTTGCAGGAAGATTTTTTAAACGACAAAAGTTAATGAATAATTATTCCCAAAATTTGCACATAAAAATATTTGTTCTAAGCTTAATAACCTTGATATTATCGTCGAATATTTGAAGATTCTATTGATACAAAAAGCAAAAGCTATCTCAAGCGGTCAGTTATTTGTAGTATTCTCTTGATTATGAAGATACGCCGCAAATAATTTTGGAGAGAGACATGAGCCAAGTTAAACAGATAATGGGTCGAGGCATTCCCTTGACGGGCAACGACATTGATACCGATCGCATCATTCCCGCCCGCTTTTTACGATCCATTACCTTTGAAGGATTAGGGGAAAAAGTGTTTGCCGATGATCGAAAAGAACTCCAAGGTAAACATCCCTTTGATTTACCCCAATATCAAGGCGCGACTGTTTTAGTGGTTAATGGCAATTTTGGCTGTGGTTCTAGCCGTGAACACGCTCCCCAAGCCATTATCAAATGGGGCATTCAAGCGATTATTGGGGAAAGTTTTGCTGAAATCTTTTTTGGAAACTGTATTGCTAATGGTGTGCCCTGTTTAACTGCCGATGCAGACAGTGTTAAAAAGCTGCAAACCTTGTTAGAAAACGATCCTCAGGCAACTGTAACCGTTGACCTCGAAACTATGACCGTAAAATTCCCCGATGGTGAAATTGTTGTCACCATGAATGAGGGAGCTAGACAGATGGTGATTTCAGGCACTTGGGATAGCTGTGGTCAATTAATTCAGAATATCGATGATATCCATCACACCGCTCAGCGTTTACCTTACTTACATTGGAACTCAGCGATCGCGGTTAGTTAAGGTTACTGATTTTTGAGCCGCCCCAGCCTAAACGGAAAAATGGATATTGAACAACTGGTCTGGCAATATAGTCAAGGTTCAAGGGATTTCAGTCGATTAGATTTACAGAATGCCGATATCATTCAGGCCGAATTAATGGAAATTAACCTGAGTCGGTCAAATTTAGACTGGGCTAATTTAAGTGGAACCAATTTAAGTTACGCCAATCTACAACGAACTGATTTGAGCCAGGCTCGGCTGATGAGTGCCCGTTTAGTTGGAGCCGATCTCACTGGGGCCGATCTCACTGGGGCTGATCTTAGTTGGGTGGATTTAACCTCAGCGATTTTAGTGAATGCCAACCTGAATCAAGCGAATTTAAAACATACCCGCCTCAATAATGCTAATTTAAAGGGCGCAACACTGTGTAATAGCTCCTTACTTAAAACCGACTTAACCGGAGCCGATTTAACACGAGCCGATCTCAGTGGGGCTGATCTCAGTGGCGTGAATTTAGAAAATGCGAATTTAAGTCGAGCAGAACTGACTGGGGCCGATTTACGAGGAGCCAATTTAGAACATTGCAGTCTTTACAAAGCCAATTTAAGCCAGAGCCAACTGCGAAATGCCAATTTACGGGGAGCGTTTTTACAACGATCTAATTTTAGTCGAGCTAATTTAAAAGGCGTTAACTTAGGGAGAGCCGTTTTGCGAGAGACCAATCCCCGTACTACTGCAATTATTGATGGAGGCCGTTCTTCCCAGAATGCTGGCATTATCAATTTAAGTGCGGCTTGTCTCAAAGGAACCAAACTTCAGGGGGCACTTCTAAAAGATGCCAATCTCGAATATGCCATGCTGCATCGCGCCTTATTAGTTAGCGTCAATTTACAAATTGCGAATTTAATGGATTCTTCTTTAAGAGGGGCTGATTTACGCAATGCTAACTTTTTAGAAAGCAATATTAGCGATATTAATCTCACAGATGCGATTATGCCTGATGGTAGCGTTCATCCCTAAAATATTATTTTTTATCGGCATGGACATAATCAACAAAATAAAATTGCGGTTCGAGCCACCATTTTAAGCCGCTATAGATACCTAGACTCAGTAACGCTAAAAAGGCTAAAGAAATGCCCCAATGACTTCGGAATGCATCTGAAGAAGCAGCTAGAGTAATTAGATCAAGAATGAAGAAAATTAACAGACCAATTTGAAGGTTTTGAATATTAGCTAACGCTTCACTGCAACTGGTACAGTGCTGAGTGTGTTGATGATAGCGGTCTAGTAACGCTTTACGGTCTTCGTTAATCTGGGCAATTGGGGCGGTGATGCCAACTTCAGACCAGGGCAATTGACCCTGACAATATTTATCAAACCACTTGCGAAATTCAATGACTAAGCGATCGCTGCTGGCAGGTAACAAATAGGCTGTTTTCCAAGCTTGGGGTTGTTGGCGTTGTTGCAGATAGGCTTCTTGATGCTGAAGAACAATCATATCTCCATCCAATACAGGATTGCGGATCTTGATATGGCTCCACCAACGGGGCGTAAAAGTGTGAATTTTTTGGGCAAAATTGCGAGAAAAATGGGCAACAATACGGGATTTACCTGGTTCTGTCGGAATACAGTAAGTTACTAAACCCAATTGTTTATCTGTATCTCCGAGGTAGATGGTATATTCCAAACGGCAAGGCGGCTCAAAAGTAATCGTCGTTTTACGCGATCGGTCTAAGCGGACTTCAATTAAATTCATGGTTGATTCCAGAATTTCCATCGGGATCGGTCGTCCCTGTTTGCGATCGCCTTGTACACCGTGATGGGTAAAAGGAACATGGCTCGGATCGGCAATATTTTCAATTAACGTCTGCCAATCGTAGGCTAAGTCTCTGACTAAAGAATCCCATACAAAGCCTTTGCTGGCATCCATTTGAGCAGAGAGGGGTAACGGAGTCGTCGCGGCTAAATCGGCAGAATTCGGATCAGCCCAAACCCAAAGTAAATCCTGTTCCTCGCGGGTGGGATAAGACACAACACAATATTTTTCCTGAACCTTTTTTTCTAATTGCTCTTGGTCTAATTGGGGAATGTGGGTACAAACGCCTTTTTCATTAAATTGCCAACCGTGATAGCTGCACATCAAAAGCCCCGTTTCTTCATCCACCCGTCCTTCACTCAAGGGGGCCAAGCGATGGGGACATTGATCGAGTAATACAGAAAACTGCTCAGTATCCCTTGGTTTCCAAATTACTAAGCGTTGTCCCAGAAGTGTAACAGAGGTAGGGCGATCGCGTTTAAGGTCTTGAATGGGGGAAACAGGATACCACTGTTGGAAAAAATTGAATTTATCGTCCATAGCAATTAACCAGCAAAGAACTTAAGGAACGGGAGTCGCGGCTTTTGACAAAATAAACAAACTGCCGTCACCCCCTCGACCAATCCGCATGGTTTCATCAATATAGGTAATATCCAAACTGGGAATGCGACCTTCTGGGCCACGGGCAGCAACCACTTTAAACGGATCGAGTTTCGGCGTTTTAACTCCAGCAAGTTTTTGAATGGCAAAGATGCGATCGCGAAATTGAACATTGACCCGTTTATCAGGCAGAGCAGAACCATTGAGCCGAGCCAACTCAAAATTAGCCGTTACTTTCACGTAACCCGAAGCCAAATTCAACGTATGTTTAACAAATGCCAAGTTTAAGAAAGACTGACTAGCCACATCAATAACTTGATAAACTTTTCCCACCTTAAAACCATAGGGCAGCTTATCTAAGGAGCGAATCTCTCTAGCAGTAGAGTAATTTAACTGCCAAGCTCCGTCTAATAATTGCGGCGCATGGAGCAGGGGATAGAGATTCGGATTAACGGCTTCTAGTTCTTCGGTTAGTCGTTCAATTTCTTGAACGAGTTGGGCATCCAATTTGGCATTGGTTAACGGTGCTCCTTGCTTACGTTTTTGTAGAGGGTCAATTTTAGCAAAAAGTTTTTCCTTAAGAGCTTGGCGAGTTTCTAGCATTTTATTTGGCTTTTTAATTAATAACCATTTATTGTAGAAAACAATGCCATCTCATCCAAATCTAGTTTTTTTAGATAGTGGGGTTAGTCATTTACGGCATTAACGCTCTAACCCCTTGGGAATTTAAGCTTGGTCAATCTCTGCCAAAATTTCAATGGATTGTTGACACAATTGCTCATGGAATGATCCATTACTGGCTAAAATTCCGCCCCACTGACAGACATCGCCTCGGTTGTATAACACAGGTTCCCCATTAAAATAGGTGAATTTTCCGCCTGCTTCGGTCAAAATTAATTCAGGAGCCGCAAAATCCCAATCTTTGGCCGCAGATTTTCCCGATAAGGAAATATAAATATCTGCTTGTTTTTCTAAAATCGCCACAATCTTACAGCCCACACTGCCGACATAATAGCGATCGCTAAAGGATAAGCGATCAATCAAGGTCTGAAAACGTTGGTCTCGGTGGGTACGGCTCACGACTAAAGTTAACTGATCGGCGATCGCGTTCGGCGTGACAGTAACGGGTTGAACCTGACCATCAGGCGTTTCTACAAAAGTTCCTTGGCCCTTAACCGCAAAATAAAGCTTCTCTGCTTCAGGAATCCCCACAACGGCCACGACAGGTTGCTGTTTATAGGCCAAAGCAATGTGAAGGGCGTATTCTCCTGTTTTATCAATAAAATCTCTCGTTCCATCTAACGGATCAATAATCCAGACCCAATCTTGGGGAACAGGATCGGTTCCTTGGTGCGTTTCTTCACTGAGATAACCAAAGGTATCGGTATCAAAGGCCGCTTGTAATTTTTCTAAAATGTAATGATTGGCCGCAATATCCGCTGAAGTGACGGGGCCATCTTTTTTGTCTTCGTTGACTTCTAAACTGTCGGGATTTTTACCTTGATAGTAGGAACGAAGAATAGCCATTGCGCCCCAACCAACAGAACGCAAGGTTTTAATGAGATCTTCTAGGTTAACTGGATAATTCACTCTGGGTTACTCGTAAGGGAACAGCCAAAAGGATAGACCGATTGATAGGTTTCTTCCCGTTTGCCAAACCAATCATAACGGCGATCGCGAATTTTTTCATAGCCCCTATCCCCTAGCCATTTCACCCCTGGTAACGCCCGATAGGTTTGAATAAAAAGCTCTCCAAAAGGTAAAAGCCGCGTAATCTCTTCTGCTGCACCGCTGCCTTGCCACCGTTGTTGGGGGTTACTGCCATTAATCAAAATCATGCCCATTTCACAATCGGTTGCGGTGATCCCAAATTTGGCTAAAACAGCTTCATTTTGCATCGGAATATAGGAAAATTGTTGACCTTGATCAAAACGCTCTAACAATTGGGTAAACGTCGCACACAGATTACAATTTCCGTCATAAATCACGTAATAGGTCATGAGGATTGCTAAAAAGTTGATTTCTGTAATTTTGGTG
>CAYZWO010000130.1:0-10994 GCA_964482215.1 uncultured bacterium
AGCATTTAAGATTTTCTTTACACTGCTGTATTTTGGACTTAACGGGAAAAGTTAGTTATAACAATAAGGGTAAGCTTGCTCCCATTAATCGAAATTCTGATCAAACCAGAAGACGCATTGAAATTCGCTTTATTCCCCCTGGCAAAATTCAATAATTCATTTCATAAAGTAGCTTAACCAAATAAAAAGTAGAATACTAAAAGTAGACAAACTTAATATTGAGTAAACGAGAGTATATACTGGAAAAACTCTGAAGACGAGCGTTTTTGTCGAATTAGCAATCATTATACAGTAAAGGCCATCAAAGCAGCATTACTAACAATGGAAGCAGAAGGCGTTAATATTATTATTTCTATTGCCGCTTCATGACTGTCGGATCAAGCATATTGAAGATGAGCGATTACATCTTAAAAGACGTAAATTAGCGGAGCAAGTTTTTAAGGGAGAGGTGAATTGAGCCTATACTTTGATGGCAAGAATTAAGAATCGAACTTGTTAAGGTAGCTATTCGTTTCTCATTGCCCTTCAATTAAATTGATTTACTTAACTCTTTTTATTTTTGTAAATCCAATACTTCCATTTCTCAACTTTTTTGCTTAATCGGACTTGCGGCAAGCTTATGATTCTATTTTAGACTGGTGGCAAAATTATGGTTCTAGTTTGTTAATTTTGTCCAAAATTAGCTGACGAAAGAATAGGCTTTATAATGTTGTTAGTGGCAAGATTATGCTTCTGCCAGTGGCAAGATTATGGTTTAAGTCACACGTTTATTAATTCATTATCTCAAGTTTCAAGAAGTACCTATTCCCTACTGATTCGTAGCTTAATTCATCAACGCCGTTGAAATTTTAGCTGCTGGGACAGCTTTTGAAGAGGAGTTCAGCGAGCGCAATGGACGTACTTATGAATCCCTTGGATTACTTCCAGAGCAAAATTAATGATGCTACAGTTACCCCTAACTTAAAACCTGAAATGGCTATAGCCTGATATCAACGATTAAGTGTATGCATGTCATAAGAAATAGCGTTAATTCTCGTTGTAAGTGTATTTACTTTAAGTTCAAAAACTTATCAAGCGAATTAACCATGTGAGGCGGCCAACGTCGAATGGTTTTGACCCAATCTAGATTTTGATAGCGATTATCCATGCCAACGGCAGCAACCCAATTACTTTCCGCTTCTCCCTGTTGCCCTTCATTCCACAGTACGGCGGTTAAGGCAGCTCGCATATCAGGAAACATAGGATATTTTCTGACCAAATCTTGCATCATTTTTAGCGATTCTTTTGTCTGTCCCAGTTCATATAAAGCTAAAGCAGTATTGGCACGGGCAAAGGCAAAATCTGGTGCAATTTCTGATGCTTTTTGGAAATCGATTAAGGCTTGTTGCCAATCCCCTAAAGCTCCTTCGGCATTCCCTCGATTGTTATAGGCCATGTAGTCTTGAGGGGCTAGGGTTAAAACATGGTTATAATCGGCGATCGCAGCTTCAAATTTACCCAAACCTTCTAAAGCGGCTCCTCGATTGAGATAGGGATCGGGCTGATCGGGGGCTAAACGAATAGCTTCATCAAAATCGGCGATCGCTTCAGTTAACTTATTCTGGCTCACACGAGAAGCACCGCGATTACTCCAAACCGCCGGATTCGTAGGGAAGGATTGACTCAGTTCTGTCCAATAGGCTTCGGCTTGGGCAAAATTTCCCTGTTGAGTCGCTGCAAATGCTTGTTGAAATAAGGATTCTCCCGCTTCTATTTGTTGAGCCGTCAGGGGAATATTTGCCTTTTCTTGAGCGTTAACAGGAAAAATAATAATTGCCCAAATCAAAATAATGGTGAACAACGCCTTGAGCCAACGAATCATAGTTTTAACCTTGCCTAAGTATTAATCACTAATTTTAGCGACTTTCTAGCTCACTATTGATGACTCATGGCGGCTAAATAGGATTGATAGCCCAAGGATTCGAGCGTTGCTTGTTTTTCTAACACCGATTCTTTTAAATTTTGTCGATAAGCTTGTACTTTTTCCAATAGGCTCAGATCATGACTCGCTAACATTTGAATGGCCAGCAAACCCGCATTTTTTGCATTACCAATGGCAACGGTAGCAACGGGAATTCCTGCTGGCATTTGCACAATGGAGTAAAGAGAATCGACCCCTTGTAAAGTTCGAGTTTGGACAGGTACGCCAATCACGGGTAAGGGGGTTAGGGATGCCACCATGCCAGGTAAATGGGCCGCTCCACCTGCGCCTGCAATAATAATTTTCAGACCTCGTTCATGGGCTGTTCGGGCATAGGCTACCATCCGTTCTGGGGTTCGATGGGCTGATACAATGGCAACTTCACAGGGAATCGCAAACTCTTCACAAACCGCGATCGCTGCTTGCATGGTCGGTAAATCGGAATCACTACCCATAATAATGCCGATAACAGGAGGAATAGAAGCCATACAGATAGAATCATTAATGAAGTGAATTAACGTTGATTGTAGCTTGAGGATGGTGCTTCTCAAATTTCAGCAATTTATTTCCAAATTTCTCTTGTAAAATTGCGATAATTAGAAAAGTAGGTAAGCAAGCTGTATTTCAATTAGAGGGCATTTTTATGAATCTTAATGTGGTGAATTTGGTCGGCCGCGCAGGACGTGATCCCGAAGTGAAGTATTTTGAATCTGGCAGCGTGAAATGTAACTTTACCCTCGCGGTTAGTCGTATTCGTAAAGATGATCAGCCCGATTGGTTTGATTTAGAAATTTGGGGGAAAACAGCAGAAGTTGCAGCTAATTATGTCAAAAAAGGAAGTTTGATCGGCATTCAAGGTTCATTAAAGATTGAAACCTGGAGCGATCGCGCAACCGGAGCCAATCGATCTAAACCCGTCATTCGAGTAGAAAAATTAGACTTATTGGGATCTAAACGGGATAATGAAGCCTCAATGGGCTATTCTAGTAGCGAATTTTAGTAAATTTGTCGCTCTAAACTCTGGCATAATTTATTGGCTAATCACTGTTAACACCTTATGAAATATGCCCTTGTGCATGAATGGCTAACCCCCAAAGCAACAGGTGGTTCTGAACTCGTTGTCCAAGAAATATTGCAGCATATTGAAGCCGATATTTATGCCCTGATTGACTTTGAATCAGTTAATCCTAAGAGTTACTTATTTGGACGCAACATCGGGACAACTTTTTTACAACACCTTCCTTTAGCGCAAAATGGGGTTCAAAAATACTTACCCCTCTTGCCATTAGCCATTGAACAATTAGATTTAGGGGCCTATGATGTCATTTTGTCCTCTTCCCATGCTGTGGCTAAAGGGGTTTTAACCAGTCCCCATCAACTTCATGTTTGTTATTGCCATACTCCCATGCGCTATGCTTGGGATTTAACATTTGATTATCTCAATAACAGTTCTTTGGGTAAGGGATTACTAGGGATTTTAACCCGTTACTTTCTTCATCAACTACGCCAATGGGATGTCATTTCTGCCAATCGGGTCGATTATTTTATTGCTAACTCTCGTCATACAGCCCGTCGCATTTGGCGATGTTATCGTCGGGAAGCGAAAGTTATTTATCCGCCAGTGAATATTGATCGGTTTCCCTATCAAGAAAAAAAGGAAGATTTTTTTGTTACGGTTTCTCGTTTGGTCAGTTATAAACAAATTAAATTAATCATTCAGGCCTTTAATGAATTAGAGTATCCCTTAGTTGTCATCGGTAATGGCCCTGATTTACCCATGTTGCGTGAATTAGCCAAGCCCAATATTCAATTGTTAGGGAGTCAACCCAACGCGATCGTAGAGCAGTATCTGTCCAAAGCGAAAGCGTTTGTCTATGCGGCCTGCGAAGACTTTGGGATCGCCCTCGTTGAAGCCCAAGCCTGTGGAACACCGGTGATTGCCTATGGAAAAGGTGGAGCCCTAGAAACGGTTCTTGGGATGAATCAATATCCTGAAACCCCTACGGGCCTATTCTTTTCAGAACAAACCGTTCCTGCTCTCGTTGAAACCGTTGAAACTTTTTCCCAAGTTCAACATCAATTTAATGCAGAACATTGTCGTGCCCAAGCGGCAAAATTCTCTCAAAAGATCTTTGAAACGTCCTATCTGGCGTTCCTTGAAGAATGTTGTTTAAACTTCTTTTCGTGAAGTTAGGCAACAAATTTTGATATTTTTTGGCTTGTATTTGTCTAATTAGACTAATCTGGCTTTATCATTGGGACAGTGTGGTGTGATGTGATGTGAAGGAGTACGATGACTGCGAATAGCCAATTTATCTCCGTCAAAGCTTTACAGGCTTTGATGAGACGTGGGGCCCCACCTACGTTCTCCAGACGATATCAGCGTTCTTGGGTGCAATCCCTAGATGGTGTTATTTTTAAACGAGCTTTTGATATTGTCTTTTCCCTGTCGGTTCTAATTATTTTTTCTCCCCTCTATTTTGTTCTGGCCCTATTAATTGCCATTAGTTCTCCAGGTCCGATCTTTTATATACAGCAACGAGTCGGAAAAGATCATAAGCTTTTTGACTGTATCAAGTTCCGCACGATGGTCACCAATGCCGATGAAATTTTAGAAAATCTCATTGCGGATTGCCCGAAGACAAAGGCAGAATTTGAAGATAACTTTAAGCTCAGAGAAGATCCACGGATTACTTGGATTGGTAAATTTCTCCGCTTGACGAGCTTAGATGAATTTCCACAATTTTGGAATGTGCTGAAAGGAGACATGAGCGTAGTGGGCCCTAGACCGCTTGTTCCTGAAGAACTTCATAAGTACGGCAACCGCATTGATAAGGTGCTGACTATTCGGCCTGGATTAACGGGTTTATGGCAAGTGTCAGGACGCAATGATATTCCTTATCCGCAACGAGTCCAGATCGATGTCTATTATGTTAATTATCGCAATTGGCTAATGGATCTATGGGTGATTGTTAAGACCCTTGGCGTTGTACTGTTTCCCAATAATAATGGAGCTTATTAAATACTCATTTAAAAATTAAAATGTGATGAGTAATTACCAAGAATTGAGAAATTAGAGTAACCCTAAAATGGTTTTCTCATTCTTGCCCTGGTACCGTTTCCAATATAGAAAACCAAGATTGTTTAGCCTCTTGTTTGTTTTTGTTAAAGCAAGAGGTTTTATTTTTGGTAGTATCCGCCACAGACAGAAAGATTCTACAGTGTTCTAGCGTAGCGTGTAAATTAAGTCAAAAACATCTATAATTCGATAGCTTGACGAAATTCATAAGTCTTAATATCGTTAACAGTTAATAACTACTGCGCGCTTATAACAAAAGGTTTTATCAATGTCTCAATCGAAATGTGCTTTAATTACGGGAATTACGGGTCAAGATGGCTCCTATTTAAGCGAATTTTTATTACAGAAAGGTTATGAAGTTCATGGCATCATTCGGCGGACTTCTACCTTTAATACGGATCGGATTGATCATCTCTACACAGACCCCCACGATCCTAAAACAAAATTGTTTTTGCATTATGGTGATTTAACCGACGGAACGACGCTCCGCAGAATTTTAGAGCAGGTTAAACCTGTTGAAATTTATAATTTAGGGGCCCAATCCCATGTTCGGGTTAGTTTTGATTCGCCTGAATATACCGTAGATTCAGTGGGAACAGGAACGCTGCGTTTATTAGAAGCGATTCGGGATTATCAACAACGTACAGGAATTGAAGTTCGCTTTTATCAGGCAGGTTCGTCGGAGATGTTTGGTAAGGTTCAAGAGATTCCTCAGAAGGAGACAACGCCTTTTTATCCTCGGAGTCCCTATGCCTGCGCCAAGGTTTATGCCCATTGGCAAACGGTGAATTATCGAGAATCCTATGATTTATTTGCCTGTAATGGCATTTTGTTTAACCATGAGTCGCCGCGTCGGGGTGAAACCTTTGTAACTCGCAAGATTTCTAGAGCGATCGCGCGGATTATGGCAGGCACTCAGAAAAAACTGTATTTAGGAAATTTGGATTCTAAACGGGATTGGGGCTATGCCAAGGATTATGTGCAAGCCATGTGGTTAATGTTGCAACACGAGATCCCCGATGATTACGTGATTGCGACGGGAGAAACCTATTCCATTAAAGAATTTTTAGAAATCGCCTTTAGTTACGTTAATTTGGACTGGCAAGATTTTGTGGCCTTTGATGAACGTTATTTACGTCCTGCTGAAGTGGATTTATTGATTGGAGATCCAACGAAAGCCAAGAAAACGCTAGGCTGGAAGCATTCAGTCACCTTTAAAGAATTAGTCCATCTGATGGTAGAAGCAGACTTAGCGGTATTAGGGTTATCCTCTCCCAATCGGACTGAACGGGAAGAATTTCTTTTAACCCAAGACAACGCCTTTGTCCGCCAACCTCTGAGCGTCATGGTGGATTAAATTAAATGATTTGAGCGTTGACAGTGGATAGCAAAAGCTTATAAGGTATTAGCCCAACTATTCACAGTAAAATCCAGTAAACCCTTTGATCCCAGTAGGATTGTTTTTATGTTGGAACTGAAAGAAAAGCGGATTTTAGTGACGGGTGGGACTGGTTTTTTAGGAAAACAAGTTGTTAACCAATTAGTAGAAGCAGGAGCAAATCCTGATAAAATCACCCTTCCGCGATCGCAAGATTGTGATCTGCGTCGGTTAGAAAATTGCCAAAAAGCGGTTGCCAATCAGGATGTCGTTGTTCACCTCGCGGCCCATGTCGGGGGAATTGGTCTCAATCGGGAAAAACCTGCTGAGCTTTTTTATGACAACCTGATCATGGGAACCCAGTTGATCCATTCGGCCTATGAAGCAGGTGTAGAAAAATTTGTGTGTGTGGGCACGATTTGCGCCTATCCCAAATTTACGCCCGTTCCCTTTAAAGAAGAAGACCTCTGGAATGGCTACCCCGAAGAAACCAATGCCCCTTACGGTGTGGCGAAAAAAGCCCTCTTGGTGCAATTAGAATCCTATCGATTGCAATACGGATTTAATGGGGTTTATTTATTGCCTGTGAATCTCTATGGCCCTGAGGATAACTTTGATCCCCGTAGTTCCCATGTGATTCCTGCCCTTATTCAAAAAGTTTATGAGGCGCAGAAGCGGGGCGATAAGAGCCTACCTGTTTGGGGAGATGGTAGCCCCACCCGTGAATTTCTCTATTCAACTGATGCGGCGCGGGGAATCGTCATGGGCACTCAGTTTTATGACAAGTCTGACCCGATTAATTTGGGAACGAATTTTGAAATTTCCATCAAAGATTTAGTCGAACTGATTTGTGACCTCATGGGCTTTGAAGGGGAAATTATTTGGGAAGTTGATAAACCCAATGGTCAACCCCGTCGCTGTTTAGATACAACAAAAGCCAAAGAAGCCTTTGGTTTTACGGCTCAAGTGGATTTACGACAGGGGTTAAAAAATACCATTGATTGGTATCGTCAACATGCGGGTTAGCAATGTAGCCTAAGCAACAAGTATAACGCTGGCGATCGCCTAAACATCCTAAGATCAAAATCAATCCTCAGGGAATTGACGAAATCGGGATTAGTAAGGCGATTGTTTTGATTATGGCGACGGATTTCCAACGGGTAAAGGATTTAGCTCAGGTCTTTTTTAAGCTCGGTGTGATTGGCTTTGGCGGGCCTGCGGCTCATTTGGCCATGATGGAAGAAGAAATTGTTAACCGTCGTCAGTGGTTGACGCGATCGCAGTTTTTAGATTTATTAGGCGCAACGAATTTGATCCCTGGCCCGAATTCAACGGAAATGGCCATTCATATCGGCTATAGCTACGGCGGCTGGTTAGGCTTGGTCATTGCGGGCAGTTGCTTTATTTTGCCAGCAGTCATCATTACCAGTTTTTTTGCTTGGCTTTATGTTACTTGGGGCAATTTACCTGAATTAACGCCCGTATTAGCCGGCATTAAAGCGGGAATCTTAGCTGTTATTGTTTCGGCCCTCTGGCGATTAGGTCAAAAAGTTTTTAAATCTCGCCAACTCCTCTGGATTGCCCTACTGGTTATTGTTCTCGTTTTATTGGGAACGCCCGAAACTCTTGCCCTCTTAGTGGGGGGAATTATCGGCATGATGACCTTAAGGTTTCAATTTCCGCGTCATCCCTCTTCAGGAACCTTGCCGCTTTTTGTATTGGGTGTCGTAACAGCGGGAGAAACAGTCACCGTACCACCCACTTTAATCAAATTAGGCTTCTTTTTCCTCAAAGTCGGCAGTATTTTATTTGGCAGTGGTTATGTTCTCTTTGCTTTTTTAGAAGGGGATCTGGTGGATCACTACGGCTGGCTGACTAAACAACAGCTATTAGACGCGATCGCCGTTGGTCAGTTAACCCCAGGCCCCATTTCTTCCACGGCGACCTTTATCGGGTATTTAATTTTAGGAACCCCAGGCGCGATCGTTGCCACCTTGGGAATCTTTTTACCCTCGTTTATTTTTGTCCTGCTTTCCCATCCTTTTATTGCCAAACTCCGTCAATCGAAATGGGCCAGTGCTTTTTTAGATGCGGTCAATGCCAGTTCAGTAGCTTTAATTGTGGTGGTGACTGCAAAACTGTCTCAATCGGTTCTATGGACAGGGCATACTTTCCTTTCACTTAATTGGATTGCTTGGCTGATTAGTGCGATCGCGGGGATTGCAGTGTTTCGATATCGTGTCAACAGTGCATGGATCGTTTTTGGAAGTGCCTTGTTAGGGTATTTGTTGAATCAAGATATAGCAGTACAATAGAGTTATGACTAGAAAAATCAGGACACCAAATTCACTGATAGTGAACCAATTCACTCATAATTAAAGGCAGATAATGCTTTTTTAAGTAAGCTATGATAGAAGTCTGCTTGTTATTCTGTAATTATTAATTGCATAAACAGCAAAGGATTTCTAGCATTGCTATTATAGGGAGTTTAAAAAGGTAAGTGATTAGATTGTGTAGTCGCCTTTATGATAGTGGATTTTATTAAATGAAAATTTTGGAGCTTTTTGTTTAAAGATTTTAAATATGGGTACTTTGCGTCAAATTGTAATTGGGGATGTTCATGGCCACTACGATAGCTTACTAAAATTATTTGAAGCGATCGCCCCGATTGGGGGAGATGGAATTTACTTCATGGGTGATTTAATTGATCGCGGCCCCAATAGTGCTCAGGTAGTCGATTTCGTCATTAATAACAAATATCACTGTCTGCTGGGTAACCATGAACAAATGTTGTTGGATGCAGTCGGCCGCGGGGGAATATCTCACCAATTATTACAATCTTGGCTCTATACAGGGGGGGCAGCTACCCTAGAAAGTTATCAACATCACATCCCCCAAGAACATATTGATTGGATGCTCCGTTTGCCCCTTTATCTTGATTTAGGCGATGTGTGGTTAGTTCATGCAGGGGTTGATCCGCGTTTACCGCTAGAAGAACAGAGTGAAGAGCAATTTTGTTGGATTCGGGATGAATTTCACCAAAGTGTTCAGCCGTATTTTCTCAATAAAACGATTGTGACGGGTCATACAATTACCTTTACTTTTCCAGGAGTCGAACCCGGAAAATTAGCCTGTGGAGCAGGTTGGTTAGATATTGATACGGGAGCTTATCATCCGAAAAGTGGCTGGTTAACGGCATTAGATGTTACGAATCGCCTAGTGTATCAGGTACAAACTTTTACGAAAAAAGTGAGGCAGTTACCCTTAGATCAAGCAACAAATTTTGTTGACCCCCGCATGTTAACCGAGAAAATGGCAAAAAGGAAAAAGGGATGGCTGGGTTAGTCCCCTAATCAATTTTACATTGTTTGATTTTGAGCTTAAACATTACAGCAGCGATCGCAATGGCCACAGCGAAACTGAGTCTTATTTTTCAAACCGAAGGCTGTTAATAAAAACCCCCATCGACAGCTTTTTGTGTAAAGATATTGCTGTAACGTTGTCCCTGATAATTGAGTCAAGGCTGTTTTTAACTCCGTTGAATGAGTAGAAGATCGGGGCAAAAGTTGATAATGAAAGGGGTCTAACCATTGCAATTGACCCAGTTGATGTAACAACGCGAGGGACATTTCGGCTTCAGGGCAAGATTTTTTGAGGCTTAAAATATTCCCTTGATCAGGGATTTGTTGCGCGATCGCCAAAGCGTGTTGATATTGAACTTTACGCTGTTGATTAAAAAAATGACGACGTTGTTGATCGGTGGGATCAAGCCAGCCTGTCGGTTCACTCACCAAGGTTAAACAGTTAGCCGATAAGCCGTCCCGTCCTGCTCGGCCAATTTCCTGTAAGTATTCCGAGAGTAGATGGGGTGGATGAAAATGGGCAATCCAGCGAATATTCGGTTTGTTAATTCCTAAACCAAAAGCATTGGTACAAACGACAAAGGAAAGTTGTCCTGTGAGCCAAGCTTGTTCAATTTCCCGTCGTTGAGTCGCAGCTAAGCCTCCATGATAAGCGGCTGTTCGATAGTTTTTACTGAGCAACCATTGGACTAATTCTTCACTATCTCGACGCGATCGCGTATAAATTAAACCCGATTGTCTGGGATGCTGTTGAATAAACTGCAAAAGCAAGTGTTGACGGCAGCGAACTGTCCAAGCAACTTTGACACTTAACCGCAAATTTGCACGATAGGGACTGAGGGTAAAAACTTGGGGGTTGTTTAACTGAAGACAGGATTGCAGGCGAGACTGAGTGGACGGATCGGCCGTTGCAGTAAAAGCGGCAATGCTAAAGGGCTGCTGATTCGTTTTTTGGGCTAACAAAGTCGAGCGTATTGTTCCTAACCGTCGATAAGCAGGACGAAAACTGTCTCCCCACTCCACTAAACAATGGGCTTCATCAATCATTAAACCTGTAATTTCAACCGAGGGATGGCATAATAGCTCCCACACAGGTAGACTCAACAAGGTTTCTGGAGAGACGTAAAGTAAACGAAGGCGATTTTGTTGAAGGGTATTGAAGATTCAGTAGATCGAAAACTAATTTTGGAAAAGAGGTAAGGTCAAGTTAGAAGC
>CAYZWO010000131.1:0-10874 GCA_964482215.1 uncultured bacterium
CATATCTCTTGGAAACAACCTTTCTATCTTATATTTAATTTCACCTGCCTACTTAGTTCATCTGATTAAACAACAGGCAGAGAAAAGAACTACCCATTCTTGGGATGTTTCTATTCGCAATGCAACGGATTCGATTGAACGAATTAATAAACGTCGCAAAGCGGGTGGTTATTATTTAAATCGTCAAGAATTAGAAGAAACCTTAAGAGAAGCCTATTCTCGCGCTTTAGATAATGCGGCTTTGGAAGCGTTTGGTGGAATTTATGATGCTTCAACGTTAAAAACAATGGTTGATCAAGATTCAATTCTCAAGCAAGCTTTAGGGTTGATTTCTTTTTCATGAGTTTGAGTTATTGATCTGAATTTAGATTAAGGTATCTTTAGCAATCTCTTAAAAAAAGAAATGAGATGTGAAAGCGTTCTATTTTCTTTTTCTCTCTTTTTAATCTTAATTTTAAGGTATGCTTCGTACAAGCTATGTTAACCATTTTTTGTTTTTTCATAAAACTCAATGTATGCAAGTTCAATTGTTTTAACCAGTTGCGCCAATTTTATTAATGCCATATCTACAAACTCGTCGGTAATTACTTTCTCTTCTTCAACAGCAGCAGAAACCATTTCACTAATGACCTTTTTTACATCGTCAGGTATATCTCTATTAATTCGATGAATAAATCTATTTCTGATCTCTCTAATTGCATCAAGGCTTTTCCACGTTCTTTTATCAATGTTTATATTTATACCGCAACCACGAGTTAACCACAAAATATATTTGTTGATGTAAGGCAACTTTTTGTTCTCGAATTCTAGTTTAATTCCCAAGTCACTTGCAACTTCTTCACTCAAATTTCCGAGAAAATTCTCTACTAGTGATAACGAAACCGATAAAGTAGAAAGTCGCAGATATTCGGGAAAATACTCTATATCCACTTGCGCTGTCTCAGAAAAAACATCGTAAAATTCGGCAGATCCATCACCTTTCACACTCTTAATTATCGAAATGTGGTTTTGTATAAAATTCTTGTTTAATTGCCAATGTCTTTGAAGACTTTGAAATCGATACATAAACTCCCAAAAAGATTCAAAAAATATCCCTTCCGTTTCATAGTAAGGGTTAATTTCTAAGAGTTGATAAAAATACTCCTCAGAATCCATTGTTGTTTATCTTACGATAATCGTTTTGAAAGAAATTGCTAACTATGTATTATACAGAAACCTTTTAAATAGTCCTCCAAATACAGAGCTTATTTAGAATTTTGCTGTATAGTTTCTATTTTCTGAAAAAAATCTTAACGTAAAATACGGTAGCGCAATGTTACGCAATAGGTACAACTTGGAGACGTAATCCAAGTGACTGCAAAACCTTAAGAATTGTAGAAAATTCTGGATAAACTTTGCTCGATAAAGTTCTATTGAGACTTTCATGCTCTAAGCCTGTTTCATCGGCAATATGAGCCATTCCTCTAGATCGAGCAATATCGCTTAATGCTGCTACTATCAAGTTCGGATCACCATCTTCGAGAGCCGCTTCAAGATATGCCGCAATATCTTCTTTAGTTTCTAGATGCTCTGCTGCATCCCAAGGATAAGTTTGAATAGTAGACATTAGTACCTCTATAAATTCTGAGCTAAATTGATCGCCGTTTTAATGTCCCGTTCCTGAGTCTTTTTATCTCCCCCTGCTAATAAGATAATTAAAGTCTCACCTCGTTGTATAAAATACACGCGATAGCCTGGCTCATGATCAATTCGTAGTTCCGATACACCTTGTCTTACTGGCTTTACATCGCCTGGATTCCCCAGAGATAAACGACGAATGCGAATATCAATCCGCGCTTTTGCTTGGCGATCGCGCTAAAATAAACCCATCTTGCGATTCAGCGACAACAATGAATAAAATTTCTATTGACCCTCAAATTCATTTTGGGAAGCCCTGCATAAAAGGAACGCGCATCACGGTACAGAGTGTTCTTGAATTGGTAAATGAGGGACTATCCTTCAATACAATTATTCAGGATTATTACCCTGATCTACAAATTGACGACATTCGTGCTTGTCTGCAATACGCGATCGCGTTAGTAGCGGCTGAAGATATTAACCTCGTGTCGGCTTAACAATGAGATTTCTCCTCGATCAAGATGTTTACGCTGTAACTGCGAGATTTCTAATTGATGCTGGCCATGATGTTGTTCTTGTCGCTCAGTTTGGGCTATCACAAGCCAGTGACGAAGAAATACTAAAGACATCTCAGCAAGAAAATCGTATTCTCATCACACGAGATAGAGATTACGGGAATCTTGTTTTCGTCAGAGCACTTGGAACTGGAGTGATTTACCTTCGAGCTTTACCCACAACCGTTCATGCAGTTCACAATGAATTAGCTCGAATTATTAACACTTACTCCGAAGTGGAACTATCAGGAGCGTTCATAGTTGTAGAATCAGACGGCCATAGGTTTAGAAGGCCGTTCTCTTAATAAAAATTTAAGTGAGATAGATAATGTCAGAAGCTTTGAAAAATGGTCAGAATAAGAAAATTACCTAATAATAAATATGAACTCTGCCATTAAAAGCCCTTTACGGTATCCAGGAGGAAAACAAAAAGCAATTACCCAAATTATTCCCCATATACCTGAAAAAATTAGCGAATATCGAGAACCCTTTATTGGTGGTGGTTCCGTCTTCTTGGCAATTAAACAACTTTTTGAAAGCCAAATTAAAACCTATTGGATTAATGACCTCAACTTTGATCTATATTGCTTTTGGGTTGCGGCACAGAATGAAATTGAAAAATTAGTTGAACAAGTTAAAGAAATAAAAGCCAATAATACCGACGGGAAAGAATTATTTAAACAACTAACAGCCGATGATTCCCAACGAAGCGAATTTGAACGAGCAGTCCGTTTTTTTGTCCTAAATCGAATTACCTTCTCTGGAACCGTTGATTCAGGCGGCTATTCTCAACAAGCCTTTGAAAAACGGTTTACCGATTCGTCCATTGAAAGATTACTAAAACTCGCTGGCTGTTTAAACTCCGTTATTATTACTAATCAAGATTATGAAAACGTTGTTTTAAAAGAAGGCAAAGACGTTTTTATTTTTCTCGATCCCCCTTATTTAATTGCAACCAAATCCAAATTGTATGGACGAAAAGGCTCACTGCATACTGCGTTTGACCACCAACGATTTGCAGAAATCATGAAAAAGTGTCCCCATAAATGGCTGATTACCTACGATGATTCTCCTGAAATTCGAGAATTATTTAGCTTTGCCAATATTACGGAATGGACACTTCAGTATGGAATGAATAACTATAAACAAACCTCTGCTGCCAAGGGACAGGAGCTATTCATTAAAAATTATTAGTTTTGTACCTTAAACTTTTAAGACTAAACGATAGCGGGGTTTGCCATTACGTAATTTATCCATCGCCTCGTTTACCTGCTCAATGGGATAAACCTCAACGATAGGAGCTAAATCATGTCTGACGGCAAAGTCTAACATGTGGCTAACGGTGACAGGGCTACCGAGCGGACTGGCGGAAATGGATTTTTGACCCAAGAGCAGAGGAAATAAACTTGCAGATAAGGGATTAGGCGCAACGCCAACAATATGCAAACGACCTTTCGGACGCAACGCATTGATATAGGCATCCCAATCTAAATCGGCACTGACGGTTGACAGGATAAAGTCTAGGGAATTGGTAACGGTTGCGAGAGATTCGGGATCGCGGGAATTAACAAAATGCGTGGCTCCCATTGCTTTGGCTTCGGCTTCTTTATCGGCTGAAGTCGAAAAAGCGGTTACCTCGCATCCCCAAGCTTTTAGAAACTGAATGGCCATGTGTCCTAAGCCACCAATACCAACAACGCCGACCCTTTCTGTAGGTTTAACATTACAGATCACAATGGGATTAAATACGGTAATTCCGCCGCAAAATAACGGGCCTGCCGATTCAGGATTTAACCCATCTGGCAGCGCGATCGCCCACTCCTGATTAGCCCGCACCTTATTGGCAAAGCCACCATGCCGACCGACAATGACCCCTTCGGCCGTCAAACAAAGATTTTGATCCCCCGACATACACCATTCACAGGTCATACAGGAATGGGAAAACCAACCGACTCCGACTCGTTGCCCAACTTTTAAAGTGCTTACCTTACTTCCAATGGCGGCAACTCTTCCTACAACCTCATGGCCAGGTACTAGAGGATATTGGGTCATCCCCCATTCATTGTCTAGCATGTGCAGATCGCTATGACAAATCCCGCAATACTCAACGTCAATCTCGACTTGTTCTTCACCAAGCGGGCCAGGGTCATATTCAAAAGGTTCTAATTTTCCGCCTTTTTCCCTAGCGGCATACGCTCGAATCATAACCAATTACCTCTCACAATTTTTTTAATACTAACGAAAGCTCTTAAACTTGGCACTTTTGGCAACAGGAGATTTAGCCTTCCTTGCTTAGTCAACCTTTAGCCCCCATCATTTGCTCCAAAGCAGTCTTTCTTCGCAGTTACTCACAATTGTTAATAAACTTCATGAACTTTTTTAACACTGGGGCAACAAATCACCGTTAGGCAGTCCTTCCATGCTTAAAATGTATTCTTAAGTTTTGTCATAATTTCACTCTACTAATCAAGAGGAGAACTCAATACCGATGGCTGAATACACTCAAGTCGTCAAAGCCTATAATGATGATCCCTTTACTGGTCATCTATCTACTCCGATTTCGGATTCTGGCTTTACTAAAGCTTTTATTGGTAATCTTCCTGCCTACCGCAAAGGTCTTTCCCCCATCCTTCGCGGATTAGAAGTAGGAATGGCTCATGGCTATTTCCTCGTTGGCCCCTGGACGCTGCTTGGCCCCTTACGCGACTCTGACCATGCCTATTTGGGTGGTTTGATTGGCGCATTAGCGTTAATTTTAGTTGCGACTGCTGCTCTCAGTAGCTATGGCTTAGTTTCCTTCCAAGGGAAAAAAGGTAATGACGATTCCCTCCAATCTTCTGAAGGCTGGAGCCAATTCTCGGCAGGTTTCTTTGTCGGTGCGAGCGGTGGTGCCTTCGTTGCCTACTTCCTGTTAGATCATTTAAATATCATTGATGGAATTTTCCGTGGTGGTTTTAACTAGGGTTTAACGAAAACGTTTTAACTCGGTTTTAACAATTTCTGAATTTCTATCAAGCTAAACAGCGATTTTTTGTCATTTCTCATCTTTTAGGAGACTTTAAACATGACTGGAGCTTACGCCGCTTCCTACTTACCTTGGATTTTAATTCCCATTGTTGGCTGGTTATTTCCTGCTGTTGCAATGGGCTTATTGTTCCTACACATTGAAAGTGATGCTTAATTAAGGCCGTCTTCGTCCAAATTAACTATCACTCGTCTTCAATACTCTGTCTACGGGCAGAGTATTTTATTTTTAAGGAATTTTAAATAATTACCAAAGAATTTTTAAAGCTAATTTTTAGCTGGGTGAATACATGAGAAGTCAAATAGAAATAGATAAAGGGTACATGTAGGCAAAGAAAACGAAAGCAAATTGGATTGTGAGTTGCAGATCGCAGATTTTGTTGTGTTATGTGTATTTTGAAGTCCGTTAATTGTTGAGTTGTTATATTATCATTTAAAATGTTGATATTTTAATGAAAATTTCGTGCTTATGAACAAATTTCTTGGCCTTTGTATTGCTAGTGCTACCTTAGCATCCTCTATTGTGTTTGATGTTCAACCGACCCAAGCAGCAAACCTCACCTATAATTGGTCTTTTAATGGATCTTTGAATGCAAGCGGTACTTTTGTTGCGTATGAAACAGTAGGATCCTCGTTAAGTATTGGAGATATTACTGGTCAGATAAATAACATCCCAATTGTGACTGGTTTTGGGCAGGTTCCACTAGATGGAAGTGGGTTACTATCAATAAATCTTTGGACGACTAACGGTTATTCACCGATCCAATGGGGAATTGGTGAAACAAGCAATAAAGATGTACATGTGATAGGTCATAATTTGACTAATGAAGTGTGGATCGGTAAGTTCAGTTTCTCTCCTGTTACTAGTGCAGTACCCGAACCGCTTACTATCCTTGGTTCTATCACAGCCGCAGGTTTTGGGGTAGCGTTCAAGCGTAAAAAGAGTAGCATAAAAAAATAGTTAAGCCTATAAGTTTTAAAGAGCCACTATGACCACCTCACTCTATGAACAAGACATCTTATTGTGGGTAGAGGATACGGTAAATAAACTCAAAAATCATGATTTTAAAAACCTAGATATTGATAATTTGATTGACGAGATAGAATCCTTGGGAATTGCTCAAAAAAAGGAATTAATCTCTCGTCTCATGGTTTTGTTAGAGCATTTATTAAAACGTCTTTATGTTGACCTTCCCTATGACTATAACGGTTGGGAACGAACGATTCGTAATCAACGCTCAGAAATTGATCTACTAGTTAGTCAAGTTCCTAGCCTAAAATCTCGATGGGATATTAGTTTTGAGGATGCTTGGACAAGAGCTTTAGGTAAAGTAAAAAAAGAATATCGTCAGGTGTCTTTTCCCGATCGCTGGCCCTATTCTCAAAGTATCGAAGTAATGTTAAATGAAGATTTTTGGGAAGAGAATCCAGTTTGATGATTAAGATTAAGATCAACAAAGTCGTTAATTTTAACAAAATTTGATCAGGAGGAGTCTATGCCAACTGCCTATGATCGTGATTTAACCCTCTGGGCGAAAGATACGGCTCAACTTTTGCGGGAAAGATGTTGGAATGCTGTTGATTGGGAGCATTTAATTGAGGAGGTTGAGGATTTGGGAAAAAGTGAACGCAGTGCGATCGCATCTCAAATGGAACGAATTATGGTGCATCTTCTCAAATGGCAATATCAACCCCAACGGCAATCAGATAGCTGGCTCGATTCCATCAATGACGGGCGATCACAAATTCGTCGAAAGCTGGAGGATAGCCCTAGTTTACGAAGTTATCCCGAACAAGTATTAGAAAAGGAATATACTAGAGCGCGTCGAGAAGCAGCCCGACAAACTCGTTTAGAAATCAGTCTTTTTCCTGAATCATGTCCTTATCTCATTGAGCAAGTTATTGAAGATTGGTTACCTGAAGTTGATCTTGATGATTGTCAATAGTCATCCTTTGCGATCGCGGGTTAGCATAACTATCCCACAACGCGGAAAATTTTAGAGTCTAAAGAAAAATGCTACAATTCCTCAATAAGCTAGGGGTGTCTAGGAATCTAGGCTGAGAAAAACCCTTAGAACCTGAGACTGGGTAATACCAGCGTAGGGAAGCTGTTTATTGAGGAACAAAACATATGCGTACAGAATGGATTGCCAAGCGGCAGGGCCACAGTAACGTTTCCCAGATGCACTATGCGCGTCAGGGTTTGATCACGGAAGAAATGGATTATGTGGCTAAGCGGGAGAATCTTCCAGCCGATCTTATTCGGGAAGAAGTGGCACGCGGTCGCATGATTATCCCTGCCAATATTAACCACCCTAACCTAGAGCCGATGGCTATTGGGATTGCCTCCAAATGTAAGGTCAATGCCAATATTGGGGCTTCTCCCAACTCCTCTAATATTGATGAGGAAGTGGCTAAGCTTAAGTTAGCAGTGAAATATGGTGCAGACACGGTGATGGATCTTTCCACAGGTGGGGGAGATTTAGATACGATTCGCACGGCTATTATTAATGCGTCTCCCGTTCCCATTGGTACGGTTCCCATTTATCAGGCTTTGGAAAGCGTGCATGGTAGTATTGAAAACTTAACCCCTGACGATTTTCTGCATATTATTGAAAAACACGCTCAGCAAGGGGTCGATTATATGACGATCCATGCAGGGTTATTAATTGAATATTTACCGTTAGTGAAAAGTCGCATTACGGGTATTGTCTCTCGCGGTGGCGGCATTATTGCCAAGTGGATGTTGCATCATCATAAGCAAAATCCTTTGTATACCCATTTCAATGACATTATTGAAATTTTCAAAAAATATGATGTTTCCTTTAGCTTAGGGGATTCGCTGCGTCCTGGTTGCACCCATGATGCGTCGGATGATGCTCAGTTATCGGAACTTAAAACCTTGGGTCAGTTAACCCGCAAGGCTTGGGAACATGATGTACAGGTCATGGTGGAAGGGCCTGGCCACGTTCCGATGGATCAGATTGAGTTTAATGTGCGTAAGCAGATGGAAGAGTGCAGTGAAGCTCCTTTCTATGTGCTTGGCCCTCTCGTTACCGATATTGCGCCTGGTTATGACCACATTACCTCGGCGATTGGAGCCGCGATCGCGGGTTGGCATGGTACGGCGATGCTGTGTTATGTAACCCCCAAAGAACATTTAGGCTTACCTAATGCTGAAGATGTGCGTAATGGGTTAATTGCCTATAAGATTGCAGCCCACGCGGCCGATATTGCTCGTCATCGTCCAGGCGCACGCGATCGCGATGATGAGTTATCAAAAGCTCGGTATAACTTTGATTGGAATCGTCAGTTTGAACTTTCTTTAGATCCTGAAAGAGCGAAGGAATATCACGACGAAACCTTACCTGCTGATATTTATAAAACGGCTGAATTCTGCTCCATGTGTGGGCCTAAATTCTGCCCGATGCAAACTAAGGTTGATGCAGAAATGCTAGAGGAATTAGAAGTTTTTCTAGCAAAAGAAAAAGATACGGTAGCGGCTCAACGTTAAATTCAAATTAACAAAAATAGGGTGGGTGCAATTCCCACCTTTTTTAAATAAATATTAGGCTTTCGCAACATTTTGTTACCTATGTATAACTAGTTTTTTGGCCTTGACTTACAAGACTTTTAGCAATTGACAAAATTTAATTATCGCCTAGAACCCTTATTCTTTCGTTTCTAGTTGTAGATCGCGTTTTGTTACAAATATTTATCGAAAATCTTGATTTTCCTGTTTTCAATATCAATGATTAGTTATATGATTACCTTATGTGTTCTGATTTCTTGTGAACCACCACAAGGTAAAGAAAATGACTAGTAGTTCTCCTTCCAATGAACCTGATGTCGTCAATTTATCTGAAGAAGAAAAAGCACGCATCCGAGCAGAAGTTCGCTATGCAATTGGTGCGGCAAAAGCAGCCTGCCTTTATGAAGAACCTAAAACACAACTTGAAAAAGTTATATCTTCTCTAGAGAGATTTTTTAGCAATAATGCCGTATCTCTATTATTGGGGGCAATACTAGCAATAGGGACAGGATTTATTACGCAACAAATGCAACAAAACGCAGAAAATCAGAAACAACAGACAAAACTATTAGGAGACTTGATTGAGCACTTTAATTTATACAGCGATACTATTGAGCAGGAGTATCTGACTATACTTAATCTATGCGTGAAAAATAAGCTAAATGAGCTAGAATATTATGATTATTTGCAAAAACTTGGGAAAATTAGGTCGCAACGGAATAATGAGTATTCAAAAATCCAGACACTAGCTTATCTTACTGATAATAAACCAATAATTAACGCTAAAGATAATTTATATTCAGATTATACAAAAAAAATAGATCAAATATCAGAAAATATTTATAATGATGTTTTTAAATTGTATCTAAAGACTCACAAGCTTAAGAAGGACGTACCTAATCCTGATGCTAATTATTTTACTAATTTGTTGAATGAGAATGTTACTTCCCTTCGCAAACAACTAAAAGATGAAAGGTCAAATGTACAAGCTCTAATTGCTCCAAACATTCCAAAAACTAACTAAAAGATGTGTAACTAAATTTATTTAATTTATCCTAATTGTCAAGTAAATCTTATATGAAATTGACTCAATCAACCAAATATTTAATTTCTGTTTTTATTTCTCTTATTGGGATCTCCGCTACTAATTCGGCTTATAGTCAGCCAATTGTCCCACAAATTGTTTGTACAATATCTCCCAAAAAGATTATTTACATAGATGGGAGCGAACCTGTAAATATAGATGGTGTAGAAGATCAGCTTCACTTTTATTATTCGGCTGGTGATCAACCTCTAGGACAAATTAATACAAAAGTTAATGTAAACAATTTATCTCTTTTTTCTTATTTTTTTCATGAAATAAAGATAATTAAAGTAAAGAATAGCAAGCTCTTATCTATTCCTAATATAGATGACAAGAAAATATATCATTTCGTCACTGTCAGCCTCAAGAATGGCAAAAATTTAAACAGTTATTTAAAGGTTAAACCTGGGAAGGGTACTTATTATCCATCAAATAGTAACTCACCTAAAACTTTTAATCTTGCTGATTGTGTAAAAATAAAATTTGAAGGAATTGAAGTTCCCCAAACCGAATAACGGACACATCTTTTTTGTTTGCGTCTCTAAGCAAGACACAGGAATTCTTTTAAGACTTGCATAGACAAAATTCGGTAGTGATTCGATAGTAGTGGTGGTCTAAAGAGTATATAAGGCATGCATTACATAAAATATCAACTAATATAAATATTGCTCAAATCTATCTCCTCAATCAACATTTTTATGACTAACATTTTCACCCTATTACTTTTTATCGTCATTCAATTGAGAATGTGTTTGAAAAGTTTTAAGCAAGCCTTCGGAGCATGATATTGACCATAGACGACGGTATCGGCCAAACCAAGCAAAAGTTCTTTCTACAACTCAACGTTTCGGTAAAACCTCAAATCCTTTTTGTCCTTCCTGTTTCTTAACCACCTCCAGTGTTCAGCCAAAAGTTTCTTTAATCCAAGTTGTAAAGTCCTTACCGCCAAAAGTACTGTCTGTCCAAATCAGTTGTAGACATTGCAATAGAGGAGTAAACCAAGTTGCTAAACTGACTTTTCCCGTTAAGTGCGAATTGCAAGCTGCCAGCCTTGACAAAGATC
>CAYZWO010000132.1:0-10807 GCA_964482215.1 uncultured bacterium
ATACACTCAAACGTTTTATATTTAATTGTGCCTAGCTACTTAACAAAACAATGCAATAACTATAAATCTTGTTGATTTTATCTTCCTTGCTCATTTCTTCTAGTTCATCAATTAAAGATAAGGCCGCTTCTACATCGCCAGCTATCACAAATTGCTTTAACTCCAATAATTCTTCCATTGTTTTTGGTTTCCTGATTGCTCAAATTCAAGGAAAATCAACGCACTCCATTTTTAGCATACTTAAAATTTAACCCAACGCGCGATCGCCGAGCTTATCAGTTGATATTTGATTTTTCGTTTTAGTTGACCTAGTTATCTTCCTAAAGTTAACTCTTCTTTCTTTCCTAAAATGCCTTGAGGTCGCCAAACCATTAAGACCATTAAAATTAAACCGATGACCATAATCCGAAAAGCACCGATTTGGCTTTGGTCGAACCAACCTAACTGGGGTAAAAATGAACGGGTTAACGCATCATAGGCCCAGAAAATAATCGCGCCTAAAATGGTTCCTGCGTTGCTACCTGAACCCCCCAAAACCACTATGATCCAAGCATTAAAGGTTAACAACGGCTCAAAGTTGTTGGGATAAATGGTTGTTAACTGCCAAGCGAAAAAGCTTCCTGCAATTCCCGCGATCGCGCCCCCTAACATGAAAGACTGAAGCTTATACCAAAATACATTTTTGCCTAACGCTCTGGGAATTTCTTCATCTTCTCGAATGGCTTTTAAAATCCGTCCCCAAGGTGAATGGACTAAAAATTCTAAGCCTGTATAAATCAACGCCAACATTCCCAAGGTTAACAACATTAAACCCGCTTTGTAGCTGTAGTTATAAAGGGAAATAACCCCTGGAATATAGGCAAATAAAATTAAAACAGTTGCAATAACACCCCAAATTATTAATGCAGCGGGTTTGCGGGGTTGAAAACTTTTTTTCGTAATGGATTGGCTTTCTTTCCACTGTCGCGATAAACTCCGCCACAATAACCATTCTGCATAGACAGCGAGTAAGGTTAGTAAACCAATAAAAATCAATTTAACCAATAAGTTTGGCTCAAAATCAAAGGGTAAAGGATAACGCTGAACCCCAAACGCCCCTTTGGTGATTTCTTCTTCGTTGAGTGCCACTAAACGGACTAACTCGGATACACCGATGGTGACAATCGCGAGATAATCTTCCCGCAACCGTAGGGTAGAAGTCCCAATCAATAAGCCCAGTAGGGACGATAAAACAATGCCGACAACAACCGAAATAATTAACGGAACACCTTGTAGGGTTAATAGGGCTGTTGCATAGGCTCCGATGGTCATAAATGCCACATGGCCAAAGTTAATTAGCCCCGTAAATCCCCATTGCAAATTGAGGCCCAAAGCAAAAATGGCATAGATAGCCGTCGAAGTCAGCAAAAAGATGAGATAACCACTACTGGAGAACAGATCCATAAAAGTTGAAGGTATAAACGTTAACGGTTGCAAAGGACAGGCACAGTTAAATAGCAGTTGCCATCATTAATCGGTTGTTAGCATTTAGGGTATATCATTTTGGCGGATAGTCCTAGCGCTAGATCTTCAGCGATCGCGCCAAATTAGGATTATTATCTTGGGGCTAAGAGTCACTTTTTATCAAGATGTAAACGCTAAATCCCCCGACTTAATCAAGAGATTCATTTTACACAACCCAGGTATAAAAGCTAACTCTTGAAATAGCGGAGGATTAAAACAGTTTAAAAAAAGAAATTATGAAAAGGTTTACACCGTTAAAATGTCTTTTTCCTTAGCGGCTAAGAGTTCTTCAATTTTTTTAATGGAAGAATCGGTCGCTTTTTGCACGTTATCTTGTAGATCTTTCGATTCATCTTCAGAAATTTCGTGATTTTTTTCCTGTTTACGAATAGAATCGATCGCGTCTCGACGGATATTGCGAATGGCAACTTTTCCCTCTTCCGCTAACTTACTGGCAACCTTGACCAATTCCTTACGGCGGTCGGAGGTTAAGGGCGGAATATTGAGCCGAATCACTTGCCCGTCATTATTGGGGGTTAAGCCAATATCAGACATAGAAATAGCCTTTTCAATTTGGGCCATGCTGCCCTTATCAAACGGCTGAATGGTGATCGTGCTGGCATCGGGCGTGTTAATAGTCGCCAATGATTTCAGCGGGGTTTCTGCCCCATAGTAATCAACGCTAACACGGTCTAAAAGGGAAGGATTAGCCCTACCCGTGCGAATGGTATTGAATGACCGTTGGGTGGCCTCAATACTTTTTTGCATATTCTCTTTGACTTCAGCTAACTTCACAGGAACCTCCTACAATCGTACCCACAGGTTCGCCGTTAATGGCTCGGATAATATTACCTGGAACCGAAAGGTCGAACACCATGATCGGGATATTATTATCTTTACATAGCGCGATCGCGGTACTATCCATTACTTTCAAATCTTTAGCGAGAACGTGGCTATAGGTCAACGAGGTAAAACGCCGCGCATCAGGGTTAGTCGCAGGATCTTTATCATAAACCCCATCCACTTTCGTCGCCTTAAAGACCACTTCCGCTTCAATTTCGGCCGCTCTCAGTGCCGCAGTTGTATCTGTGGTAAAGAAGGGATTCCCTGAACCTGCTCCAAAAATAACGACCCGCCCTTTTTCTAGGTGACGGATCGCTCGACGACGGATATAGGGTTCGGCAACCTCTTGCATCGCGATCGCCGTTAAAACGCGAGTAGGAATATTCATTCGTTCTAAGGCATCCTGCAAGGTCATCGCATTCATCACCGTTGCAATCATGCCAATATAATCTGCTGTTGCGCGATCCATTCCTGCGGCTGAGGCTTTTACCCCTCGAAAAATATTGCCTCCTCCAACCACAACAGCCAGTTGAACGCCCTGCTGAATAACATCAGAAATTTCCTGAGCAATTTCAGCAACGACCTTTGGATCGATCCCGTAACCCAAGTTTCCCATTAAAGCTTCACCGCTTAACTTGAGTAAGACTCGGTTATATGTCATGCCTTTGCTGCCAATTCAAATAAATAATTTTGTCTCACCATACCATACCATCCAGAGGTTATCTCTGGTAAATCTTAAGGTTGCTAATTATGAGTGGTTCTCTTTGTTTTGTTCAATTAAGCTCTTAATTCCCTCAACTCCGATAATACTGGGCATTCCATTCCCTGAATCAGCAACGGGAATAAAAATCATAGTTGATTTTCCTTCCATACACATTTCATAAAGCATATTCATTGAACGCAATTGCAACGCAGTTGGATTAGTTACATATTTATCCGCCGCCTTGGTAATAAAATCCACTGCTAATTCTTCTGCTTCGGCTAATTTTAATCTGGCGCGTTTTTCTCTTTCTGCTGCGGCTTCTCGCGCGATCGCATCTTCTAATTCTTTGGCAACAATCACATCTTTAATTTCAATACCGACCATAAGAACTCCCCATTGAGAAATAAATTCAGCAACGTGTTGGAGAATAATCTCTCCAATTTTGTCACGCTCTGATAGTAGTTCATCCAAACTCGATTTACCCACCATATCGCGAATAGCAGAACGAACCGATAATTGCGTTGCGGAATGATAGTTATCCACATTCAAAACGGCTAATTTAGCATTTTGAACCCGATAAAAAACGATAGCATCTACTTCAACAGGAATATTATCTTTGGTTAATCCTTTTTGTAATGGAACGGTATAGGTCACAATCCGCATATCAATCGTATGCTTAACACTTTGCAAAAAAGGAACATAGAAATAAAGCCCTGGCCCAACAATTTTATTAAATCTTCCTAAAGTAAATAAAGTCCGTCGATCCCATTCATCACAGATACCAAAGCCTCGTAATCCAGACGATAATAATACGACAGAAATGATAATCAATATAATCCAAAAAATAGGCTCCATGTTTAATATTCTCCTAATATTTAATTTATTGGATAGTGTTTGGTGAAAGTAAATTATTTAACCCAGATACTTGCTAATACCTAATAAAAACAGAACAGATTGGAGAGGGCTTGGTATAGATACTGATCAGAAAACTGTATAATTATAATTGCTTACATTAAAAAAACGTATTTCGTCTGAAGATACCTTAATTTATTGCCTAAATCTTCAAGAAAATGCTTATCAGCTTAAATGTCAATTCTATGAGCAGTTCATCAATTCCTCCGCGATCGCTCCAAATTGCAATCTTCAATCCCATCAATATAAGGCGTTAGGCTGAGTTTAAAGGATTAAAATCTAACAAATTAGAATTATTCATAAAGCAATCCCTGTTTAAAAAATCTTAAAAGATTGCGCTAAAAATCCGTTAAACTGACATTACAGATTTATTCACTCCTAAAAAAGGCGCGGAAATCCTATGTCTCTCGGCTATGTTGCCCTCGTCCTTCATGCTCACTTACCCTTCGTCCGACACCCCGAAAGTGACTACGTGTTAGAAGAAGAGTGGCTCTATGAAGCGATTACCGAAACCTACATTCCTCTGTTGCATGTATTTGAAGGATTAAAGCGAGACGGAATCGATTTCAAGATGACCATGAGTATGACCCCGCCTCTGGTCTCCATGCTCCGAGATCCGCTCCTCCAAGACCGCTACGACGAACACCTCAGCAAGTTACAAGAATTAATTGAAAAAGAAATTGAGCATAACGAACATAACGGGCATCTCAAATATTTAGCGGAATATTACCAAAAGGAATTTGCCCTAGTCCGCGAAACCTGGGAACGCTACGATCGCGACCTCGTTAAAGCCTTTAAACAATTCCTGGATTCCAATAATCTAGAAATCCTGACCTGTGGTGCGACTCACGGCTATTTTCCCTTAATGAAAATGTATCCCCAGGCCGTCTGGTCACAGATCAAAGTTGCCTGCGAACATTACGAAGAAAACTTTGGTCGTCCCCCTAAAGGCATCTGGCTCCCTGAATGTGCCTACTTTGAAGGGGTAGAAAGAATGTTAGCCGATGCAGGCTTGCGTTACTTCCTGGTTGATGGTCATGGGATTTTATACGCCCGTCCCCGTCCCCGATTTGGCACCTATGCCCCTATTTTTACCGAAACAGGCGTTGCTGCTTTTGGGCGAGATCATGAATCCTCTCAACAGGTTTGGTCATCCCAGGTCGGTTATCCAGGGGATCCTGAATATCGAGAATTTTATAAAGATTTGGGTTGGGAAGCAGAATACGAATATATCAAACCCTACATCATGCCCAATGGCCAACGGAAAAATATTGGCATTAAATACCATAAAATCACCAGCCGCCAAGCAGGTCTTTCCGATAAAGCTTTATATGATCCCTATTGGGCCAAAGAGAAAGCCGCCGAACACGCCGCCAACTTTATGTACAACCGAGAACGGCAGGTAGAACACTTAGCAGGGATTATGCAACGTCCCCCGATTGTCGTTTCTCCCTATGATGCCGAGTTATTTGGTCATTGGTGGTATGAAGGCCCCTGGTTTATTGATTTTCTCTTCCGTAAAGCCTGGTACGACCAAAATACCTTTGACATGACCCACTTGGCGGACTATTTACGGGCCAATCCCACCCAGCAAGTCTGCCGTCCCTCCCAATCCAGTTGGGGTTATAAAGGCTTCCATGAATATTGGTTGAATGATACCAACGCTTGGATTTATCCCCATTTACACAAAGCCGCCGAACGCATGATCGAGATCAGCCACCGAGAAGCGATCGACGAACTGGAAGAACGAGCCTTAAACCAAGCAGCACGGGAATTATTACTTGCTCAATCTTCTGACTGGGCCTTCATCATGCGGACAGGAACAATGGTTCCCTATGCAGTACGTCGCACCCGTTCCCATTTATTGCGCTTTGATAAACTCTATGAAGATATTAAAGCCAATAAAGTTGATTCAGGTTGGTTGGTGAATGTGGAAGCAATGGATAATATTTTCCCCAATATTGATTACCGCGTTTATCGTCCGTTATAACGTGATTTATTACAGCATTTTGTGCAATATTTACTAGCAAGGGGTTTAATCCCCTTTTTTTATTAGGAATAGGCAAATTTTTACTGCTATGCTTTTATATACAAATTAATAAATCATTGCCATTTACGTTTGTCGAGAAATTCCTGTATCTAATGGAACAGATGACCCCGAAAATGCGACAATGATGGCTCATGTGTATTAATGTCACTGGCAATGAGTCTGAATTGGTTTAGTCGTCGTGCGGATCGTTTAAAAGCCCTTCCTCCCTATGTATTTGCTCGGTTGGATGAATTGAAGGCAAAAGCAAGAGAGCAAGGTCTAGACTTAATTGATTTAGGGATGGGGAATCCTGATGGTTTGGCCCCCAAGCCTGCCATTGATGCCGCGATTGAATCCCTATCTTCGCTTCAGACTCATGGTTATCCGCCCTTTGAGGGAACGGATAGTTTTCGCCAAAGTATTGCTCAATGGTATTTACGCCGTTATGGGGTGGAACTCGAACCCAACACAGAAGCGTTACCCCTCGTCGGTTCTAAGGAAGGATTAGGTCATTTAGCACTAGCTTATATTAACCCTGGGGATGTCATCTTAGTTCCCAATCCGTCCTATCCCGTGCATTTTCGTGGCCCTGTAATTGCGGGGGCAAAAATTCATCATTTGATGTTGAAACCTGAAAATAATTGGGTGATTGATCTCAATTCCATTCCTGAAGACGTGGCTCGCCAAGCCAAGATTCTATTCTTTAACTATCCCAATAATCCCACCAGTGCGACGGCTCCGAGAGAATTTTTTGAAGAAGTGGTGGATTGGGCCCATCATTATGAGGTGATGTTGGTGCATGACCTCTGCTATGCGGAATTAGCCTTTGATGGTTATCAACCCACCAGTTTGTTAGAAATTCCCAGAGCCAAAGAATTAAGCGTAGAGTTTCATACTCTTTCTAAAACCTATACAATGGCGGGTTGGCGTGTAGGCTTTGTGGTCGGCAATACGGAGATCATTCAAGGTCTGCGTACCCTAAAAACCAATTTTGATTACGGGATTTTCCGTGCTATCCAAAAAGCCGCAGAAACCGCGTTACAGTTGCCCGAAAGTTATATTAAAGAGACTCAAGACCGCTATCGAGAACGACGAGACTTTTTGCTCAAAGGTTTAGGGGAATTAGGCTGGAAGATGGAGCCTTCTAAGGCCACGATGTATCTCTGGGTTCCCTGTCCTGTGGGCATGACTTCAGCAGATTTTGCCCTCAAGGTATTAGAAACAACGGGCGTTGTCTTTACCCCTGGGAATGCCTTTGGTGAAGGGGGTGAAGGTTATGTTCGTGTTAGTTTGATTGCCGACTGCGATCGCTTAGGGGAAGCCTTAGATCGGTTGAAAGCCGCAGGGATTCGCTATAACTAAAACTTACTCAAAACAAGCATTAATCGTATTTTGATTTTCTATTGCTTTTAAACCGCGATAGAGATAGGTAGCTCTTTGTTCCCCCATACCGTGACTACTGACATAACCCGATGTATCACCAGCCCCCACTGCTTGCAAAATGAGGCGCACCAATTCATCTTTCGACAGTTCCCCCATTGTTGCCTGATGAAAAGTGCCAAAGACGTAACCTGAAATGCAGTCTGCGGCTAATTCTTCACCAATATTGGGGCCACGATAACCCATTTGGGCAAGGAGATGATGCCCCCATTCATGACCGATGACGATATACAAAGCATTATCACCGTAAATATTCACAAATTGATTCAAATCAGGAATATTTAAATAAATGGTTTGATCCGATGGGCAATAGGCGATCGATTGGGTCGCACCGCATTCGGTATCAATCACATCTTGATAGGTTTTGACATGACTAATGCCTTTAATAGTCGTTATATGTGCGACTTCATTAACGTTAAAACTTTCTAAACTATTGAGAAAATTTTGTACATTGTCGGAATTAATACTAATATCAGCATAAGTAGGAGATTGTATTCCAATCACTAAAACCATTAAAATCACTAAAAATTTGCCCAACCAATCTCGATTGAGAAACCTAAACATTTTTCTTTTCCTGCTCAACTGCTAACGAATACTGCTATGAAGTTTAAGTAAAACCTGTTGATAGTATGCCCAATTTTTTTTACAAACTTTCTAAAATCGTTTAATGAAAATAGTCAGGGATTCAAGCTACAAACGCGATCGCTGTCCACCAAAAGCCATCATGTTAAAATAAAATCTAGCCCTTGCCAGTGTTTTATCCATGTCCTATCTAACCTTTGATACCGAAGACAATCGGCGTAAATCCTTTGAACTCCCAGGTGCAAAACCTCACTACAATCCAGATCGCCCTGGTCAAGTTAATCATATTTTTTTAGATTTAAAATTAAATATTCCTGAAAAATCTTTTTCGGGTATTTGTAAAATTACTTTAACTCCCATTCGTTCTGGTGTTAGCCAATTAGTATTGGATGCAGTTAATTTAGGCATTCAATCTGTTTTTATTCAAACGATTAGCCAACCCTTTGAATATGATGGCGAAAAATTAATTATTAATTTATTACAACCCCTATCAGAAAAAACAACGATTATTGAAATTCATTACCAAGTTAATCAGCCCCAACGAGGCTTATATTTTATTGAACCTGATCAATATTATCCGAATAAACCTGTACAAGTATGGACGCAGGGAGAAGATGAAGATTCGCGGTTTTGGTTCCCTTGCTTTGACTACCCAGGCCAGTTAGCAACCTCGGAAATTCGGGTACAAATTCCCCAGCCTTATATGGCTATTTCTAATGGAGAATTAATCAGTGTTGAAGAGTTAGAAACAGAGCGAATTTATCATTGGTCACAACAACAAATTCACCCGACCTATTTAATGACTTTAGCGGTTGGGGATTTTGCTGAACTGAAGGATCAATATCAAGATATTCCCGTTAATTATTATGTGGAAAAAGGGCGCGAAGCTGATGGCTTAAGAAGCATGGGCAAAACGCCTAAAATGATTGAATTTTTTGCCAAAGCCTTTGGTTATCCCTATCCTTTCCCGAAATATGCCCAAGTCTGTGTGGATGACTTTATTTTTGGGGGCATGGAAAATACGTCCACGACCCTGTTAACCGATCGCTGTTTATTGGATGAACGGGCAGCATTGGATAACCGAAACACAGAAAGTTTAGTTGCCCATGAGTTGGCCCATCAATGGTTTGGCGATTTGGTAGTGATTAAACATTGGTCACACGCTTGGATCAAAGAAGGAATGGCTTCCTATTCAGAAGTGCTGTGGACAGATACTGAATATGGCTCGGATGATGCGGCTTATTATTTATTAGGTGAAGCGCGCAATTATTTAGATGAAGATGCTTCCCGTTATCGTCGTCCGATTGTGACTAATATTTATCGAGAAGCGATTGAATTATATGACCGCCATCTCTACGAAAAAGGTGCCTGTGTTTATCACATGATCCGCACGATTTTAGGGGAGGAATTATTTACCAAAGCCATTCATACTTTTGTACAGGATAATGCCCATAACACCGTTGAAACCATTGATTTATTAAGAGCGATTGAGAAAGCAACGGGCTTTAATTTACTCTGGCTATTTGATCAGTATGTTTTTCGGGGTGGGCATCCTGATTACCACGTTTCCTACAGTTGGGATCACGATAGTCAATTAGCTAAATTAACGGTTAAACAAACCCAAGTTAGCGAAGGGCAAAATGGCAATTTAAAAGATCTATTTGATTTAACGATTCCTGTTGCGTTTAATTGGTTACAGGCAGGACAAGTTAAAATCAAAACGATTAAATTACGGCTGAATGAACGGGAGCAAAGTTTCTATTTCCCCTTAGAATTAAAGCCCGATTTTGTCAGCTTTGATGTGGGGAATAATTTCTTAAAAACGGTTGAATTAGAGTATCCCTTATCCGAATTAAAAGCCCAACTGAAACACGATCCCGATCCTATTTCTCGCATCTATGCCGCGATCGCGTTGGCCAAAAAAGGAGGATTAGAAGCCATTGACGCACTCAAGGAAAGTTTATTAACCGATCTGTTTTGGGGAGTACGGGTTGAAGTCGCCGAGCAGTTAGCCAATATCAAGTTAGACCAAGCTGCATCAGCATTAATTGAAGGGTTAAGTAATGAAAATCCCAAGGTGCGTCGCGCTATCCTCAGCAGTTTGAGCCGAGTTAAAACCCAAGAAAGTTACATCGCCCTCAAAAAGTGTTTAGAGGCAGGGGAAGCCAGTTACTATGCAGAAGCAGCCGCAGCATCGGGTTTAGGTTCTATTATTTCAGGGCATTTAAAATCTCAAGAGAGTGAAGTGATTGCCTTATTAAAATCGGTGTTAGAACAACGGGCAGGCTGGAATGAGGTGGTGCGTTGTGGCGCGATCGCGGGATTGAGTCAGCTTAAAACATCGGGGGATGCGGTAGATATTATCCTTTCCTACACGGCATTAGGAACACCCCAACCGTTACGCCTTGCCTCCATTCGAGCATTGGGAGCCATTTCCACAGGACAAACCCCCGATAAACTCACCTTAATTTTGGATCGACTAGCAGCGATCGCTCAAGAATCTTTCTTTTTAACTCAGGTTGCGGTTGCCTCTGCGTTAGGACAAATGGAAACTCCTAAAGCCATTGGCATCTTGCAATCCTTGGCTAATCAAACCCCTGATGGTCGGGTACGTCGGTTAGCGGAAGAAGCGATCGCGAAAGTCCAGAAAAACTTAAGTTCTGATAAAGGGCTTAAGGAATTACGAGAAACCCTAGACCAGATTAAACAGGAAAATCAGGAGCTTAAGAGTCGTTTAGCTAAACTCAGTAGATCGAAAACTAATTTTGGAAAAGAGGTAAGGTCAAGTTAGAAGC